>JAZRXZ010000018.1:0-17497 GCA_045600445.1 Bacteroidales bacterium | reverse complement strand
CTGAAAGCATCTAAGTGCGAAGCTGGCCACAAGATAAGAATTCCTTTTAGGGTAGTCATAGACGATGACATTGATAGGCTACAGGTGTACGCATGGTGACGTGTTCAGCCGAGTAGTACTAATCACCCGAACACTTCTTTTGAAAAAGCTCCAAAAGAGCAAAAAATAAAAACAAACAGGTTTTCAATAACAATCTACAATACGAACAAAACTTTTCAATAGGTCAAAACATATAGTCAAACAACGACTGAAACATAAGGCCGTTATAGCACAAGGGCTCCACCTCTTACCATTCCGAACAGAGAAGTTAAACCTTGTAACGCCGATGGTACTGCCAACGCGGGAGAGTAGGAAGCGGCCACCTTACGAGAGGGTACTGGACAGCTATAGTCCGGTACTCTTTTTTTACGTTGTCATGTTGTCATGATTGTCATGACAACGTCTGCGATTTCCCTTTTTTCAGCGCAAGAAGTGCTTGCCCGAATCTCTGGCATCCCTTCCTGCAAGTAAGATAGGTTCGCAGAGATTCGCGGCGTCCGATCCTGCATCAAAGAATGGACGTCCTGCATGTAAGACGTCCATTCTTTCTTGTCGGCATGTACTACACGGTACAGTGCAATACATGCCATGATCCAGGATTTCAACATCGTGTACCTAATGTTGAAATCTTGAATAAAAAATGCCAGAAAATTTTTTTTATCGGGAAAAACTATCTATCTTTGCACCATAAATTTTATTTTAATCATGAAAGTAAAGAAAGCAGAAGGAAAGCTCGGAGTCTTAGTCGTAGGCCTCAGTGGTGCTGTAAGTACTACTTTTATTATTGGTACCCTTGCAGCTCGTAAAGGCCTTGCAAAACCTATTGGATCACTGACACAGCTTTCTTATCTTAAATATAAAAAGAATGGTGCGGAGCAAGAATCTGTCATCAAAGATATCGTGCCATTAGCAGATTTGAATGATCTGGTCTTTGGCGGATGGGATATCTTCCCTGACAGCGTCTATGATGGCGCCATGCATGCACAGGTACTGACAGAAAAGGACATTAACTTGGTGGCAGAGGAGGCTAAAGCCATCAAGCCGATGAAGGCCTGTTTCGATCCAAAATTCATCACACGCCTGAATGGCACTTGGATTAAGGAAGGTCTAACTAAATGGGATTTGACTGAACAGCTTCGTCAGGACATCCGTGACTTTAAGGCTGAAAATGGCTGCGATCGTGTCGTCGTCATCTGGGCTGCTTCGACCGAGACCTATATGCCGATGGGAGAAATCCACAATGATCTGACGGCTTTTGAGGCTGAAATGAAGAAGGTCGGAACGGAATTTGTCGCTCCTTCCATGTGCTATGCTTACGCAGCCTTGGCCGAAGGCGTTCCTTTTATCAATGGCGCACCTGCATTGACAGTCGATTTTCCTGCTATGTGGCAGTTGGCGGATAAGATGGAGGTGCCTATCTGTGGAAAGGACTATAAGAGTGGTCAGACTATGATGAAGACTGTTCTGGCTCCAGCATTTCATTCAAGAATGCTGGGTCTGGCAGGCTGGTTCTCGACCAATATCTTAGGCAATCGTGATGGTGAGGTGTTAGACGATCCGGATTCTTTCAAGACCAAAGAAGTAAGTAAGTTGAGCGTCATTGACTCGATCCTTGAGCCAGAGAAATATCCGGATCTTTACGGAGACATCTATCATAAAGTGCGGATCAACTATTACCCCCCGCGTAATGATAATAAGGAGGCATGGGATAATATCGATATTGTAGGCTGGATGGGTTACCCGATGCAGATCAAGGTGAATTTCCTATGCCGCGATTCCATCTTGGCAGCTCCGTTGGCTCTTGATTTAGTCCTGCTTTGTGACTTGGCCAAACGTTGTGGCATGAAAGGTATTCAGAAGTGGCTGTCGTTCTACTTTAAGAGTCCTATGCACGAGTTGGATGAGGTCCCTGTCCATAGCCTTTTCGAACAGGAAACCATGCTGAGAAATATGCTTCGCAAGATCGTTGAAGAGAGTTAATTTGCCAAGTCTATTATTAAATATCCTCAAATAATCACCCAAATGGTCAAGTATTTATGCAAATATTTGGCAGTTTGGGTGATTATTATTATATTTGCGCCCAAATTCGTTATATTTTAAGATGAAAATCAGTAATATCATATTCGTTCTGCTTGCTGGCATGACTTTGTTTTGTTCATGTGGCGAGTACAATCGTATCTTGAAGAGTACGGATATCGATGAGAAATACGAGTATGCTAAGGTATATTACGAGAACGGCAAATATGCACGTGCTGCTACTTTGCTGACTGAATGTACGCAAATCTATCGTGGAACAGAGGAGGCAGAAAACTCTATGTGGTTGCTTGCTATGAGCTATTTCAAGCAGAAGGATTATCTGTCCGCTGGTGAGTATTTCGCTCGTTATGCCAATAATTACCCACGAGGCAAACATGCTATGGAGGCTCGTTTCAATGTAGCTTATGGCGATTATAGAGATTCTCCAGATGCTCGCTTGGATCAGGATGTGACTCGTCGTGCTATTAAAGAGATTGACCAGTTCATTGAGACCTATCCGAACAGCGCTTTGTCTGATAGTGCAGCAGTGATGCGACTGGAATTGACAGACAAACTTTGCTATAAAGAGTATTTGAGTGCAAAACTCTATTTGAACCTCGGTACTTACCTAGGTAATAACTATGAGTCTGCAGTGATTACCGCCCGTAACGCCCAGAATGAGTACCCTTATAGCAAGTATCGCGAAGATCTGGCTTATATCATTTTCCGCGCTCGTTATGAAGCAGCCATCAACTCGGTAGAGGAAAAGGAAGAGGATCGTCTTCGTGAAGCATACGATGAATATTATACTTTCATCAACGACTATCCGGATGGAAAATATAGCAAGGAGGTTGAGCAGATGTTCAGCCGCGTGCAGAAGAAACTTGAAAACTATCACGACTAAATAATTACCAAGATATATGGATTACAAGAAATCAACAGCTCCACAGAATACTGTAACGCGTGATATCGTTGCTCTTTGTGAGGACACTGGCAACATCTACGAGACCGTAGAGATCATCGCACGTCGTGCAAACCAGATCGGTGGTGAGATGAAGCATGACCTGGACAAGAAGCTCCAGGAGTTCGCAACTACAACTGATAACCTCGACGAGGTTTTCGAGAACCGCGAGCAGATCGAGATCAGCCGCTACTATGAGAAGTTGCCAAAGCCAACACTCATCGCAACTCAGGAGTATCAGGAAGGCAACGTTTATTGGCGTTTGAATCAGAACAAGGACGAGCAGAACCCACAGGTTCGCTTCTAAGAAAAGATTCGACTACATGTTACAGCGTGTCCAAACCGTTTATATGCTGGCCAGTGTGATTGCTATCCTAACGATGCATTTCTTCTGGCTGGCATCTTTTGCTACTTCGGCAGCCACCTACGAACTCAATTCCATGGGATTGCTCTGCAAGACTCCAGGCTTTGAGATCGATCAGATGGCGTGGGATCTTTTCATTGTCCTGATGCTGATGTTCATCCTTCCATTGGTGACCATCTTCCTTTATAAGAATCGCAAGCTGCAGCTTCGCATGCTTATCTATACAGCCATTCTGAATGTCCTCTATTACGGACTTTTCTTCTATGACTTCAATAAGTATAGTGATTATGTCGTCTCATTGACACAGACAGCAGCAGGCTCTGGCACTTTTGCAGTAGATGCATCGACCAATATCATGATGCTGGCCATGCCGGCACTGAGTATCTTCTGCCTGATCATGGCGATGAGAGGTGTCATCTATGACATCGCATTGCTCAAGTCACTCGAACGACTTCGTTAACTCTCTTTCTATATGAAGACATTTGACCTCTCCCTCTATCGAGCTTTGTCTGACCAGGAGATTGCCCAGTTGCGGTCTCAAGGTTGTACAGCCGCCGATTGGGGGAGTGTCTGCGTTTCAGCAGGCTTTTGTGCGGACATGGTCCGTTGTGTGAATTTCAGCGGCAAGGTTTATATTGGCAACAATGTCACTTTGCAGCACGTAAGTAATATCTGTGGCCAGGGAGAGACCTCATTTGCCAATGGCGATGAGATCGGTGTCCTCAAGGAAGATGGCGGCTTGGAGGTCATCATGCACGATGGACTTACCTCTATGGAGGCAACGCTCGAAGTGCAGGAGCCTTCTGTCAAGGAGATGCTGCATGCACAGGCTAAGACTTATGCCGATGAGCTGAAGATGGAGGGTGTCGTCATCGAAGACAACGTAAAGGTTTCGAATGTCCGCCTTCTCAAGAACGTTCACCTGGGTCCTTGCACTACGGTAGAAGGTGCTACTCGCCTGGTGGAAGTCTCGGTCAACAGCTTGCCAGAGGCTCCATCCTATATCGGTGATAATGTGAGCATGGAGCATGTTATCGTCAGCAGCGACAGCCATATCGGTGATGCTGCACAGCTGGATTATTGCTTTGTAGGCCAGGGGTGTCATATCGGTCGTATGTTCAGCGCTACCCAGAGCCTCTTCTTTGCCAACTGTCACTTTGAGAATGGCGAGGCTTGCGCGCTCTTTGCCGGCCCATATAGCGTCAGCCATCACAAGGCTACCTTGCTCATCGCTTGTCAGATCAGTTTCTTCAATGCTGGTTCTGGCAGCAACCAGAGCAACCATAGCTATAAGATGGGTCCGAACAAGTATGGACAGCTGTTGCGTGGTGCCAAGCTCGGCAGTAGCAGCTATGTCTATTGGCCTATGCAGGTGGGAGCATTCAGCACCGTCATCGGACATCATACCTCACATGCCGATCTGCGCATGTTCCCATTCTCTTTGCTCGTAGAGGGAGTCGGTGGCCGCACGATCATCGTTCCTGGTCATGCATTGAAGTCGGTAGGTACACGCCGCGACGTTGTCAAGTGGCCAAAGCGTGACCACAGAACTGTCGGAGAGGCTACCCGTCGTGATCTGCTCAACTTCACGATGCTCAATCCTTATACAGTAGGCTACATCAATGAGGCGGTCTCTGTCTTGATGAAACTGGTTGATGAGCAGACTCCACATGAAGTGATGGGTCAGCGTCAGGGAACTCTTTATTATGAATATGGAGGTTGCTTGATCGGTGTAGAGCAGGTGCAGCATGGCTTGGATGCATACCAGCAGGCTATTGAGATGTATCTGTCGGAGCAGCTTCAGAAGCGTACAGCTCAGCAGTTGCCTTTGTCTTCAGATGGAGTAGCAACCGGTCGCTGGTGCGATTATGGCGGTATGCTTGTCCCACAGTCAGAGGCTCTGGCATTGCTTCAGGAAGGAATCTCACTGCCACAGATCCAGGGATATCTTGCAGACTTCGAATGGAACTGGGCAGCACAGCAGTTCGAAGCATTCTATGGCAAGAAGCCATCAGATTGCTCGCCAGCTGAGGTAGAGACAATTATCTCTAATGGAGTCAGGGTTACAGAGGCTTGGAATGCCGCTCTTGATGCTGATGGCGAGCGTGATCTCTGCGCTTGTAATATTGAAATGTAATTATTTTTCGTCGGTTTCGGTGGTGATTTCTGGAGCTTTCCTCTCATGGCCGCCCCAGTTCACTTCATAGAAACCTTCGTCAATCAGATTGTTATTGCAATCATATAAGAAGGTATAGGTGTAGAAATATCCTCTTTGTTCATTGCCTGCGAACTCGGAGTAATCGTCAGATGTATACAATACAGCATAAGCGATTTCTCCGGGTTCTGCGTATGTATTGATACGTACGAGGTAATAGCTCTCCTTGATCTTGTCGTACGAATTGGTGACATTGATCGTGCTGTCATTCTTGTTGACCGTGAAAGAGAGATCTGTACCAGCGCTGCCATACCAGTCTTTCACGACATAGGAACCGTCGTCCATGGCCGTCATATCAACCTCAAAGCAGAGCTGAGTGGTAGTGGCAAAAGTATTGTTGCCTGGAGTTTGCCACAAAGGGGCAGGTGCAAAGAAACTGCCAGTCAGGGTGCAGCAGACGTACAGCCAGTGTGCTACGATACCTGCGGCGATGCCACCACAGATTTGTGCTACGATATCTTTGGCCGTCAAGTCTCGATATCCGATGGTATCGAGCATGGCTGTATGCGTGCTCAGGAAGCCTGACCAGCACATGCCCATGGCGGTGAAGACAGCGATCGCATTGCCATCAATCGACTCCTTGAACTGATCGACCAATGAAAGAGCTGCCCCTACAGCACCAAGAGCGGTGATCGGGAAGGCTACAAAGCGGGAATCCTGAAAGCCAAAAAGCCATTCAAAAACAAAATCGATTTTAGAGGCAAGGAAAGGTAGAAGTCCTACGCCTTCACGAGGTCCACCAGTATAGAGCCCAGACTCCAGGTCCGCACCATTGGTAATCATGATCACGAATGTCGTAATGATCAATACGCCAGGGATGATGGCTAAGCCAATATTTACACCATCACGACCTCCGTCCAGACAGGAATTGAGTATGCGGAGGAACATGGATGGTTTTGTCTCTATAGTAGATGCTTTTTCTGTATCAGCAGAACTTCCTTTAGAAGTATCATTGATAGTCATCTCTGCCCACTCCTCTTTATATTGAGGATAAGTCTGTAGGATGAAGCGCTGCATGAGACGTGTCGCTACAATACCTCCGCATGCAGCACCGATGATGCCGACAAAAGGTTGCCAGTACCATCCTTTGGAAATCATGAAGACAACAACAATGAGGCCCATGCCAAAAGCTGTGCCGAAGTTGCAGAAAGAGATAAACTGATATTTGCGGAAATAGCTGGCAAATCGCTTGTCGCGAGCCAGCGACATGATGGCAGGGTTGTCACTGAGAAATGTAAGTACAGCCCCCAGAGAGGCGACACCTGGCAGGTTGTAAAGAGGTCGCATCAGAGGACGAAGACATTTCTCAAGCAGCTTGACTACGCCAAATTCAATAAAAATCTTGGAAATCGCACCGGTGAGTACACACACTGACATCAGGTAGAAAACAGTCTTCATCAAGAGGTCATACGAGGTGGCCATCATGGTGTTGATCATGTTTGCAGCACCCATCTTTGATCCCATATAACCAAAGATGACAATGACTATCAAAAGACAGACTGCGCCGTCAGGCGTGTGTAGAGTTTGGAAGCGTGGCTTCCAGGATTTTTTATCAGGCATAATAATATTTATCGCTTATCAGGGACCCCATAATCTGCCCACTGATCCTGAAGATAATTCTGTTTGATGTAACCCTTGCCATTGAAGAAATTGGTCTTCAGCCGGCTAAGAATAACATGACAAGCAGCGCGATGTTTTGCAAGTGCTTCTTCTTCGGCAGCGATGGCCTCGCCTTCGCGTGCCATCAGTTCGCAGTCCTGTTCAAGTTTTTCAACCAGAGAGAGATCAAAGCCTTTGGCCTGAAGTGCTGCAGAATTTTTCTTAAGGCCTTCTGCTAAGGCAAGAGCGCGTTCTATTTGCTCACTGTAAATTCTATTCATAGCTTACGTGAATAAGTCTTTCAAGATGTAATCCTAGGTAGGATGGACGATACATCCTGAATGTGGTTAATAAATATATGAAATTAAGAAAAACGGTAATGTGATGGTGCCAATCTGAAATCCGATTATCAAGCAAACTGCTCCTGCTCATACTGCAGAAGCGCTTCTTCCAGCAAATCCATGTCTTTAGAATGAATCACAGTCTGAGAGATGCCCATGTATTGGAAGGCGTACATAAAATTTATCGAGACATTCTTATCGACCAGGAACTTAAGCACTTTGCTCATGGATCCCGTCTTGTTTGGAACGTTCATCGAATAGACCTTGGTTAGTTGTGTCTTGAATCCCATTTCCTTTAAGACATAATCTGCTTTGGTCGAATTGTCAACAATCAGTCTTAACGTACCATTTTCAGGTGCATCTTCGATACTGTATGACAGAATATTGATATTATTGTCAGCCATGGCCTGGAATACCTGCCAACTGCTGCCAATGCGGTTTTCGATCAGTACGCTGACTTGCTTAATAATCATGATATAGGTTTTTTTATTATAAATTCGCTGCAAAGATACGTTATTTTCCAATAAGAAGCAAAAAATATCCTTAATTTTTTGAGTTCCTTAGTGGAAGATTCGGTAAAAATCATTATCTTCGCCCCGTAAAATCACATTTGAACCTTCATGAAAAAGATTTCCGAATATACAATCGAAGAGTTCCAGCGGCGTAATGTCAATGATCAGCAGAGTCTGACTGAGGCATTGGCATGGGCGTCATATAAATATTATATTGAGAATGACCCTCCGATGTCAGACTTTGAATTCGACATGGAGTTCAAACAGCTACAGTCTCTCGAAGCTGCCAGCGGAAAGGTGTTTCCAGATTCTCCGACGCAACGCGTGGGTTCTGATATCCAGGGCGGCTTTGAGAAGCACCAGCATGTGATTCCGATGCAGAGTATCGAGAATGTATACAATGATGAGGAGCTACAAGAATGGCTCCAGTCGACCAACAAACAGTTGGAGGCAGCCTTTCCTGGAGAAGAAGTGTCGTATACCTATGAACCAAAATATGACGGTCTCTCTATCTCGCTTGTATATATCCGAGGCAAACTCTCAGATGCGGTGACTCGAGGTAATCAGATTGAAGGAGAATCAGTGATAGCCAATGTTCGGACTATCCGCAATGTGCCACTACAGCTTGATCCTCGTGCCGTGCCGGATTATTTTGAGGTTCGAGGAGAGGTGCTGATGCCACAAGGAGCTTTCGACAGACTTAATGCTGAAAAGGAAGCTGCAGGAGAGCGATTGTTTGCCAACAAGCGTAATGCGGCATCAGGTTCATTGAAACAGCTTGATCCGAAAGTAACAGCTAAGAGAGGCTTGGTGGTCAACGCCTACGCAGCCTATAGCACGGATGTCTTGTATCAGAGTCAGATACTCTGTAGTCAAGCAGAGACACTGGAACTGCTGGGTCGTCTGGGTTTTGACTATTATCGTACGCCAGGTCAGCAGGCTTTCAGCAACCTAGAAGAACTGACAAAAGCTATTAATGCTTTCAATGAGGTGCGTATCTCTCACCAGTTGCCGTATGATTGTGATGGCGTCGTGATCAAGGTCAATCAGCGTCATCATCAGGAATTCTTAGGTCTCAATACCACGTTCCCGAACTGGTGCAAGGCGAGGAAATTCCCACAGGAAGCGCTTTCTACAGCCATTCGTGACGTTACTTTCCAGGTGGGAATGACAGGCCACATTACCCCTGTGGCTGAGCTTGATCCGACAACAATTAGCGGTTCTGTGGTTTCTCGAGCCACGCTCAATAATGAGAGTTATATCCGCCAGCTTGATTTGCGCATCGGAGCTTATGTCTTTGTTCAAAAGGCAGGAGAGGTAATTCCACAAGTTACAGGTCTTGATGCAGAGCGCATGAAGGCAGAGTCTCCTGTGCTTAAGGAAATACTCTTCCCAGAAATGTGTCCATGCTGTGGAACTAAGTTGGAGAAGAAAGGAGAGTTCTGGATTTGTCCGAACCATCATTGTCGCGAGCAGGCTATTCAGCGATTAGAGTACTGGTGCGGTAAAGACTGTGCCAATATCAAGGGCTTAGGTCCTAATGTCCTGGCTGATTTATATGATAAGCTGGATATAGCCACGGTCGATGACCTTTATAGAGTCTTTGTCCGTGAGGAGAAGGCTTTCGAACCAGATATTTTTAGTCCGGATTACAATGCATATCTGCAGCAGATCTTAGGAGAAGGCTACGCAGAGAAGAGTATTGCACTGATGCTCGATGGTGTTGTAAAAAGTGTCCAGACCCTGACTCTTGACAGAATTATCGGAGGATTAGGTATTGACGGAGTAGGTAAGATTACGGGCAAACTCTTGGCAGAACATTTCGGTAGTTGGGATAAGTTCCAGCACGCTACGCTCGAAGACTTGGTGCTGATTGATGGTATTGGCGAGATCATGGCTCGAAACATTCTTGACGCAGATCTTTCTGATTACAGTTGCATTGGCTCTGACTATGGATTCCAGCAGGAGTATCATCAGGCAGAGAAACTTGGAAATGCGCTAGAAGGTCTTACCATAATCTTTACAGGTACAAGTTCCCGTTTCAAGCGTGATGAAATCAAAGCGTTTTTCACGGGCCATGGTGCCAAATATGTCGGCAGTGTTTCTGGTAAGGTCAACTATGTGGTGATTGGTGATGCTCCTGGCCAGAATAAACTCGATAAGGCGCGTCAACTTGGGGTTGAGATCATTGCAGAGAGAGATTTTTATACTAAGTTCCAGCTGTAATCTGTTAGATATGAAGTTTAAGAACACGCATATAGCTTGTGGAATTTTATTCTCTCTGGCATTCTTCCCTACCTTGATTACTGCTCAAACGCGTAGCCTCGAGGTCGTTCAACAAATTGCGCAAAGATACTTTGGTCAGAAGCCATCCACCGTCACGAGAGGAAATTCTCAGATCGAGTATTTCCCTTCTTCCGCTTTTATCGATGAAGAGCCGGGTCAGGCGTCTTTCTATCTTTGCAATCTTCCGTCCGATGGATTTGTAATCGTTTCGACTCTTGCCAATCTGCCAGAGATTGTTGGGTATTCCTCGTCTGCTTTTTATCCTGAGATGGACCTTCCTGTTGGATTGATCAACATGATGCAGAGTTATGTGGGATTGTCCAATGGCTTCTCTGCACTTGCACCCTTGTCCGCTCAGACCTCTGTTGATCCTATGCTTAGCACAAAGTGGAATCAAGATGATCCCTATAATCGTATGTGTCCTCGAGATGGTCAGACGCGTTCCATGGTAGGGTGTGTGGCAACAGCTGCAGCGCAGGTGATGAAGTACTACAAGTGGCCAGAAAAGAAAGGAACTGGAAAGATCAATTATGTGACTGATTCTAGAAAAATCAGTGTGTTAGTTGACCTTTCTGAGAATACCTTAGCATGGGACCTTATGCTCGATGAGTATATCCCCAATCAGTTCTCCAATGCACAAGCCAATGCAGTTGCAAAACTTATGTATGCGGTTGGTGCTGCTTGTCGTATGGATTATTCATACGCAGAAAGCGGATCTTCGCTCATTTATGCTGCTCAAGGTCTGTCGCAGTATTTCGGCTATGATAAGGATATGTGCTTGCTGTTCGGTGATATTATTCCTACAGATACCTGGAGCGATATTATAGTAAATGAGATCAATCAGTCCCGTCCCGTGATGTTCAGTGGCGCAGACGCCAAAGGCGCAGGACATGCTTTTGTACTTGATGGATATGAGCTTCGGGATGGTAATATCTATTATCACATCAACTGGGGATGGGGCGGCGTTGGAGATGGTAATTATCTCGTGAGTAATCTTACTCCTTCAGGTTCAGGAATTGGTGCAGGTATGTCCTCCTTTAATAATATACAGTTGATTCTGCTCAACTGCCAGCCTGATGATGGGAAACAGAATCCGGTTTATGCTCAGGTCGATGAACTCTCTTTGAGCAAGACTAGCTTCAATTCAGGAGAGGAGATTCTGCTCAATATGGATTTGAAGAATGTCTATTGTATGTTTACAAATGATTTCTCGGGGTCTATACAGTTCGAGTTCGTCGATGAGAGCGGAACTATTTGCCGTGAAGAGACTGCCGAAGGAATCAGTATACCTGTCGATCAAGGATTAGTCGGTTCGCTTTCGGACTTTCATACCCAGACGTTGGCTGATGGTATCTATTCAGTCAGGTTCGCTCTTAAGAAGAACGATGGCCAGAAGATTGAATGTATCCCCAATAAGCCTTGGCCTAAGATTGTGGTCGGCAATGTAGAGAACGCGATTTCCAATGTCGGACAAGATATCGCTACTTCAGCGGTGCACAACTTGATGGGTGATCAAATAAAAAACGCCAGCAAACAATCGTTGCCAGCAGGATTCTATGTGATTGACAACCAGAAGGTCATCGTCCGATAATCGTTGATTATAAAAGGCTATTGAGTAGGCGGGTATCTGCATCCGCCTGCTCTTTTTGTTTCATCTGCTGTATCTGCCTGATCATCTCTACACATTGATCCTGTAGGGTCTGGAGATTCTGTAGATGAGCTTGGAGAGAAGAAGGGGATACCTCCTCGGTTTTCTTCTCCTCAATAAGCATCTGTCCTTGTCCTGTAATTAGCCAGTTCGCATTGAGCATGGGATAGGCTACCAATAACCGTTCAAGCGTGCTGGTGGTCAATCCCTGCTTCTTGCTGAAAGCATTGGATAACAATCCCTGACAGAGACCAGATGCGCGATTAACCTGATAGACTGACAAGTTCATATGTGTAATGAACTCCTGCAGGCGTACCATGATAGGTGGCATTTCTGTGTTGTCAGTCTTTGTCTTCATTATTTATATGCAATAGTATTAATCTTGAATCTTCTCTCCTAAAGTCTGTGCGATGATAGCCTGAGACTGGTGTAGCAAACGGTCAACACCGGCATCATTACCTTCCTCTCGGGTGACGGCATCCAATGGCTTATGGATGGTGATCTTCATGCGATGTGGATGAATCACACTTGTACCTTTAGGAAGTACTTGAAATGGTCCGTCCAATGTTAGAGGTACGACAGGAACCTTGAGCATGGCGGCAAGTGTATAAGCTCCGCGTTTGAAGGTGTGCAGATGTCCGTCGGGTGTTCGCGTACCTTCAGGGAAGACAATCATGGAGGTGCCGTTCTTAAGCGTGTTGAGTGCCTGACGGAAAGTATGCATCATACCGGTTGTGCCATGTGAGTCAACGAAAATGTGGCCGGCACGCTCACAGGCAGGACCTACGAAAATGATGTTGCGCAGACCTTTT
Source organism: Bacteroidales bacterium (assembly GCA_045600445.1). Lineage (GTDB taxonomy): Bacteria > Bacteroidota > Bacteroidia > Bacteroidales > UBA3663 > Liminaster. The sequence continues at coordinate 4,704 of JAZRXZ010000018.1, read as the reverse complement.
CGAAGCATCCATCTGAAGTCGTGACCTAGATATCCAAAAAGTAGGAAAATATCGAAAGCTCCCTGATGGTTGGCGACAAATACGTATGAAGTCTTGTCATCGATGTTCTCGCGGCCTTCAACGGTTACAGGACAAAGCGCCAGGCAACAGATGATCTTTGCCCAGATGACTCCTGGCCAGTACCCCCAGAACTTACCGTCGCCTAACCAGCAGCCAACAATAGTTACTATCGATGCCAGAACAGAAACGACAAAAAGGCATGGACAGAATATCAACCACTGGTAGACAAATAAAAGCGGTTTAAGCATAATATTTGATTAGAAAAATCGTTGTTTTCGTGTTTATTTGGGTGCAAAGATATATTTTTTTCAAATTATTCGAACTTTTTTCGTCGTTTTTTGTCCATTGTATTGTTTTTTTTTGTTACTTTGCCCCAAAATATAACCGAAATACAAATTAAAAACACAAAATAATTTATGAGAACTCTTAAGCAGTACGGAGGTTCAATCCTCATCTTGTTGGCTGTAGTTTTACTTGCAGTATCTTTCTATACCGAAATGCTTCAGGATGCTGATACCAATCATGCAGTCCTTGGCGTATCCGCAGCGTTGGTTGTCGGTGGTGTGCTTCTCCTCATCTTCGGAGGTAAGTCGGCTGACAAGATTGGTGGTAAGTAATTCACCTTCCTTACAGCATACACATAGTCGCGCAGAGGCGTGAGTCTCTGCGCGATTTTGTAAACACAAACTGCCATTAGTCCTACTATTAGGCGCAACAGTGAAGAAATCTAATCCTTATCTTGAGATTATTGCCAAAAAATCATTATATTTGCGCCGTATTATATTAATAAGGTATTTATTTCATGTTATTGAATAAGAGGTTATGCCTCCTGCTTTTATTGTCGCTGGTGTTTGCTATGCCAATGTATGGCCAGCGTTTTACGAAGAAGGAACAGGCGTTGCGTGAAGCAAGGGCCAAGAACTATTTCTACGGACACTCGTTTACCCTTTCTGCTGGCTATAATCATAGCTGGCTCACCAAAGACGGTTTTGACAACACAGATAAGAAGTTCGGCCAGACCGGCGCTTATCAGAATACCCATGATGCTTTTGACTTCATGTTCTCTTGGGATATCTGCAAGAAGAAGTATTATGGTTATCAATTCGCATTGGCTTACCTTCAAAATGGCGGACAGAAGGTCTATTATCAGGACAATGGCTTAGGCTATGGTCCTCAGTTGCGCAAAGATCGCACCGAGAACATCCGTACGCAGATTATTGAGGCGCAGGCTGTTCTCCGCGGCTTCCTTCCTTTGTCATATAAGAGTCGCCTTTCGCTCAATGCAGGTTTTTACCTTGATCGTATGATAGGACCTAACGAGCATTGCCGTGACTGGGACCTGGGTGCCCTTGTCGGTGTCGGCTATGATTGGAAGAGCCTTTCAGTCAATGTCATTTACAAACCGGGAGTCTATCCGAATCTGATTTCAGACAGCAAAACACGTCAGGGAAGCCTGATGTTCAATGTTGGTCTCCGTCTTTGGAAGTGATCCTTTATTCCTTTTTATATCCATTTAATTTCAGAGGCAGAAGATTGCCTCCAGTATTAGAAAATGAATTTTGAATTTTCACCACTTACCGCCGTATCTCCTATTGACGGCCGTTATCATGGCAAAACCGAAGCCTTGAGTAACTATTTTTCAGAGTTCGCTCTTATCAAATATCGTGTTCGCGTAGAGGTTGAGTATTTCATCGCCCTCTGCGAACTCCCATTGCCACAGTTGGCAAATATCAACAAGTCTGTCTTTGCAGAGCTTCGTGCTATCTATCAGAATTTTTCTCCAGTTGAGGCTCAGCGCATCAAGGACATCGAGAAGGTAACCAACCATGATGTCAAGGCTGTAGAGTATCTCCTTAAGGAAGAGTTTGATCGCCTTGGCCTGGAGCAATACAAGGAGTTTATCCACTTTGGTCTTACCAGTCAGGATATCAACAATACCTCAGTACCAATGTCTATCAAGGAGGCTGTCAATGAGGTTTACCTCCCTGCACTTCAGGAGATGATCGACTTGCTCGCTGCTTTCGCAGAAGAGTGGAAGGACATCCCAATGCTTGCACGTACACATGGTCAGCCTGCCTCTCCAACTCGTCTGGGCAAGGAGGTCATGGTCTTCGTCTATCGTCTCCGTCAGCAGGTCGATCTCCTTAAGGCTGTTCCTGTCAGTGGTAAGTTCGGTGGCGCTACCGGCAACTTCAACGCTCATCATATCGCTTATCCAGATCATAACTGGCGTGAGTTCGGCAACAAGTTCCTCTCAGAGAAGCTCGGCATCCAGCGCGAGGAGTGGACTACCCAGATTTCTAACTACGACAATCTGGCAGCCATGTTCGATGCTATGCGACGCATCAACACCATCATCCTCGACCTCGATAAGGACTTCTGGCAGTACATCTCTATGGAGTACTTCAAGCAGAAGATCAAGGCTGGAGAGGTCGGTTCAAGCGCTATGCCACACAAGGTCAATCCTATCGACTACGAGAACTCTGAGGGTAACCTCGGTATTGCCAATGCTATCCTCGACCACCTCGCAATGAAGCTCCCAGTGAGCCGTCTGCAGCGAGACCTTACCGACTCGACCGTACTCCGCAACGTTGGCGTACCTATGGGTCACATGCTCATCGCTATTGCCAGCACCATGAAGGGACTTGGCAAGCTCCTGCTTAACGAGGCTGCTATTCGTCGTGACCTTGACAACGCTTGGGCTGTTGTTGCCGAGGGAATCCAGACCATACTCCGTCGTGAGGGCTATCCAAAGCCATACGAGACATTGAAGGCTCTTACTCGTGTCAATACAGGTATGAACGAAGAGACTATCTCGGCATTCATCGATACTTTGAATGTCAGCGACGCCGTGAAGGCCGAGCTTCATCAGCTTTCCCCTGCTTCATACACCGGTATGTAATAAGTAGAATCCTTTAACCTTTATATATTTTATTTATTTCTAGCCGCGAGGCTACATTACACAACACATTTTATAATTATGGAAGAAAATCAGAATCCACAGGCCAACACCCCACAGGAGGGTGGTGAAGGTGCATCACAGGCACCAAAGCGTCGTCCACGCATCAGTGAGAGCCGTTTCAGCAATTCGCCAAGCTACGATCCTCAGGGTCGTCGTCCTTACCAGCGTGGTGGCTCTAATGACTATTCAGGATATAGTAGAGGAGGTTATAACCGTGGTGGCTACCAGGAGCGTAGCGAGGGTGGTTATCAGTCACGTCAGGAAGGTAGCTATGAGCGTCCTCAGGGTGGCTATCAGCGTCCATCCCGTCCAAATAATGGCGGTTATCGTCGTCCTTACAATAATAACTATTCTCGTCCTTCTTATAACAATGGTGGCGAGTCTTACGAGCGTCCGCAGCAGCAGGAAGGTGGCTATGAGCGTCCACAACAGAGTGGCTATGGCCGCCAGCAGGGCGGTTACGGTCGTCCACAGCGCTCTGGTTATAATAATGATGGCCAGCAGAATGCAGGCTATGGTCGTCAGCAGGGCGGTTACGGTCGTCCACAGCAGGGTGGTTATGGCCGTCCACAGCGTCCAAGCTATAACAATGATGGCCAGCAGGGTGGCTATGGTCGTCCACAAGGTGGTTATGGTCGTCCACAGCAAGGCGGTTACGGTCGTCCACAGCAGGGTGGCTACGGTCGTGGTCCACAGGGCTATGGTGCTCCACGCGGTCGTCAGATGAACAACCGCCGTCCGCAGAATGGTTATAATCCACATCGTCCTGTAGAGTATACTGAGGCAATCGTCGATCCAAATGAGGAACTTCGTTTGAACAAGTACCTCGCTAATGCTGGTGTCTGCTCTCGTCGTGAGGCTGATGAGTATATCACTAATGGTAGCGTCAAGGTTAACGGTGAGGTAGTAACCGAGCTCGGCACCAAGGTAACTCGCAAGGACAGCGTCCTCTTCAACGATCAGCCAGTAAGCCTCGAGCGTAAGGTTTACGTTTTGCTCAACAAACCAAAGGATACCGTTACCACTAGCGACGATCCACAGGGCCGTCAGACCGTTATGGATCTTGTCCGCAATGCCAGCCAGGAGCGTATCTACCCAGTAGGCCGTCTTGACCGCAATACCACCGGTGTACTTCTTTTGACCAACGATGGCGACCTCGCTTCTAAGCTTACTCATCCTAAGTACGTTAAGAAGAAGATCTATCACGTTTGGCTCGACAAGGACGTTGAGGAGACCGATCTCGCTAAGATCGCAGCAGGCATCGAACTCGAGGATGGTCCTATCCATGCTGACGCTATCGCTTACGCTAACGAGGAGGACAAGAACCAGGTAGGTATCGAGATCCACTCAGGTAAGAACCGTATCGTACGTCGTATCTTCGAGCACCTCGGCTACCGTGTCGTTAAGCTCGACCGTGTTTACTTCGCAGGTCTTACCAAGAAGAATCTCCCACGCGGCCGCTGGCGTCACCTCACTCAGCAGGAGGTTAACATCCTCAAGATGGGTGCGTTTGAGTAAAAAAGATGGACCCTCCCCCGACCCCTCCGCAAGGGAGGGGAGTGATTACCACTTGAGGGGAGGAGTTTAGATACTTATAATATTGCGTTATTATTCTTAAAAGAATAGAACCCCCTGAAACTATTTACTCCCCTCCCTTGTGGAGGGGCCGGGGGAGGGTCTTA
>JAZRXZ010000017.1:0-50891 GCA_045600445.1 Bacteroidales bacterium | reverse complement strand
GACTATCATCGTTTAATAGTCCGCGTGCAATAATAAGGAACCGCCGTATGCCGAACGGCACGTACGGTGGTGTGAGAGGTCGGTAAACGTGAAAGTAGGAGATAAACGCCTACGACTAGCGTTTACCTCCTACTCGATTGTCTATATAACAATCACTTTTACTAACCCATTAACAACTAAAAATTATGAACGAGAAAGAACGATTCTCCTTCCTGAGCCGCTGCACCACATTGCAGTCGCTCCAGTCAATCAAGAACGAAATGTTGAGAACCCTCACCGACGGCTTCAAGGAGCCCGAGGTGCGCCACATCCTCATCACGCAAGCCGACGCCAGTGCGGTGAAGACCGACCGCGTGCTGGTCAGCGTGCAGCGCGACGCCCTCGATCACCTCAAGGAAGTATGGGCAGCGCTCTACCCCTTGACGCCCGAGCCCGAGTACTTCGCCGTACTGACCCTCTACCTCGACGCCGGCATGCCCATCCTGCCGCTCACGCCCGAGGAGGAAGAAGAGCTCGAAGCCGCCGTCTTCGGCTACCGCCTCGTCACCCTGCTCATGAGCTATGTGGCGCACAACCGCAGCAAGGACGTCGGCACGCGCCGCGCCGTCCGCCACTTCGTGCAGGAGCTCCTGCTGCTTGCCAAAGTGCAGCTCAGCGACGACGACCAGCGCATCCTCGACACGTCCGACGATGAACTCCTCGAGAAGCTCGAGCAGCTGCTCAGCGAAGCCGACCAGAAGGTAGTCAACCTGCTCACCCCGATATTTAATAATGACGCTAAGTGCGCGCGCGAGTACTTCGACCGCATCCAGGGCCTCCAGTCGAAGCAGCTCATCAGCGTGACCAACGAGTATGTCCGTGCCGGCAAGATCGCCGCAGGCGCCAATCACAAGACCCTCTGGCTCGTGCTCCACAACGCCCGCCTGATCTCTACGGGCCCACGTAACTGGAACATCCAGATCGTCGATCCGAAGCGCTAAAGCACCCCACCGATCACCCTCCCATTTCCCCAAAATTTCTTTTTATTTCCTTTTATTTCTTTTTATTTCCCCGATGATCACGGCCGCAGAAAAAAACTTCTGTGGTCATTTTTTTTGCCGTATCTTTGCAGCGTCAATCAGACAAACAACTGGACCCGCCCGGGAGAGTCCTCTTTAATACTTTTTACAATTATGCAGATCAACGCAACAATCAAGGTGATCAACCCAGCAGTGGAAGGCACCAGCAAGTCAACAGGTAAATCATGGCGTCGCCAGGATATCATCATCGGATGGAACGACCCACAGCAGGCCGACGGCACACCGGGACGTGAGCAGCTCCTACAGGTGAAGCTCGTAGATCTCACCGTGGATCGCTTCGAGGAACTGGAGTGCAAGGTGGGCGACCACATCATGGGCGAGCTCGCGTTCTACACCCGCAGCTATGAGGGCCGTATCTATAATGACATTCTGTTTCACATGTTCTAACCTTTATCTCTTAACTCTTAACTTTTAACTTAAAAATGAAGACTTACACCCACACCCACGCCCTTCCAGTCAAGGTCGTACCAGTAGGAGGCGAGTTCCGCCTCACCATCACGTCAGAGCATGACGTAGTAGTCACCGAGCAGGTGCCAAACCCAGAGCCACGCGTGCGCTACATCACGCTCGGCAAGAGTACCCACGGCAAGCTCATGCGCACCCCTATGGGCATGGTCTATAAGGTAGAGATCAGCCTGCCTATGGAGATTGCCTCTGAGGAAGAGTTCCGCTGCCAGCTCGACGCCATGTTTTATGATGCGGAGAGAAGAGGCGTGTGCTTTAAGAACCGCTAAACAGATTAACAGATTAACAGTTAGTTTTTTGGAGTACCCCTATTCTCTTTCTTATACTATATTATATTATTATATATTTATATATATCTATATATTAATAAGTTAAGTAATAAATAATAACGCTTCGGATAACGATCCCCGAAAACATACCCCCTTCGAAAAAGTAACTGTTAATCTGTTAATCTGTTAATCCGCCTGGTCAAGCAAATCCTCAAAGGCCTATAATAACCCAAGAATCAATAACTTATGAGTAAGAACAAATATGATCTGACTTCACTGACAGCACCACCGATGCCCAAGATACTGCCCGGATTCGTGCGTCACACCATCTCAAAAGTGCCCGATTACATGCGCCCAGCGGCCGCCAACGGCTTGTTTCCGTCGGCAGTGGCACAGATGAGAAACGTGAGTTTTCGCTACATAGACAACGTTTTGCACGAGCCTTGCTGCTCGATGGAGGGCTGTGTGGCCCCTTCTGGCCTCGGCAAGGGATACATCGACCCGATGATAGAAGCGATCTCTGCCCAGATTGCCGAGCACGATGTGGAGAGCCGCCGCAAGCTCATGGAGTGGCAGCGCGAATATAAGAGCAAAGGGGCGAACAAAGACAAACCCGAACGCCCGAACGATGCCGCTATCCTCATGCCGGAGCCAGATATGACCAACCCTGCATTGATACAGCTCCTCATGGACGCTGAGCGCGAGGACAACGCATCGCTCTACACCCAGATGGCCGAGATCGACCTGCTCGACCAGTGCTGCGGCGGGCATAAGAAGGTGACGAAGGTCATCCGCCTCAACTTCGACAACAAGCGCTACGGTGCGCAGCGCGCCACGGTGGAGGGCATCACGGGCAATCCGCACTTGCGCTGGAAGTTCAACTTCTCGTGCGTCGAAGAGAAGGCGCGTGCCTTCTTCAAGGATTGCCTCATCGACGGCACCCTCGGCCGCATCGGATTCAGCTACATCAAGAAACCCGCCGACGTCAAGCCAGGCATTCCCACCCAGGGCGTGTATGATGAGGCATTCAAGACGAAACTCGAGGAGTATCTGGTGCGTCTGCGCACAGCGCGAGGCGAAATCTCGGTGCCGAATCTGGCCAATCTGATCAACCGTCTCAACGAGGCGCTCAATGAGGTGGCTACTTTGGCCGATGACGATATCTTCGAGTCGTTCGCCCACCGCTCGCTCATCATCGCGTGGATGAAAGGGTGCATCCTCTATGTGGCCGAGGGCTATCGCTGGACGTCAGAAATCGGTGCGTTCGTGGAGTGGAGCCTTTACTTCGACCTCTGGAGCAAGGAGAATATCTTCGTCAACCAGATCAAGAAGAGTCGCAACGTAGAGACCGCCGATGTGCGCAAGTATGGCCCTGCCAATATGCTCGATATGCTGCCCGATGCCTTCTGTCAGGCACAGCTTGAGAACCTGCGCAGCTCGCTCGACAAACCCGTCTACTGCACGCCTCAGCTCTGCATGTGGCTGCGTCGTAACTTCATCGCCTATGACGAGAAGTCGCGGACGTATAGCAAGACGAAGGAGTATATGGCGAAGCACCCGAAGGGTAATGATTAATGATTAATTAATAATGAATAATTGACTAAAGAAGAATTACAAAAGCTGCGCGACCTCCCCATCGAGGGGGTCGTACAGCGCCTGGGGCTGGAGGTGCACCACCGCCGCATCACCTGTATGTTTCATGCCGACAAGCACCCGTCGATGTATATCGATGTGAAGCGTAACGTGTGCAAGTGCTACAGCTGCGGGGCGAGGGCGGGGGCGATAGATCTGGTGATGAAGGCGAGGGGCGTAACTTTCTGCGAAGCCATTGCATGGCTCGCAGATGCGTTCCGCTTAGTGAGGAGTGAGGAGCTGCGTTCAGTTAGGAGTGAGGAGTTAGGAGTGAGGAGTTGTTACTCTGCTGCGCCAAACGTCGATCTCCCCACACTCTCGCACCTGATCACTCCGCCACGTCTCACTCCCGAAGCGCAGCGCTTCCTCTTCGACGAGCGCCACATCCACCCCGCCGTGGTGCGCTGGCTCAGGCTCTCGAGCATCTCTGCGCCGATGCCTACGAGCACGGAGCGGTACTGCACGGTGTTTAACGCGCCGTCGCTACTCATCCCGTATTTCGACGTGCAAGGAAGGCTGCTCAGCGTGCAGGCCCGCTACCTGGGAGATCGGACAAGCAATCTCGGCGAGGGTGGCTCTTCCCCCTTTAAGGGGGATCGAGGGGGTCTTCCTCGCTTCCAATTCCCCCGCGGCGCGAAGTGTCACCTTTACAACATGCAAGTGCTCCCTATGCTGCGCGACGGCGAAGACCTCTATGTCGCCGAGGGGCCGTCTGACTGCATGGCGCTCCTCTCGGCTGGTCACAAGGCCATCGCCGTACCCAGCGCCACGCTACTCACGCCCGATGTGGTGGAGATCCTGCGGCAGTATGCCCCGCACTCTGCGCTGCACATCTATCCTGACCGCGATGATGCGGGCGAGCATCTCTTCGCGGAGCTTGCCAAGGTGGCCAATGCGGTGGGGGTGGCGCTGGTGAGGCATGAGCTGCCGGAGGGAAGGAAAGATTTCAGCGAATACTTCGCTGAAATAGTTAACAATGAACAATTAACAGTTAACAACGGTGAGACACAAAAACTACCCACGCCTGCGCAAGGCATCGCCTGAGCCGCGCTATACCAAGTTCCAGATAGCTATGCTATACTTCCCCGAAGACAGCTACGACACCGCCTCGCGCAAGCTGCGCCGCTGGATCCATGATGACCTGCCTCTAAAAGAAGCACTGCTCGGCACGGGATACCGCGCGAGGCAGAGACACTTCACCGAGACGCATCTGAATCTGCTGAAGGAATACTTCGGTGAGCCGTTATGACTTCGCGCAAAAAAGAATGGATACCGTGCATGCAAGACGTCCGATCCTGCGTGCAGGATCGGACGCCTTGACTTCGGGTATGCTTATTTTGCATGCAGGATGGGACGCCTTGACTTCGGGTATGCTTATTTTGCATGCAGGATGGGACGCCGCGACTGCGGGTGTGCTTATTTTGCGAGAATTTTACTTCCTGCCGAAATCGGCGGGGATCTCACCCCACTGTTTGGTCTCCCATTTATAGATCGGGACGCGGAAGGTGTGTGTGCGGAGCCACGTCTCTGCGCGGCGGATCAGATCGAAGATCGGAGCGTTGACTTCGTTCTCCTGGAGCGTGGTCTTGCAGAAGCCCTGACGCACCCAGATCTGCGCATTGACCGAGTCGCTGTAGATGGGCATGCGGAGGCCTTGTTTCTCCAGCATGGCGAGGCCGTGTACGATGGCCAAAAACTCGCCTATGTTGTTGGTACCCTGCTCCATAGGGCCGACCTTGAAGAGGACCTGACCAGTACGCACATAGACGCCTCTATATTCCATTGGACCCGGGTTGCCGCTGCACGCGGCATCGACGGCGATGGATTCCTCGATGTAGGGTTTTGGCGCGCTTTCGCTGGCTTCCTCTTTGTATTCTATCACCGTTCCCTCCTTGTTGAGCCGCGCCATCTCCTTAGAGATCTCCTGCAGCAAGCCCTCCTTGTCGAAACCTTCGCGCCAAGCCTCGACGGCGGCTTCCTGCGACTTGAACGCACGATAAGAGGCATCGGGGTAGCCAGAGACCTGTATCTCGGCCTCTTCCCATGAGTCGTAGACACCTGGAGCATATCCCTTCCAGACGACGTAATATTTGTTTGCTGCCATTGGAGAAAAGAAAAATAATCGGCGCAAAGATAGGATTTTTTTGCGGATTTACCAAAGAAATTTGGATTTTCCACCGAAATTTTGTATATTTGCGCCGTTATAAAATAAGAATACAATGACAAAATATAATAAATGGGTGGCATGCTGGGGCAATGCTACATCGATCACCGACCGCAAGGAGGCCGTGTGGGCCAAGGACCTGACGCTCCGTTACCCGGTGAAGATCTGCTTCAGTGGCGCAGCTTTGCGCCTGCGCTTCTCCAATCTCACGGGCACTGAGCCTGTGACCTTGACGCGTGTCTTCGTGGCCAAGCAGAAGGCGCGACCTTATCAGCCGCAGCAGGTGCTGTTCGGGGGCAAGGAGAGCGTGACGATGGCTCCGGGCACGGAGGTGGAGAGCGACGCATTGACGCTCGACATAACGGCAGGAGAGATGGTGGAGGTGAGCATCTATCTGGGCGACTTCACACAGATGAATGCCGGTACGCTCATCACGGGTCCGCTCTCGAAGGGCAAGTACAGCTATGGCGACTTCGCCGCTCAGCAGGAGCTGCCGCTCGACCTGACACGGAACACCAACTGGTTCTATTTCCTCAACACCATCGACATCCTCACCGAGGAGCAGAACCGCGCGCTGGTGTGCTACGGTGACTCGATCACCGCGCAGAGCTGGCCGGATCATCTGGCGCTGCAGCTCTGGGAGCAGGGCATCCGCAACGTCTCGGTGATCCGCCGCGCCGTCAGCGGCACACGCATCCTGCGTCAGTATGACTGCATCACTTATCAGGCATACGGCCTGAAGGGCGCGACGCGTTTCCCGATCGAGCTGAATGTGGCGGGTGCCTGGGCGGTGATCCTGCAGCACGGTATCAACGACATCATTCACCCGGTGGGCCGCGAGGTCAATGTGTTCCGCCCTTGGAGCGATATGCCGACGGTCGAAGACCTCAAGAAGGGCATCGAGGAGATCTATGTGGCTCATGCCCGTCAGCTGGGCCTCCGCGTCTGGAGCGGCACGTTGCTGCCTATCGAGGGCTGGCGCACCTATAATCAGGAGCGCGACGAGATGCGCGGCCAGCTGAACGAGTGGTTGCGCACGAGCCCGCTGTTCGACGGCTGCATCGACTTCGACCAAGCGGTGTGCGATCCTGATCATCCGGCTGCTTTCGGCCCTGGCTATGACTCAGGAGACCATCTGCACCCGAGTGAGAAGGCGTATGAGCGCATGGCACAGGAGGTGGTTTACTTCCTGAGCGAGAACCATCTGGTCTGATTTTGTTTCTTTGTACAACATCGATTCATGAAAAAATATATCATTCTACTGCTCGTCGCACTGACACTGTTGCCTGCTACGCTTCTGGCCAAAAAGAAGAAGAAGGTAGAGGTGACCGTGCCACAGCCTGTGCTGACGATGGATGAGCAGCAGTATTTTGATTCACTCTATTTCCTGGCCATTACCCAGGAGCAATGCCATCGCCCTGACTCGGCCATCAATCTGATGCAGGCGGCTGTCAATTTCTACGACTCGGCCCTTCAGTCAAAAGGCTATGAGGTGGGGATGCAGATGAATGCGCCTGTCGATGAGGAGGATACGCGTCCGCTGGGTAAGACGCCTAACAGCAAGGAGGCGCCGGGTCTGGCTGCGGCGCTCTATTTCCTGAGCAACCAGTACCGCCAGCAGAATAACGCGGTGGGAGCGGTGATCAATATCAGCCGCGCCACGTCGATCGACTCGGTCAACTTCTGGTACAACAGCGCACATGCCGACCTGATGATGGCCTTGAAGCGCTCCGATGATGCCCGTGAGATCTATGAGCGTCTGACGCGTCACTACCCCGATAAGAGTGAACCTCTCTATGCGCTGTCGGACCTCTATATGCGTATGGACAGCACGAGCCAGTGCCTCAGGATCCTCGATGCGCTGGAGGAGATCGAGGGTGTCAGTTCGCCATTGACCGAGTATAAGTTCTATATCCTCCAGAAGGCCGGTCGGGCAGAGGAGGGCTTTGCGGAGTACCGTAAGCTCATAGAGCGCTACCCGTATAATGTGCAGTATCGCATCAAACTGGGTGACCTGCAGATGCAGAATGCCCAGATCCAGGAGGCCAAGAAGACCTACGATGAGGCGGCGGCCATCGAACCGGATAACGCCTACGTCTGGGTGGCTCAGGCCAACTACTATAGCATGACGGGCAATCAGGCTGAGGCCGACAAGCTCGTGGCCGAGGCGCTGGTCAACCCGAACCTTGACGTCGACACCAAGAAAACGGTGATGACCGAGTACCTCAAGGGTACCTATCGTAAGTTCGCGACCTATCGTGAGCGTCTCAAGGCGGGGCAGACCGATGTCGAGCCGCTCGATACGGTGGCTCTGCTGCATAAGGTCGACGAGCTCTTCTCGACGGTGACGGCGCAGCATCCGAGCTCGCCGGAGTTTTACGAATTGCAGGCCGAGTGGTTCAATACGCAGCGCAAGGACAGCATCGCCGCCGAGTGTATCCGCTTCGCTGTCGACCTGAAGCCTACCAACCCTGATTACTGGGAGCGCTATCTCTACTATAGCACCTCGTGGATGCCTAAGGATCAGATGCTTCTGCGTTGTGACGAGGCGCTGGCTCAGCATCCTGATATGCAGACGGCCTATCTGATCAAGGCGTGGGCATACGTCCAGCAGGAAATGAATGACAAGGCCATCGAGCAGTACCGCCTCGCCATCGATCATGTGACGCCACCGGATGCCAATCAGATCAGTACGCTCTGGGGCAATATCGGTGACCTCTACCACATGGATCATCTGGATGATGAGGCTTACGAGTGCTATGAGAAGTCGCTCAAGTATAATCCGAACAATTTCGTCGTACTTAATAACTATGCCTATTATCTGTCGCAGGCCAAGCGCGACCTGGGCCGTGCGGAGAGTATGGCCCTGAAGGTCATACAGAAGTATCCTGACAATGCTACCTACCTCGATACCTACGCCTGGATCCTCTATCTGGAAGAGAGCTATGTGCTGGCCGACTTCTATCAGCAGAAGGCGATAGATTGTGTCGATCCTGAGGATACTGAGGTCTGTACGCTTTATGATCACTATGGCGACATCAAGGTCAAGAACGGCGATATAAAGGGCGCCATCGAGCTGTGGAAGAAGGCGCTCGAGTGCACGGATTGTAAAGAGCCCGAACCAATTAAGAAGAAGATCTCTTCGGCTGAGGCCCTTGGTTTTTAATCAACAATAATCGAAAATGAAAATCAAATATTTCTCTTTCCTCTTAATCATTGTTACCCTTCTGAGTGCCTGTTCTACGAAGAAGAAGGTCATCGGAAGTCTCACTGGCCCTAACCCTGAGCGCGCTCGTTTTGAGGCCGTCGTTGCTAACAATTTTAAGTATGAGGCGCTGCAGAGCAAGGTCAAGCTCTCGATGGGTAGTAGTTCGCTCAGCGGTAAGATCTGTCTCGAGTCAGGCAAGCGTCTCTGCCTGCTGGTCAACGCTCCGTTGCTCGGCTTTGAGGTGGCACGTATCGAGGCCACGGCCGATTCGGCCATCCTGGTAGATAAGTTCGATAAGGTCTATACTGTCGTACCATTGGGCGAACTCACCAAGATGGAAGCCTTGGCGGGTCGTGAGATGGAGGCGCTGGAGTGTCTGATGCTGGGTCGCATCTTTATCCCGGGCAAGGGATTGGCTACGAGCAAGGACTACGGCTTGTTGACCTGGTCGACCCCAGCGGGCGAGGATCCACTCTCTACAGGCGTCTATAAGGGCCAGAACTATGAGCTGGCTTATGCTATCAATTCGTCTGGTCAGCTCACGAGCACTTCGCTTACGATGGCCGATGGAAAGACCGCTGTGTGGCAGTATCCGTCCTATCAGGAAGTGGCTAAGAAGAACCTTCCTGTCTCTGAGCTCATCAAGGCAACGAATAGCGATCAGAAGGAACTCCAGGCCGGTATCTCGTTCTCTAATCCGACAGTGGGAGAGAGTACTTGGCGTGACTTTGAACCTAATGCCTCTTTCCGCCGTGTGACACTGCAGGAGTTGGGTGAGATATTGAAGAAAATTACTAAGTAATGCTGAAAATGAGTTGGATTAAGTCTTTGGTGGTTATGCTGATATCGGCTATGCTTATGGCAGGGCCGGTGGAAGTGTCTATGGCTCAACAGAAAAAGAAAACTACCACTACACAGACCACTAAGAAGGCTGCTCCGACGAAGAAACCTGCGTCTACTGCGAAGAAACCTGCCGCCCCGGCCAAGAAGACCACTCCTGCCGCCAAGAAATCGACCCCTGCTACCAAAAAGGCAGCGACCCCAGCCAAGAAGACCACTACGCCGGCACGTAAGTCTTCTACGACCAAGAAGTCGTCGACTAAGCAGATGAGCCGTCAGTCGTATGAGAAGCAGCAGAAGGAACTGCAGAAGCAGATCAAGGATACGGAGCAGATGATCAGCGACAATGCACAGTCGGTCAGGAGCCAGAACCGTGACCTCAAGATCCGTCAGGATGAGATCAATAAGCGAAAGGCGCTCATTGTCAGTCAGCAGCATGAGCTTGAGGTGATTACGCAGGAGGAAGACTCTCTGCGTCAGGAGATCAAGTCGCTGAAGAGTGACTATGCTGCCAAGCAGCAGAAATATGCTGCGGCTATGCGACACCTCTATAAATGGCGTTCTGGCTATCAGGAGGCGGCTTTCGTCCTCTCGGCCAGCGATATGCTTGAGTCTGTGCGTCGTATGCGTTATCTACGTTCCTATAGTGACTGGCGCAAGCAGCAGGCCCTCGAACTGCAGGAGCAGCGTGTGGCTACGGAGAGGGCTACTGATGAGCTTTCGAAGACGCGAGAGCTCCATGAACAGAAACTCGCCAGCATGGATCAGGAGCGCGCTGCTTTGACCCGTAAGCAGCAGGAGCAGGAGGCCAAGGTGGCTGATCTGCAGAAGCGTAATAAGGAACTGCAAGTCGCCCTCGATCAGGATCGTAAGCGCATGGCCGAGGTCGAGAAGACCATCGAGCGTATGATCCAGGAAGAGATCCGTCGAGCAGAAGAAGCACGTCGTAAGGCTGAGGAAGAAGCTCGGAAAAGAGCAGAGGCTGAGGCACGCAAGAAGGCTGATAAACAGGGTAAGAATACGGCATCGAACACGAAGAGTAATACCTCGACTAAGTCTTCGTCATCTGCCAGTAGCACGGCCGGCAAATCTACTGCGTCAAGTAGTACATCTTCGTCTGCAAGGACTTATGCTATCGACGAGAGCTACAAGCGCCTGACAGGAAGCTTTGCGAGCAACAAGGGTAAGATGCCATATCCTGTAGATGCTACGTTTGCCTTTGTAGATCATTATAATACAGCGGGTAATGGCAATTCGAGCATTGTGATCAGTAGTAAGGTAGGAGCTCATGCTTGCGCTATCTATGAGGGCGTCGTGCAGGGATGTTTCTCAACCAGTGAGGAGTGGACCATCATCGTGCAGCATGGCCAGTATCGTTCTGTCTATATGAATCTGGCCAATGTAAGTGTGAAGGTAGGTCAGCATGTCAATACGCGTCAGGCTTTAGGTACGCTTAAGACTGAGCCGGACGGAAAACGCTCGGAGCTCCGATTCTGGATCTATCAGAATGCTAATGCGGTGAATCCTGAGCGCTGGCTGAAAAGGTAAAAGTTAACAGATAACAGTTAACAACGCGTTGCTGCTTCATTTTTTTATTTTTCCCGTTTCCTTTTTCCTTCTTCTATGCGCATATTAATGACCACAGCTTGGTATCCCAATCGCAAAGTAGCTGGCGATGGTGTGTTTGTGCAAAAGCACGCGCAGGCCATCGCCGCGTTGCATGATGTGGCGGTGCTCATGGTGCAGACCGATCCGGCGATACAGGGCTGGCGCATTGATATTGAGGCAAATGATCAGCAGGAAGTCCTTGTCTATGTACCTAAGATTCATCGTGAGATTCCTCTGCTGACGGGTGTGCTGCGCCTCTTCTGGCTCATGGTCGGTTATATTAAGGGTTATCGTTATATACAGAAACAATATTGGCATGGTCAGCGTCCGGATCTCTGTCATGTCAATGTGCTGACGCGTGCGGCGGGCCTTCCCTGGCTCTTATATAAGTTGCACCATATACCTTATATTATTACTGAGCATTGGAGCCGTTATCATCGGCCAATGGCTTTTCCATCAGGGCGTCTGCATCTATGGTTCACTCGTCTGGTGGTGCGTGATGCTGCTTATGTCTGTCCGGTGAGCCTGAATCTGGAGCGCTCCATGAAGCAGTGGCAGCTCGATAATCCTCGATATGTGCGTGTGGGCAATGTCGTGGCTCCGATGCCTGTGTTGTCCGAGGGGTCGGGACGCAAAGACGCGCGAGTCTCTTTTGTCCATGTGTCCTGGATGCGTGATGATGCGAAGAATATCTCCGGCATCCTTCGTGCGCTGTCGTCATTATCTAAAGAACGTCAGGACTGGCATGTGGATTTTATCGGAGAGGGTAACGATAAGGA
This sequence comes from Bacteroidales bacterium, assembly GCA_045600445.1. Classification (GTDB taxonomy): domain Bacteria; phylum Bacteroidota; class Bacteroidia; order Bacteroidales; family UBA3663; genus Liminaster. The sequence goes on along the minus strand of JAZRXZ010000017.1, from coordinate 38,847 downwards.
TCGCCTGATGGCCTATGCTGTGGAGCTCGGATTGTCTGGTCAGGAGTCTCCTGAGAATGATCTTGTCTCTTTTCTGCCTTCACAGGATAGCACTCAACTCTCGCTTTCTCTGCCCAGATATGACGCTTTAGTCATGTTTAGCCATTTTGAGAATCAGCCAGTCTCTGTCCTCGAAGCCCTGGCCGCTGGTCTGCCGGTCATCGCCACATCGGTAGGAGAGATCCCTAAGATGCTGGCGCACAATCGGGGTATTACCGTCGATCCTGGCAGTGAGCAGCAGTTGCTCGAGGTGCTGAGCGCGTTTGTCTCACTATTCAACACGCAGCGGCAGGATCAGCAGCTCCGTCAGCAGCGTCATCAGTATGTCGTCGAGCATCATAGCGCCGAGGTCATTGCCCGTCAGTTCGATGTCCTTTATCAAGGAGCGCTTTCGTCCCACCAATAACTCCTCACTCCAAACTCCTCACTCATGAAGATTCTTCTCGTCGGTGAATATAGCAATGTGCATCATACCCTGTGTGAGGCTTTACGTCGCGCTGGGCATGAGGTGCTGCTTGTCAGCGATGGAGATGGGTGGAAGGACTATCCGCGTGACATCGATCTGCATCGTCGCCTGTCTGGTCCGTTCGGTTCGCTGATCTATCTCTGCGAATTGGCCAAGCTCCTTCCTCGCATGCGAGGGTTCGATGTGGTGCAGCTGATCAATCCGCAGGTCCTTTATCTGAAACCGCGCTGGAACCGCTGGTTCTTTGACTATCTGAAGCGACACAATCACATCGTCAGTCTTGGATGCTTCGGCGATGACTATTATGTGGTGAGCCGTATGCAGCAGAGAGATTTTCTGGCCTATACAGACTTCGTCGCAGGAGATTCTGTCATTGATCATCCTCTCAACCGTCAGCGCATCCAGACTTGGTGTGATCCGGAGCGCCGGGCCTTGACAGAGCATGCTGTTACAGGAGCAGATTGTCTCATGGCGTGTCTCTATGAATATTATAAGGTGTATGAGCAGGAAGGGTTTGCTGCGAAACTGCATTATTCCCCTTTGCCGGTTGATCCTTTGGAAGAGCAGATAGGTGAGGGGGCGGCTACGAAGAGTTCTGCTGTCCGCGTCCTTCTTGCCATACAGAAGCAGCGCGGTGCAATGAAGGGAACGGATCGGATAGAACCTCTGCTTCTCCGCCTGGCCGCCGAGTATCCTGACCAGATTGATCTGCATCGTATTGAGAGCGTTTCCTTTGAGCAATATTGTCAGGAGGTCGACGCGGCGGATGTGATTGTCGATCAGCTCTATAGCTATACCCCAGCCATGACGGCGCTGGAAGCTATGCGACGAGGTAAGGTCGTGATCTCTGGCGGTGAGCGATATGAATTGGAAGGCGTGTGGTACGAAGCCCCTGTCATCAATCTCTGTCCTTTTGCTGACGAGGAGAACTATCAGAAGCTTCGTGAGACGTTGCTCGATAGAAACAAAATCGCCCAACTGTCAAAAGACAGTCAGGCGTATGTCCGTAAGTATCATGATGCAGAGCTTGTAGCTCGCAAGTGTCTTGAGATCTGGACGTCTTTTACTCCTCGCTAGCTTCATCGAGATGATCCTCCCATAGGTAGTGTCGTGTCTCTTTGACCAGCACTCCACTGAGGACGAGCAGGCAGATGAGGTTCGGAATAGCCATCAGCGCGTTGGTGGCGTCGCCAAAGTTCCACACCACTTCAAGTGCATGTGTCGCACCAAAGTAAGTGCCCACGGTGATCATCAGTCGATAGAAATAGCGCGCCTGACGACCGTATCGGCCAGCAAGGTATTCAAGCGCCTTCTCTCCGTAGTAACTCCAGCCGAGGATGGTGCTGAAGGCAAAGGTAAAGATGGCGATAGAAAGGATGATCGAGCCTACGTTGATATCTCCGATGACGACAGGAATCTGTTCGAACGCGCGCTTGGTCAAGGCCGCAGAGGCGGTTGAGTCAACACCATTGTCGGCCAGGATAGTGGTCACCAGCACCAGACCTGTGATGAGACAGATGACGACCGTGTCCCAGAAGACGGAAGTCGAAGATACCAGCGCCTGACGTACCGGATTCTTGGTCTTCGCAGCAGCAGCCACGATAGGAGCGGAGCCGAGGCCGGCCTCATTGCTGAAAAGTCCGCGTGCAATACCATAGCGCATAGACAGCATGATGGTCGATCCGACAAAGCCACCCGTGGCAGCCTGCTCACTGAATGCGCTTTTGAGAATGGTCAGGAATGCCGTCGGCAGTAAGTCGATGTTGATGACCAGCAGCACCATACAGCCGATGATATAGAAGGCGGCCATGAAGGGTACAAGCAGCTCACAGACTTTAGAGATACCCTTGACGCCGAAGATGATGACGCTTCCGACCAGGAAAGCCAGGATGAGTCCTACGATCTGATCGTTCCAGCCGAAGCTCTCATCGGCCATCGTAGCGATGGCGTTGCTCTGTATGGTACAGCCGATGCCGAACGAGGCAAGGAAGGCAAATAGGGCAAACAGTACGGCCAGCCACTTGCAGTTCATACCGCGCTCGATAGCATACATCGGACCTCCTAACATCTGTCCATTATGTTTGCGGATGCGGTATTTGATACTCAGCAGACCCTCGGCATATTTGGTAGCGATACCCAGCACACCGGTTACCCAGCACCAGAAGATCGCACCAGGACCACCCATCGTCACCGCTGTGGCCACACCGATGATATTGCCTGTACCGATCGTCGCCGCCAGGCCTGTCGCCAAGGCAGAGAACTGAGACACATCACCCTCTGAATCTGGATCTTTCTCCACTGAAAGCTTGATGGCCTTGCCAATATAGCGCTGTGGAAATCGTAGTCGGATGGTCAGAAAGAGGTGCGTACCTACCAGCAGGATGATCATGGGCCATCCCCACAGGTAGCTGTTCATAAGGGTAAGGATATCGTTCATATTCGTGATGTGATGCGGTACAGCGTGCTCTTTATGAGTACAAATCGCTGCAAAGGTACGAAGAATTATTGATTTTTGCAAGCAAAACGCTGTTTTTTATATAATGAATACACTTTTCATCCTCTTAGGACCGACGGCAGTAGGCAAGACTGAGACTTCTTTGCAACTGGCAGAACATCTCGGATCCCCCATTCTGAGCTGTGACTCCCGGCAGATCTATCGCGACCTGCCAATCTGCACGGCAGCTCCCTCTGGGGCTGATCTGGAGCGTGTGAAGCACTATTTTATCGGTACATATGGCCTGGAGGACCCTTTCAGTGCAGCACAGTTTGAGGCTGACGCCCTGCGCGTGCTACAGGACGAGTGTCCTATGCCTGGTGTGGTGATGACAGGAGGCTCGATGATGTATATCGATGCGATTGTCAGAGGTATCGATGATATGCCTCAGGCCGATCCTGCTATTCGTGAGCGACTGAAAGCTCAGGCCGAGGCAGAAGGTCTCGGTCCTCTTCTCTCGCGACTGAAGGAGCTTGATCCTGTCTATTATGTCTCTGTCGATCAGAAGAATCCGATGCGTGTGATTCATGGTTTAGAGATGTGTCTCACCACTGGTCGCCCATTCAGCAGTTTCCGCACAGGACAGAAGAAGGAGCGTCCCTTCAAGATCATACAACTGGGGTTGAAGCGTGAGCGTGCTGAGCTCTACGAGCGTATTGACCGTCGTGTCGATCTGATGTTTGAGCAAGGCTTGGAGGAGGAGACCCAACGCGTCTATGAGCGCTATCAGCAGACCATCGACGAGCAGTTCGCTACAGTCATCCGCAATCCTGGACCTACGCAAGCGCAGCCCATTCCGAACCTTTTTCCTACGGCGCTCAATACCGTTGGTTTGAAGGAAATGCTTCTTCATTTTACGGGTGTATATAGCCTTGAGCAGGCCCGGGAGCGCATCTGTCACAACTCGCACATCTACTCTAAAAAGCAGATGACCTGGTTCCAGCGCAATCCAGAGATCATCTGGTTTGATGCAGAGGAGGCTTTGCCCCTGATTTTAGCAAAAAGCAACGAAAAAACATGTTATAGAACATAATTTTGAAAATAGTTTGCTAAAACAACCGATTGTACGGCGATTTTTTTAGCAAAATATTTGGTAGAGATATTTTTTTGCCCTATCTTTGTACCACCTTAAGATACACAACCATGACACAATACCTTAAATAACGCAACAAAAGTAGTTTCTTTGGGATCTTAAATCTAATACCTGAAAAACTGAGATTTTTTGAGAAATCGAAAAGAATCCACTGACCCTTGGGTCGGTGGTTTTTTTGTTCTCCTATTTTAGCCAATGTCCCTTTATAATATATATAATGTGTATGAAAAAAGCTGAAAAAATATGTGTATCTCTATTTTTCGTTCTAAAACACTTAAATATTGGACGTTTTCTCTGTGTATATTTTGGAAATTAAAATAAAATCTATATATTTGCGCGTTGAAAAACAATAACCATGAACGATGTAACTCTGCCAAATACAATGGTGCAAGATTGCAAACTTACCGAATTTATTGCGCAAAGCAAGATTTCAGAAAATATCTTTCAAAAGATACGAGAGGATATCCGTACTCGAGATATTCTCAGTACTGTGCTTATCAATGTTGACGATAAGACCGTAGTACGACTTACCAATGACATGGTTCTTACCGCTAATGCTGGCACAGAAACTAATGTCACTGTCTTAGATTATGACACCTGGATCCGCCAGAGTTCAGCTAATCTCTCCAGCGATTACGACCAGCGTCGATTCTCTCGTAGTACCAAGCTTGAGAATCTGAGCACGAAGGTCCGTGACCATAAGCAGTATTCTTTCATTACTCGAGTCAAATCCGAGGAGTTGACTGACCGTGTGATGAAGTATACTTTCGTACGTCTGACTCCAGATGCCAAATATATCCTGGGTACTCGACAGGAGATTACCCAGAGCCTTGAGCATGATATCGTGACCGGTGGTCTCAACCGAGAAGGCTTGTTGCGCGAGTTGGCTATTAAGATGCAGTCAGCTCAAAACTCTAAGACTAAGCTTACGGCTCTGTGCTTCAATATCAAGAACTTCCGTGTCATCAATGAGTTGCATGGCAATGTCATTGGCGATAAGGTACTGCAGCACATGTACACCTCGATCGTATATTCTGAGCTGCATCCGATCTCATACGCTCGCTATGAGTCTGATAACTTTATCTGTCTCATTCATCGTGACATGCTCGACACGGATGTGATCTCTCGACTCTGCTCACAGGAGTATGTCGAGGAGGATAAGAAGATCGTTTTCCGTAGCAACTGTGGTATTTATCACATAGATAAACCAGATGTAGAGCCGGTTAGCGTCTGTGCTCATGCCAAGTTGGCGATTTCTTTTATCAAGGACCAGTTCATCACTCCATGGATCGTCTATGATCATGAGATGCAGAAGTCGGTGATTTCTGATTCCGAAGTGCTCAATCAGCTCGATAATGCGATGGACAATGAAGAGTTCATCCCATATTTCCAGCCAGTAGTCGATATCAAGACCGGCAAGATTGAGATGGCTGAGGCGTTGGTACGATGGAAGTCAGAGAAGCATGGTATGATGTCTCCAGCGGTCTTTATCCCAGTGTTAGAGCGTCATGGAGGTCTTTCTCGTGTCGATCAGCTGATGGAGCAGCGTATCTTCACCATGCAGCAGCAGCGTCTGGCGGCCGGTCGTCCTGTCGTCCCTATTGACTTGAACCTGTCCTGGGTCGATTTCGCTGATACCAAGCTGATTAACCAGTTGCAGGAGCATGTGCTCGATCCTTCTGTGCCAACAGATCTCGTACGTTTTGAGATTACCGAGTCGGCTTTCGAAGAGATTGCAGAGAACCGTGTAGACGTCCTCTCATTCTTCCAGCAGAATAATGTCAAGCTTCTGGTCGATGACTTCGGTCAAGGTTACTCGTTCGGTACGATGAAGAACGTTGACTTCCACATCATCAAGCTTGATAAGTCTCTCATCGACAAGATCGGAAAGAGCCGCAAGATGGATCTCCTTGTTGAGACGCTCATCAACGTCTTCCATAGTTTGAATGCGAAGGTCGTAGCAGAAGGTGTTGAGGAGAAGTCACAGGTCGAGTATCTCCAGAAAGCAGGTTGTGACTACATCCAGGGCTTCTATTTCTATCGCCCGATGGATGAGGAGTCATTCGTCGCTCTCCTTGAGAAGCAGGATAAGGAAGAAAAGGAAAAGCAATCGGCTGAAGGTCAGGTTGCAACATCTAAGGAGGATGCTTCTGCCTTGTGGGTAGAACGTGATGTCCTTGAGAAGCAATATTCCAAGATGCAGACGGCCGTTGAGGAGTCAAAATGTCTGCGTATGCTGCTCGATGAGATGGATATCCATATCTTTGAGTGGGACGTCAAGACGCACGTCGATAAGGCTTCAGACAAGTTCTGTAAGATGTATGGCCTTCCTAGTAATGACATTCCAAATATGCCAGAGGAGATTCCTATTGTCATTGAGGAGGATCGTGACCGTTTCCGTGAGTTCTACGGTCGCATTGCCCGTGGAGAGAAGATGGGTTCAGATAGCTTCCGTCTCTTTACCCCTGATGGCAGAGGCTACACTTGGTATCGCAAGACTTTCTATACCCTCTTTGATGCTAAGGGAATGCCGATTAAGGCTATCATTACCATGCGTGACTGTCAGGATGAGTACCGTTTCCGCATGCTTCGTGCTCGTGACCGTATGCTCACCCTGCGTCAGGAGATCATCACTTTCGTCTATTATGTATCCAACGATACCTTCACCTTCAACATACAGAATGCTGATGGTGGCGTAGATACTATCGAGCTTCCGAACTATATCAACACTCCAGAGGAGGAGATGTCGGCCGACCAGAAGTATATCTCATCACAGATCAAACGAGTGTTGAATCAGCGTGAGCGTTCTGGACATATCGACTTTAAGGACGAGCGACTTAACTCTGAATTCCGTGCTCATTATATGGTAGTCGATGGCGAATATGGCAGCATGTATGCTATCATCGGACAAGCCGAAGATATCAATAAGACCCGTGAGCGCCTTGACGCTAAGGAGCAGATGCTCCGAATGTCTCGTATCGACGGACTCACTCAGATCTATAACCGAAGCAGCGGCGAGAGTGAGATGGAGAAGTTGATCGAAAGTGGTCAGGCAGGTCTCTTTGGTATCCTTGACTGTGATCGCTTCAAGAGCGTCAATGATAGTTTCGGCCACGCTGTGGGTGATGCATTGCTCATAGCGATTGCTCAGACCTTGAAGAAGCATAATCCAGAGGGTATCAATATGCGCCTTGGTGGAGATGAGTTCGCATTCTTTGTTTCAGGTCAGGAGAGCGTTCAATCATTTAAGGAAAACGTTGCCCGATTCTTTGAAGAGATCAGCGCACTCCAGATCCCTGGTATCAAGGACTTCCTGATCTCTGTCTCTATCGGTGCTGTCTATTACAATGGTGTCGACGAAGTTAGCTTCGACTCTCTCTATCGTCAGGCCGATATGCTGCTTTATAAGAGCAAGGAATACTTGGGCAATAAGCTGACTATGTAATTTTTGCTTTTTAAGCCATTTTTGATGCAGGGACCTAACACTACGTCCGCAGTGTTAGGTCCCTGCATCGTGGAAGCTGACATTACGTACGCGATGTCAGTATCTTGCATCATGGAAGCTGACATTACGTACGTGATGTCAGTATCTTGCATCATGAAAGCTGACATTACGTACGTGATGTCAGTATTTTTTGTCGCGAAAACCAACACTACGTACGTGGTGTTAGTATCCTACAAAAATAAATAATCCCACGCAGAAAAAAACTACGTAGGAATTTATTTTGTGGAGCTGGAGGGGTTCGAACCCTCGTCCAAACGAGGAACATCTGCGCTTTCTACATGCTTATTCCAGCCTGAATTGTCGGGAGCCACCAAGACCTGGACCACCAAGTGACACCGTATCCGCTAAGATTTCACCAGAGCCGCGCGGCCAACGCTGATTAGTCCCGATTTACCTGCACCACCGGTTCCTCAGTCTCGGAACAACGACCTTGGGGTGATGTCTTGTCTCCACTACCTTGAGCGGAGATTAAGCCAGTAATCTACTGTACTTCGATTAGGCAGCAAGAGCGTAGTTAGTCTCGCCAATTATATTTCGCCATCATGGATTATAGTGATAGGTGACGTCTCACTGCATGCTTACACAAAGGCTCATCTCGCTGTCAAAGCCAGTCAGCCCCATTTTTGTGGGCGCAAAGATAAGGATAAATGTGTGAAAATGCAAATTGAAGGTGTAAAAAAGTGTTTAATCATAGATAGTTTTTTGTTTTTTATTGAATTTTGAGGATTATTTATCCGTAAAATTGGGATTTATGGAGTTTTTTTATTATCTTTGCAACGATTTTTGTGACAGAGTTGCGAAAATCATACAGATAGACAATACAAAGATATTATACATAATCAAAAGAAATGAGTAATAGAGTTGTAATTACTGGTATGGGTATCTGGTCTTGCCTTGGCTATGACCTCGACACTGTGCGCCAGTCACTTTATGACGGAAAGTCAGGTATCGTAATTGATCCGGTTCGTCAGGAGTTGGGTTTCCGTTCTCCTTTGACTTCTTTCGTTGAGAAACCAGACCTTAAGAAGCTCGTGGCTCGCAATATGCGTGCATTCATGAGCGAGGAGGCTCAGTATGCTTATATGGCTACTCGCCAGGCCCTTGAGCAGGCAAACCTGACTCAGGAGGACATCGATCAGCGCGAGGTCGGCCTTCTCTATGGTAATGACAGTACAGCTAAGTCGACTTACGAGGCTGTCAGCAAGATCTACGAATACAAGAGCACCCAGTCATGTGGCTCAGGTGCTATCTTCCAGAGCATGTGCTCAAACACGACTCAGTGTCTGGCTACGCTCTTCCACCTCAAGGGTATCAACCTCACCACCGCAGGTGCTTGTGCATCAGGTAGTCACGCTCTCGGCTTGGCATACTTGCTGATCAAGGACGGTCTGCAGGACATCATCATCGCTGGTGGTGCACAGGAGGTTAATCCTGAGTGTATGGGTTCGTTCGATGGTATTCAGGCCTTCTCTGACCGCATCGATGAGCCAACCAAGGCAAGCCGTCCATTCGACCGTGACCGCAATGGTCTCGTTCCTGGTGGAGGTGGTGCTACACTTATCGTAGAGAGCCTTGATCACGCTCTGGCACGTGGCGCTAAGCCTATCGCAGAGATCATCGGTTGGGGCTTCAGTGGCAATGGTGACCACATCTCTACACCTAACGTAGCAGGCCCTCAGCGCTCTATTGAGTTGGCTATCAAGAGCGCAGGTATCGACAAGCACGAGATCGGCTATGTCAACGCTCACGCAACCTCGACCCACGCTGGTGACGGTCGTGAGGCAATGGCCATCGGCAATGTCTTCGGTGACTACAAGGTGCCAGTCACTTCGACCAAGTCTCAGACAGGTCACGAGTGCTGGATGGCAGGTGCTTCGGAGGCTATCTATAGCATCCTGATGATGAAGAACAACTTCATTGCAGGTAACATCAACTTCGAGAACCCTGATGAGGAGACCGCTTGCATCAACGTCATCGCTAAGACCCAGGAGGCTCACTTCGACTGCTTCCTTTCTAACAGCTTCGGCTTCGGCGGCACCAACTCTACATTGATCATTAAGGACTGGAAAGAGTAAAGAATTAGTCGGTTCCCCTTTTGCTAATTCATTTTAACAAAATAATATAATAACTAATAAAAAATAAAACAACTATGACACGAGCAGAAATCATCGATCAGGTAAAGGAAGTTCTCGCAGAGGAGTTCGAGGTAGAGCAGGACGTTATGACCGATGACGCTATCATCAAGGACACCCTTGAGCTTGACAGCCTTTCTTTGGTTGACCTCGTAGCAGTTATCGAGCATACCTTCAAGGTAAAGATCCCTGCTGCTGACCTTCCAACCGTCAAGACTTTCGCACAGCTCTACGATTATATCGAGAGCCACCTCTAATTTTTTTGACAAAAAATTAATTACTGATTACTAATTACAGATTACGGAAGTTAGTAAGGTAATTAGTAAAGTAATCCATTAGGCGCACTACTCACCTCTTTTGGGTGCGTAGTGCGTAATTCGTAATTACGCTATGTTGTACGAAAACGAAGAATTGTTTAAGCTGATGCCCCAGCGCGATCCGATCGTGATGGTGGATAAGATATATGACGCTGAGGGCGATACCGCTCATACGGGTCTGTTGGTCAAGCCAGAGAACTATTTCATCGAGGAAGATGGCAAGATGGCAGAGCCAGGTCTGATTGAGCATATTGCACAGTCGGCCAGCGCATTTATGGGTCATAAGGCGTTGCTAGCTGGTCAGCCATTGCCTGTAGGATATATCGGTGAAGTGAAGAAATTTCATTGCTACGTGCGTCCAGCGGTAGGCGATGAGCTGACTACGACGGTGACTCTCGGTGCTGAGATCAACGGTGTGACGCTGATGACTGGTGAGACACGCTGCGGTGAGACGGTGGTGGCTGACACGCAGATGAAGCTGTTTGTGGAGTGATTTGTAATTAGTAATTCGTAATTGTGAATACTATCATGTTACTGAAAGATAAATTCTATACCGTCCTCCACGAGGAGAAGATCGACTCAAACAACGCGGTGTATCTCGTAGAGGTGAAGGCGGATTGTGATGTATACAAAGGTCACTTCCCGCACAAGGCTGTCTGTCCTGGCGTCTGCAATATCGAGACCATCCGAGAGTGTGCAGAGATGCTGACGGGTGAGGATTTGTATATCAAGACCATCAAGCAGTGCCGACTCACCGCTGTGGCTTCTCCTGAGGTTTGTCCGAAGGTAGATGTGACCATCTCGGTGGCTCGCATTGAGGGTACTGACTCGTTCAATGTCGTCGGCAAGATTGCTGATGCTGAGACTTCATACATGGAATTGAAAGGTGAATTTGTGATCAAATGACCAAAGCATTTATAAAGTTATACGAGTTCTTTAACTCGCACAAGGCTGTCTGGCTGCTGAGCATGGTGGTTCTCTTAGGTTTCTTCGGATACTATTCGACGAAGATTTACCTGGAGGAGGACATCGCACGTCTGTTGCCATCTTCGCGCAATGAGGATGGAAGTATCAAACTGGCGTTCTCGAGCCTTCGCATTAAGGATAAGTCCTTTATTGTCTTCCAGGACAAGGTGGGGATGGGGCCTGAGGCGCTGAGCGAAGTTGTTGACGCTTTCTGCGACACGCTACAGGCGCAGGACAACGCGTTGCCTGAGGAGAAGCGTACCATCGGAAACCTGTTCTATCAGGTGCCGACCGAAGACCTGATGTTCGAGGCGGTCGATTATATGAAGGAACACATGCCTAATTATATCGATACCTCGTGCTATGCAGGCTTTGATACGCTGCTGACCGAGGAGCATGTGCTGAAGCAGCTGCTGGAGAACCGAGAGGATGCTAACTCGCTGATAGGAGAGGCTTTCCCGGAGTTACTCCAGATGGATCCTATCGGCATGCGATACGTATTGCTCGACCAGATGGGAGGACTTATGTCTTCGGCAGGAGGTTCGTACTCGGTAGTCAATGACCATCTCTTCGTTCCGGATTCGACCGTAGCCATCGCCATCATCACACCACGCTTTGCGGGTACAGATTCCGGCAACGGAGCTGTCCTCTTTGAGTGGATGAACGATGATATCGAGGCATTTGCTGCCGCTCATCCAGGTGTGAAGATCGGCTATTATGGCGCTCCTGCCAATGGCGCGTATAACTCGTGGACGCTGAAGAAGGATATCTTCAATAACATCCTCTGGTCATTGATCATCGTGCTGGTGATCATCTTTATCTGTTTCCGCAACTGGAACACCATCCCGCTGCTCTGTCTGCCGGTGCTGTTCGGTACGGTCTTCGGCTTGGCCATGATGTACTTCATCAAGGGGCAGTTCTCGCTGTTGGCATTAGGTATCGGAGCCATTGTCCTCGGCGTGGCATTGAGCTACGTATTGCACGTCATCACACATTATAAATATGTAGGCGATCCGATCCAGGTGCTCAAGGATCAGGTCAAGCCGGTCATGATGGGATGCATCACCACCATCGGTTCGTTCCTCGGTCTGATCTTTATTCAGACCGATTTACTTCAGGACTTCGGCCTCTTCGCATCGTTTGCCATCGTCGGTACAACGCTCTTCTCGCTGGCTTATCTGCCACCATTCTTTAATAAAGACAAGAACAAGACCAACCGCAAGGCGTTCGCCATCATCGATAAGATCAATGCTTATCCGATTGACCGAAACAAGGTATTGCTCGTGCTGATTGCCGTGCTGACCTGTGTCTGCGTAGGCTATTATGCTATCGGAGGAACTAACTTCGATGCAGACATGCGCAACCTCGGCTATTGGCCAGAGAGCCTTGAAGAGCCAGAGAACGTAATCCGCGAGAAGACCTTCAACGGTAATCGTGACCAGTACTTTGCTGCCAGCGGTGAGACGATGGAGGAGGCTATCGAGAACTTTGCAGTGATGGCAGACAAGCTCGACTCTCTGGAACAGGCAGGTCTGGTCAAGAACTACACACATACCAGCGAACTCTTCATTCCTCAGCGCGTGCAGCAGGAGCGTATCGACGCCTGGCATGCTTACTGGACCGAGGAGCGACTCTCACGCGTACGCACGTTATTAAATAAATGTGCACCGAAGGCGGGTGTCAACGCGGATGCTTTCGAACCATTCTTCGAAGCCGCTACCCGTGACTATGAACCAGATCCGCTCTATGAGGCTGGCATCATCCCAGAGGGTTATGTCACTACGATGATGGAGCAGACCTATGATGGTTCGTATCTCTGCTTCTCGACGGTCTATTGTGAGGTCGATTCTGTCCGTAGCGATGACTCTGATTATCATCGTATCTGCGATGCGATTGCCAATGAGCCTAATCTCATGGTGCTCGATACCTACTACTATGCTACCGATACGCTCCGTCAGCTCGGTAAGGATTTCGACGTATTGCAGTGGGTAAGTATGGCCTTCGTGCTGCTGGTGCTCCTGATTTCTTTCAAGTGGAACATCAAGCACTCGCTGCTCTGCTTCCTCCCGATCGTGATCTCATGGATCATTGTGCTGGGTGCGATGAATATCTTCGGTTTGAGATTTAACCTGATCAACATCATCATCTCGACGTTCATCTTCGGTATCGGTGTTGACTATTCGATCTTTATCATGAGCGGACTCATCGGATCAAATGATCCGGCAAATAGCAAGGATCAGATAGCAAATAATCAGTTGCTCAAGTATCACAAGACGGCTATTCTGCTTTCTGCCATGGCTTTGATCGTGACCGTCGGCTCGATGAACTTCGCTGTGCATCCAGCCATCCTTTCTGTAGGTTTTGCTACCTTGGTCGGCATGATCGCAGCTGTGTTGTTCGCTTATGTTATAGAACCGTTCCTGTTCCGTTTGCTTAATAAAAAATGAAATACGACGTAATCATCATCGGCTCTGGCCTCGGAGGCCTGCAGTGTGGCTTGGTGTTGGCCAAGAAAGGCAGAAAGTGTCTGATCCTGGAGCGACAGGCGCAGCCAGGTGGCTGTATGCAGAGTTATAAGCGTCATGGCGAGTGGCTCGACACAGGCATGCATTATGTCGGTGGCCTCGGTGCCGGCAACTGTCTGTACGCTCCTTTCAAATATATGGGCCTGATGGATCTGCCTTGGTTGCGCCTCGATCCTACAGGCTTCGACCGTGTGACCATCGGTGAGCGTGACTTCCGTTATGCAGAAGGTCATGAGGCGTTTATCGAGACATTGAGCCGTGAGTTCCCACAGGAGCGTGAGGCCTTGAAGAAATACTGTAGCATCATGGCTGAGGTAGGAGGTCATCTTTACGACTCGATCCTGCCGCGCGATGAGGTCGATTTCTTCACGCAGTCGCTCTTCGCATCGAGCACATACGACTTCTTGCAGGAGAATTTTAAGGATCAGATGCTCATCAACGTCCTGTCTGGATCGTCGCTCAAGATGGAGCTTGCCAAGGACACTTTGCCACTTTATAACTTCGCGCAGGCCAACAACTCATTCATTCAGAGCTCATGGCGACTCAAGGGCGATGGTAACCTCATTGTCAATCGCTTGCTTGACCAGTACAAGGCTTTAGGAGGAGAGATTATCTGCAATGCCGAGGTTGAGGAACTCTTCGAAAAGGATGGCCTCCTCGTCGCTGCGCGCTGCAAGAATGGCGAGGTCTACGAAGGCGATACTTTCATCAGCAACGCGCATCCAGCCGTGACTGTCGATCTTGTCAAGGAGTCGACCAAGATGAAGAAGGTCTACAAGAACCGCATCCATCGACTGGAGAATACCTACGGCATGTATACCGTCTCGCTGGTCCTCAAACCTGGTCAGCTGAAGTATTTCAACTGGAATCAGTACATCTACAAGCAGCCGAACGTCTGGACATACTTCCTGGAGGACGGTCCTGTGCAGGGTATCCTCATCTCTTGCCGCGTGCCAGAAAATGCCGAGATCGTCAATGGTCAGGTGGTCAATGATCCAGATGCAAGAATCCTCGACATCCTCACGCCACTGCCATGGGAGAAGATCTCGCAGTGGGAGAATACTACCATCGGTCATCGTGGTGAGGACTACAAGGCAATGAAGGAGCGTCTCTGCGAGGAGTGTATCACGTTGGCAGAGCGTTTCATTCCGAATCTGCATAGCATGGTCGAGGCTCACTTCAGTTCGTCTCCACTTACATATCGCGACTACACGCTCACCCCGAATGGTTCGTCGTATGGTGTCCGCAAGGACTATCACAATCCGATGATGACGCTGCTAAGCGCCAAGACACCTATTCCGAACCTTTTGCTCACCGGTCAGAGCCTCACGCTCCACGGTTTGCTCGGTGTCACGATGACCACGCTGTTCACGGTGGCAGAGATCATTGGCAAGGAGGAGGCATATCAGATTACTCAAACCGAGTAATCTGATAAATATTAAATAATAAATAATATTTGCCGAAAAACTCCGTTATTTGGTTAGCATGAAGCGCTGCCAAAGAGATATAATATATATAATAGGTATGGCAGCCGGTTGGATGAAGGTCCGACTGGCTGTCTTGCTGTGTGTCGTTGGTAGTCTTTTTTTGTCTCAGAAAAGCCAAGCTCAGAACGAGGTGCAGACGAGTATGTATTGGGCCACGCCGACGCTTTATAACCCTGCCACAGCAGGTGCTGACTCCGCTTTGCATGTCAATGCTTTTGACCGTATGCAGTGGGTAGGAGTGGAGGGAGCTCCACAGACCTTTTTTGTTTCTGCTGACGCTCCGATCCGTCTGATGCGCAAACGCTTAGGAGTGGGAGTGTCGGTGCTCAATGACCAGGCAGGTCTCTTCAAGACGACTTATGTCAGCGCGCAGCTAAACTATAGCTTAGCACTCTTTGGTGGCCGTCTTGCTATCGGTGTGCAGCCAGGATTCGTCAATCAGTCGTTCAGCGGAGGAGAGGTGTATATTCCTTCTGGAGATGCATGGGAGGGGAGTGATCCGTCTATCCCTCGCAGTGATGTGGCAGGCAAAGGCTTCGACTTAGGCCTTGGCGCTTACTATGAGCATGGACCGTGGTACGGCGGTATCGGTGTGCAGCATCTAAATAGAGCGGAGCTTGAACTGGCCGACTACGCTTATTCTCAGCTCGAAACGACCCTATATTTTCACGCAGGAGGCAATATTCCCCTCAAACGTACGTTATTTATATTGCAGCCATCGGTGCTGGTCAAGACTACTTTCCAGTTTACTCAGTGTGACTTTACGTTTCGTGCGCTATGGAATCACAAGTTCTGGGGAGGCTTGGCCTATCGTCCTAATGATGCAGTTATCGTGATGTTAGGAGCCAATATTGGTTCGGTCAGCCTCGGCTACGCATACGATATCGGCATTTCCCGTTTCGGTATGGCCTCAGGTGGTTCGCACGAGATCATGGCTGGATGGACGATGCCTATCGAGCTGGAAAAGAAGACCAAGCATGGAAGCAAATCTATTCGCATCCTGTGAGGTTTTTAGTTTAGAGTTTAGGGTTTAGAGTTTAGTGTAGTTAATGAGTAATAAGATGATTTGTGTCTCCTTTGCTCAAAACTTAAACACTATCTAACTTTAATCTTATAAGACTACTCTAAACTCTAAACATTAAACTCTAAACTATTCAAAGATAAATGAGAAATTTCTTTTTGTCAATCATAACCATCCTTTTAGCGGCAACGACGTTGACCAGCTGCATGAAGTCGAGAGGCGGACAAGGCGGCGAGGTCACGGGTGTTCGTGGCCGTGCATGGAATGAGCCACAACCTTACGGCATGGTGCTTGTGAAGCGTGGCTCCATCGATATGGGTACCAACGATCCTGTCAGCCAGTGGGGTGATCAGCAGGAAGTGAAAGGTGTGTCGGTCGATGCATTCTGGATGGACGAGAAGGAGGTGAGCAACGCGCTCTACCGCCAGTTCGTGCAGTACGTTCGTGACTCCATCATCCGTGAGCGTTTGGCCGATCCTAATTATGGTGACAATGAGGACTTCAAGATCACGCAGGACAAGCATGGCGAGGAGGTGACTCCACATCTCAACTGGGCCAAGGCCATCCCTTGGCGTCGTCCTAACGAGGCTGAGGAGCGTGCCATCGAGAGTGTCTATACCACCGATCCGATCACTGGTAAGAAGATGCTCGACTACAAGCAGATGAACTATCGCTACGAGACCTTCGACTACAAATCTTACGCTCAGCGCCGTTACCGTATGGATCCTGAGCGTCGAGATCTCAATACCGACCATGCAGTGGACTATGACAAGGAGATCCTGATCTCGAAGGATACCGCGTTCATCGACGAGGACGGCAACATCCAACGCTCTACCATCGTCCGTCCATTGACCTCGGCCTTCGACTTCGTTAATACCTACATCGTCAATATCTATCCTGATACCACCGTGTGGGTCAATGACTTTGCCAACGCGTTTACCGATCAGTACGCACGTTACTACTTCTCTTCTCCTATCTATGACGACTATCCTGTCGTAGGTGTGAGCTGGGAACAGGCTACGGCATATTGTGCATGGCGCACCGAGTATCTCAAGCAGAGCTATGGCATGCGAGGTATTGACATCGAACCATTCCGTCTGCCAACCGAGGCAGAATGGGAATATGCAGCACGTGCTGGCAATAACGATCAGACTTACTCGTGGAAGACCGAAATGCCACGTACTGAAAAAGGCTGCTACGATGGCAACTTCAAGCCAGGCGATGGCGACTACTCACGCGATGGCTACATTATCACCGCTCCTGTCGGTTCGTACGCCAGCAACGACTTCGGCCTCTATGATATGAGTGGCAATGTGGCTGAATGGACCAGTACCGCGTGGAGTGAAGCCGGAGTCCTGGCAACGAGCGATATCAATCCGGATTATCAGTACAACGCAGCCAAGGAGGATCCTTATCGCCTGAAGCGCAAGGTGATCCGTGGTGGTTCGTGGAAGGATGCCAAGCACTTCGTTCGTGGCGATGCTCGTACCTGGGAGTATCAGAATGAGCATCGTTCCTTCATTGGTTTCCGTTGTGTCCGTACTTATCTCGGTAACCAGAAGGTCAATGTCAAGAAGAGCAAGGCCAAGGCGTCAAAGGCTCCTAAGACTAGTCGCCAGAGCGGAGGCAGTTCTCGCTCGGCTCGCAGAAGATAATATTCTACTTCCACCAAAGAAATCAAACAGAATCAATGAAAAAGCGTAATATCCGAGGATTCTTCGTAGGAGAGAAAGGCCAGCGTCTTTTTAACTACGCCTACTCTATAGGTGCATCGATCGTCATTTTAGGTGCGCTCTTCAAGTTGCTCCATGCTCCTTTTGCCGACTTCATCCTGATTGTCGGTATGGGTACTGAGGCCGTGATCTTCTTCCTTTCTGCTTTCGATGAGCCAGCCAAGGACTATAAGTGGGAGAAGGTATATCCAGAGCTCGATATCCCTAATGACGAGGAAGCCGCTATTGCACGTCTGGAGCGTATCAAAGACGGAGGTGCTGTCCATGTCGCAGCAACTCCTGTGACTTCCGTCCCTACCAGTGCTCCAGCCTCTGTTTCTTCCGCTCCTGTAGTATCGGTAGTTGGAAATATCGCGCCACTCAACATTAACACAGAAGAGGTTGATGACGCCACTCAGAAATACGTCGACCAGCTCAAGTCTATCTCCGAGCAGATGACCGCATTGAACCGTAGTGTGCAAGGAATTGAGGCTATCTATGAGGTACAGCTCAAGAGTGCCAGCTCGCAGCTCGGCTCCATCGAGCAGGTCAGCGAGCAAACCAAGCAGCTCGTACAGAACCTCCAGCAGCTCAATGAGATGTATGGCCGCATGATCAAGGCCATGACTACACAGCAACAGCAGTAATTCGTAATTTGTAATTTGTAATTCGAAGTAATGTCTGCCAATCATACCCGACTGTCCCCTCGTCAGAAGATGATCAACCTGATGTATATCGTCTTCCTGGCCATGGTAGCGCTGAATGTGTCGAGCGATGTCCTTTCCGGCTTCAAGCACGTAGAGGACGCGTTGGACGCAAGCAATGCAGGTGCTCAGTCGCGCAATCAGAAGCTCTATGAGGAGTTCGACCGCGCTCATCAGCAGAATCCTGAGAAGGTAGCACGCTGGTACGAGGCCGCCAAGCAGGTACGTAGCGAGTCGGCCGACCTGATGTCCTTCATCGATACGCTCAAGCAGGAGATTGCTTTTGAAGCTGATGGCCGAAAGGGTGATCCTGACAATATCCGCAATCGTGAGAACCTTGAGGCCGTCAATCAGATCATGCTCTCACAGCGTCATAACCGTGGTTCAGAGTTACGCGAGCGTATACAAGCCTATCGTTTCAAGCTCGTAAGTGTCCTTCCAGAGCCGGACGGCCGTGTCGTGAGCCAGTATCTCTCAACGCAAGATCCAGAAGGATCGTTGATGAAGTGGGAGGAGGCTATGTTCGAGAATATCCCTGTCGCTGCTGCTGTCACCATTCTGGCCAAGATCCAAGGCGATGTCTGCAATGCCGAGGGTCATGCTATCGAGAGCTTGATGCAGAGCGTCGATCGTGGCGATGTGCGAGTCAACCAGATGAGCGCGTTCGTCATTCCGACCTCACGCAACGTCATGCGAGGCTCTACCTTCGAAGCGCAGATCGTCATGGCGGCCGTCGATACCACTCAGACACCTTCTATATATATAGGAGATCAGCTCTATCAGTCCGATCGTAGCAACTACTATACTGCTACAGCCAGTCGTGAAGGTATCCAGACACTCAAGGGTTATCTGCAAGTCCGTAAGCCTGATGGTTCTGCCGAGCAGCTCCCATTTGAGACCGACTACTTCGTCAGTGAACCTGTCGCCACCGTGTCGAACACCATGATGAACGTCATGTACGCTGGTATCGACAATCCGCTGAGCATCTCAGTACCAGGCGTTGCGGCCAGCCAGATCAGCGCCAGC
This sequence comes from Bacteroidales bacterium, assembly GCA_045600445.1. Classification (GTDB taxonomy): domain Bacteria; phylum Bacteroidota; class Bacteroidia; order Bacteroidales; family UBA3663; genus Liminaster. Next base: position 19,360 of record JAZRXZ010000017.1, on the reverse strand, counting down.
ATGACCAACGGTACCCTTACTCGCAGTGGCAATGGTTGGGTTGCCAAGCCTAAAAATGTCAATCAGGATGCAGTCATTACGGTCACTGCACAGCAGAATGGCCGTAGCGTGACCGTCAGTCAGACAGCTTTCCGCGTACGTCGACTGCCTGATCCTACGCCATACTTCCTTGTTAAGGACGCTGCTGGCAATACCACACGCTACAAAGGTGGTGTTCCTGTCAGCAAGGCCGCTCTTTTAGGTGCTGGTGGCATTCACGCTGCTATTGACGATGGCTTGCTCAACGTCGAGTTTACTGTCAAGTCGTTCCGCGTCGATATCTTCGACTCTATGGGCAACGACATCCCAGAGGACAGCCAGTCAGCTGATTACTCAGAGCGTCAGCGTACTGCTATCAATCGTCTGCAGCGTGGCAAGAAGTTCTTCGTGACTCGCGTCAAGGCCGTTGGTCCTGATGGCCTGGAGCGCACCTTGTCACCAATCGAAGTGATTGTCAATTAATAAAGCTATGATACTAAAGAAAGTAACCATATTCCTCCTTCTTGCTCTGCTGATGTCTGATGCATCCGCACAGGTCAGCGTGCGCCGTCGTTCCTCTTCGTCATCGCAGAAGACTAAGGTCGAACGTCCCGCCAAGCCTGTCGCAGAAGTCAAGGAGGCTCCACAGCAAGGAGCTACACCGCAGCAAGAAGCCACGCCACAGCGTACAGTGCCAACTAAGAAGGCCACACCAAAGAAGACCGGTACACAGCCTTCTGAGGTCGCTGAGGGTATGACCCTCCGTCAGCAGGCTTTTGCCGAGTATCAGCGTCAGGACCCTCAGTACGTACCTTGGCAGAATGTTGTGTATCGTGAGCTTGACATGAACGTCGGAGACAACGCTTCGCTCTATTATCCTGTTGAGCCGACCGATGGTATGACCAATCTTTTCCGTGTCATCATGGAAGCTCTCTGCACCGGTCAGCTCAAGGCTTATGAGTACCTTGATGGTCGCGAGATGTTCACAGAGAAATATCAGATCAATGTAGAGACCATGTTGCAGCGCTTTGAGATTCCTTACCTGACACAGGCTGCAGGTGCAGGCAAGACCATCTATCGTGTAGAGGAGGTCGATGTGCCAAGCAACGAGGTGATGAGCTATTACCTCAAGGAGCGCTGGCAGTACGATCTCACCGGTAGTCGCTATCAGGCGCAGGTCTTAGCGCTCTGTCCTGTCTTGCATCGCATCGGAGAGTTTGGAGGCGACGCTGTCTCTTATCCGATGTGCTGGATCAACTTCGAGGATCTCCGACCATTGCTTCGTGGTCACCTGGTGATGCTCGATGGCATGAACAATGCACCTCGTCTCACCATGGAGGAGTACTTCACGCTCAATAAGTATAAAGGCGAGCTCTATAAGGTACAGAACACCCGTGGCCTCAATCTCATGCAGCAGTATCCTGATCCGGATTCGCTCTCAGTGGCACGTGCTCGTATCGAAGCCGAGCTCCGTGGCTTCAAGGACAGTCTCTGGGTGCATGAGCCTACCGCTGCAGAACTGGCTGCACAGGATAGTATCGCTGTCGCTGAGCGCGCTGCAAAGAAAGCGGCTCGCAAGTCACGTAGCACCCGACCTGAGCGTCAGAATCGCCGAACCAAGGAGGCGGTCGACGTAGAAGCTGTCGAGGCAGAAGCTACCAAGTCGCATTCTGCACGTCGCACAAGATGATAAGATAATCAACACAAAATATTTATGACTGCAATTCAGAAAAAACTTAGTGACTCGGCCGCAGCGCGTTGGACAGCGTTGACCATCGTGTCAGTCACCATGATGTTCGCGTATTTCTTTACCGACGTCATGTCTCCACTCGAGCCATTGCTCACCGCAGCCAAGGAAGACGGAGGTCTTGGCCTTGGTTGGACTTCTGACGAGTATGGCTTTTTCTCTGGCTCTTACGGATTTTTTAACGTCTTCCTGGGACTTCTGTTCTTCGGAGGTATTATCCTCGACAAGTTCGGTATCCGCTTCACTGGCGTGATGTCTACCGTCCTGATGTTCGGTGGTGCACTCATCAAGTGGTGGGCTGTTGGCAATACCTTTGAGGGTGAGCTCTTCGGTTATCAGATGCAGGTTATCTGGGCTTGCCTCGGCTTCGCTATCTATGGTGTAGGTGCAGAGATCGCAGGTATCACCGTCTCTAAGGTCATCGTCAAGTGGTTCACCGGTCATGAACTCGCTCTGGCCATGGGTGTGCAGGTGGCTCTGGCTCGATTCGGTACCGCAGCAGCGCTCAGCTTTGCATTGCCATTCGCTAAGTCGATGGGTGCAGCTTCGGCTTCTGTAGGTCTTGGTGCAGCGATGTTGTGCATCGGTATGGTTTCATTCATCGTCTATAATGTCATGGACAAGAAGGAGGACGCTGCTGCCGCAGCTGTTGCCTCAGAACCAGAGGAAGGCTTCAAATTCTCTGACCTCAAGCTCCTCTTCCTCAACCGTGGTTTCTGGTACATCGCACTCCTCTGTCTCATGTTCTATGCAGGTGTGTTCCCATTCCTCAAGTTCGCTACCAAGCTCATGGTCATCAAGTACGGCGTCGCAGAAGACATTGCAGGCTCTATTCCATCGATGCTCCCTTACGGCACCATCGTCCTGACTCCACTCTTCGGTTATGTCTATGACAAGATCGGTAAGGGTGCTACCCTCATGATCATCGGTTCGATCCTCCTGACTCTCGTTCATGCCATCTTCGCCATTCCTGGCATCACCAGCGTAGGTGTAGCCATCACCATGATGGTCATCCTCGGCATCGCCTTCGGCCTCGTACCATCAGCTATGTGGCCATCTGTTCCAAAGATCATTCCGATGCAGCTCCTCGGTACCGCATACGCCTTGATCTTCTTCATCCAGAACATCGGTCTTTCGATGGTACCTATCTGGATCGGCAAGATCAATCAGGCCAACACCGATCCTGCTACCGGTCTCATTGACTACACTGAGACCATGACCACCTTCGCATGTTACGGCGTTGTGGCCATCGTCATTGCAGTGCTTCTCCTTATTGAGGACAAAAAGAAAGGCTACGGTCTCCAGGAGGCTAATATCAAGAAGTGATTACAGAAAATCCAGAAATGTGACTTTTGAAGAAAAATTGGACGTCGTGAATGCATGGCGTCCAATCTTTCTTTGTGGCATGTACTACAATGAACGTTGCAGTCCATGTCATCGTCGTTGCATGGACTATCTTGTTCATCGCAGTCCATGCCATCGTCGTTGCATGGACTATCCTGTACATTGCAGTCCATGCCATCATCAACGCATGGACTATCCTGTACATTGCAGTCCATGCCACGGCCGTGAATATTAACACTGCGGACGTAGTGTTAGAATCACGGATGATTTAATGTATTGAACGAAATCGGGTAGGAGGAATTAGTCTATTATTCGGGGTAACGAGTATCTAAAAGACAAAAAATGCAGAGAATATGGACGGATTGTTTGGTAATCCGGCCATTTTTTGTTATCTTTGCAGCGCAAATATCTGTGCAATCAATCAATTTTATAAAAATAATTATATGGAAATGCTATCTACTCCATGGATCGTAGTACTCTTTGTACTCTGGTTCTATTTCCTGTACACTTCGTACAAGGGACAGCCTAAGGGCCTGTGGGCGTTGGCTGTAGCTAACACTGGCGAGCGCTTCGGTTATTACACCATGCTGGCCGTATTCGTGATGTTCCTGCAGGCCAACTTCGGCTTCTCTGCTGCTACTGCAGGTACCATCTATTCGAGCTTCCTGATGCTCGTCTACTTCCTGCCACTCTTTGGTGGTATGCTGGCTGATAAGTTCGGTTACAGCAAGATGGTGACCATCGGTATCTTCGTGATGTTTGCAGGCTATGTTCTCCTGGCATTGCCAATGGGTGCTAATACCGTCGCTATCGCAGCTATGGCACTGGCATTGGTCATGGTCAGCATGGGTACGGGTCTCTTCAAGGGTAACCTCCAGGTTATGGTAGGTGATCTCTATAACGATCCACAGTTCGCTGACAAGCGCGACTCTGGCTTCTCTCTCTTCTACATGGCTATCAACGTAGGTGCACTCTTCGCACCAACTGCTGCCATCATGATCATGGATTGGGCTCAGCAGTCACTCGGCGTATCGGAGGCTGACTCATACCACTTCGCTTTCGCTGTAGCTTGTGCTTCATTGATCTTCAGTATTGCTGTTTACTACTTGAGCAAGAGCACCTTCAAGCATGTCATCACCGCTGCTGGTAGTAGCAAGAAGAAGGGTGGCGATGCTGCAGTAGAGGAGATGTCTGCTGCTGAGACCAAGGAGCGTATCATCTGCCTCGTACTCGTATTTGCTGTAGTTATCTTCTTCTGGATGGCCTTCCACCAGAACGGTCTTACCTTGACTTACTTCGCTCGTGACTACACGGCTACTCAGTCAACTGGTCTTGAGAGCATGATGTTCGACGTACGTAACCTCCTCGCTGCAATCTTTATTGTATATGGTATCTTTGGTATCTTCCAGCAGAAGGGTATGACCCGCAACGTGGCTATCCTCCTTCTCCTCGGTGGCCTTGGCTTCCTTTACATGATGATTCCTTCAGAGGGCGATATCACCGCAGTCAGCGCTCCTATCTTCCAGCAGTTCAACGCTTGCTTCGTAGTAGGTTTGACACCAGTTTCAATTGCACTCTTCGGCTGGTTGGCCAAGATCGGCAAGGAACCTAAGGCTCCATTCAAGATCGGTCTCGGTATGCTCGTCGCAGCTTCAGCTTACCTGCTCATGACCATGGGTTCACTGGGTATGCCAGCTCCTGAGGTCGACGCTGCTGGTCAGCCAATGCACATGGCTGATGCTGCTCCAAGCCTCCTCGTCAACACTTATCTCATCCTCACCTTTGCTGAGTTGCTCCTGAGCCCTATCGGTATCTCATTCGTTACTAAGGTGGCTCCTGCTAAGTATAAGGGAACCATGATGGGTGGCTGGTTCGTAGCTACTGCCATCGGTAACTTCCTCACCGCTATCCCTGCATGGCTCTGGGGTAAGGACCTCGTAGTCGTATGGGGTGTCCTGATGGTCATCTGCCTCCTCGCTGCAGCATTTATCTTCTCTATCATCAAGAAGCTCAATAAGGTAGCTTAATGGAGAATACGATCAAAGTTTCTGACCGCAACTTTAAGCTCTATCTCACTGCTGATCAGATTCAGGAGAAGGTCAAGGCGGTAGCTGAGCGCATCAACAAGGATCTGGCCGATAAGAATCCGATCTTTGTGGCGGTGCTCAATGGCTCGTTTATCTTCGCGGCAGATCTCTTCCGTCAGATCACGATCCCTGATTGTGAGATTACCTTCGTGCGACTGAAGTCGTATGCAGGTACGGAGACTACAGGCGAGGTAAGGACTATTGCAGGTCTCAATGAGAGTGTAGTCGGCCGTAATGTAGTCATCATCGAGGATATCGTCGATAGTGGATATACGATGGAGCGTATGGTGCGACGACTGAAGGAAGACCTGGGTGCCAATGAGGTGTATGTGAGCTGTCTGCTCAGCAAACCGAATGCCATCAAGGTAAAAGACCTCCAGCTCGACTATGTAGCCATGGAAATTCCTAACGACTTCATTGTCGGCTATGGCCTCGACTACAATGAGAAAGGTCGAAACCTGCCAGATATCTGGGTAGTGTCAGAATAAATATACGACATTGTTATCTTTTTTTAGGTCCGGAATGAAAATTTCGGACCTAAAATTTTGTTTTATAATTATAATTTTGTAAATTTGCAGCGTTTTTCGGCATTCTATTGGCAGAAAGATATAGTAAAGTTGCAATTTCAGGTTTTAATATCAAATATTTAAGGTACAAATCAACTATGTTGAACATCGTAATTTTTGGCGCTCCAGGCTCAGGCAAGGGCACCCAGAGCGACAAGATCATCGCAGAATATGGCGTAGAGCACATCTCTACAGGAGACGTCCTTCGTGGCGAAATCAAGAACAACACCGAGCTTGGTAAGATCGCAGCTCAGTATATCAATGACGGCAAGCTCGTGCCAGATAGCTTGATCATCGACATGCTCGCTGCTACCCTCGACGCTAAGGGTAAGGATATCAATGGCGTCATCTTCGACGGCTTCCCACGCACCATCGCACAGGCTGAGGCTCTTAACGCTATGCTTGCTGAGCGCGGTCAGTCAGTAAGCACCGTCATCGGTCTTGAGGTAGAGGATGCAGAGCTCATCAAGCGTATCATCCTCCGTGGCCAGACTTCTGGTCGTGCAGATGACAATGAGGAGACTGCGAAGAAGCGTCTCAACACCTACTACAGCCAGACCCTTCCACTCAAGGACTTCTACATCCAGGAGGGTAAGTATGCTAAGATCCAGGGTATGGGTACCATCGACGAGATCTTCGCATCAATCAAGGCTGCTATCGATGCAGTAAAGTAAATACAATTAGCATTTGCTAAATCTAAAGTATCACCATCTGCGCGGATATTCTTTGCGTTGATGGTGATATTAAATAAATAAGAGAAAATATGAAAGATAATTCTTGGCAGAGTTTCATGAATAAGGGCCAGGGTGCTCAGAAGGGCAAGGCTGGCAATACCAAGGCTGCAGCCAGCACCAAGGGGAATGGTGCTTCGGCAAAGCAGATGAATCGTCGCACTCAGTAATCAGTAATCTGTAATTAGTAATCAGTAATTAAACGCTATGGCAGAGCCTGGACTTTATTCGACCCATATCATGGGTCCGATCCACAGCCGTCGCCTTGGAGTCTCTTTGGGTGTCAATCTATTGCCTAAGGATGGTAAGGTATGTTCGTTCGACTGTGTCTACTGCGAGTGTGGCTGGAACGCCGATCATCGTGGCGGCAAGCTGCCAGAGGCCGACGATGTCATTGCACAGCTCGAGGCCAAGCTGCAGCAGATGCATGCAGCAGGTGATCCGCTCGACGTCATCACCTTCGCAGGCAATGGCGAGCCTACGCTGCATCCTGAGTTTGCACGTGTCATTGACCGTACGCTTGCTTTGCGCGATGAGTACTATCCTGCCGTCAAGGTCAGTGTCCTGAGCAATGCCACGCGCCTGGCTGTACCTGCTGTCTACGATGCGCTGATGCGAGTCGACAATAACATCCTCAAGCTTGATGGCGCCTTCGACGAAACCGTCCGTCTCATCGACCAGCCAGTCGACAGCCATTATAGTGTCCGTCAGATCGTGGAGGGTATGAAGGCTTACCGTGGCCAGCTCATCGTGCAGACGATGTTCGTCCGCGGCGAGCATGACGGCAAGAAGATCGACAATACTACTTCTGCCGAAGTCGAGGCTTGGTGTGACCTGATGCGAGAGATCCGTCCGCACCAGATCATGGTCTATTCGCTCGATCGTCCGACTCCTGAGCCTAATCTCACTGCTGTCAGCAAGTCCGAGATGACCGAGATCGTCGCACCACTGGTGTCCGAAGGCTTTGAGATCTCGATCAGTGGCAAGTGATTCCTTTTTATTGGAGAAGATATAAGAAAAACATGAGTAAGAAAATCGCTATCATCAACGATATTTCCGGTTACGGACGATGCTCCATCAGCGTCATCCAGCCCATTGTCAGCCATTTAGGAGTGCAGGGATGTCCGTTGCCGACGGCTGTCTTCTCCAATCATACTGGTTTCCCGTCGTTCTTCCGCAAGGACTTCACCCGCTATATGCAGGCGTATATTGACGAGTGGAAGAAGCTTGATCTGCACTTTGACGGCATTATGACTGGCTTCTTAGGTTCGGCCAAGCAGATTGGCATCGTCGAGCAGTTCATCAAGGACTTCCGTCATCTGGATACTACCGTCCTCGTCGATCCTGTGATGGGTGACAATGGCCATATCTATCCGACCTATACCCGCACCATGTGCCGGGAGATGAAGAAACTCCTTGCATACGCAGATATCATCACCCCTAACATCACTGAAGCCTGTTTCCTCACAGATACACCTTATCGTGAGTCTGGCTGGAAACATAGCGAACTGGCTGCTATGGCCAAGCAGCTGCAGCAGATGGGAGCTCGCAAGCTCGTCATCACGGGTATCAAGATGGGAGAGAGTTACATCGGCAATGCAGTGTGCGATGAGCAGGGTGAAATGGAATTCCAGCGCCAGATGATGGTCGAACAGACGCGCTCTGGCACTGGAGATGTATTCGCTTCCGTACTCGGAGCGGATGCGGTCAATGGTAAGGAGTTTGCTCAGTCAGTCAAGCGAGCCTCTAATTTCGTCCGTCATTGTCTCATTGAGACGGCGAAGGTTCCTGGCCCTCTCAATACGGGTATCGACTTTGAGAGCCAGTTATGGCAGCTGAGTAGATGAGTGCTGGATAAAGTCTGCCAGGGTCGTAAAGAGCGCCTGCACATCGATTGGTTTGGCCAGGTGTGCATTCATACCAGCCTCCTTGGCAGTACGCTTGTCTTCTTCGAATGCATTGGCTGTCATAGCGATGATTGGGATGCCGGCCTTTGCCGGATCGCTGAGCTTACGTATCTCGCGTGTGGCCTCGTAGCCATTCATGACAGGCATCTGCACGTCCATCAGGATCACGTCATAGTAGCCAGGTTCAGCGTTCTGTAGCATCTCTACGCTGATCTTTCCGTTCTCTGCATGCTCGACCTCAAAGCCTGCCTCAGAGAGAATCTCCATGGCAATCTCAGCATTGAGTTCGTTGTCCTCAGTCAAAAGGATGCGATGACCAGCAAACTGCTTCTGTGCTTCTACCTCCTCTACGTTGACAGCCGGTGTCTCTGGCTCAGCAATGCGATGATCGATGGTAACAGTAAAGGTACTTCCGACACCGACTTCGCTTTCTACCTGGATTGTGCCGTTCATCAATTCAACATAACGCTTGACAATCGACATACCTAAGCCTGTGCCTTCAATCTTATTCTCAGTAGTATTATGCTCACGAGAGAACTGGTCGAAGATGTGCTCCAGGAACTCAGGCTTCATACCGATACCTGTATCTGATACCTTGGTTATATAACGCACATAACCTTCTTTTTCACAAGCTACTTCATAGATCTTCAGTTCAGCCTTTCCTCCAGGATTCGTATATTTGTATGCGTTGGAGAGCAGGTTGAGCAGAATTTCTCGTATCTTGGTCTTATCGCCATAGATGTATGGATGCTCGACTTCGATGCTGGTCTTGAACCCGATTCCTTTGGTCGTCATCATCTGTTCAATGACAGGATAAAGGCTTTCTCCTATCGAACCAGTCATCATCGGAGCTTCTTCGAGCTGTATATGTCCACTCTCGATACGTGCCATCTCAAGCACATTATTAATAATAGAGAGGAGTACATTGCTCGACTTGCTGATCTTGTCGATATAGTTAAGACGGAGCTCAGGATCGTTGTTGTTGCGACGCAGCAGTTCGGTAAAGCCAATGATGGCATTCATAGGAGTGCGGATATCATGGCTCATATTGAAGAGGAACGTGGTCTTAGCCTCATTGGCAGCCTCTGCAGCCTTACGTGCTGCACGGTCGTGACGGTTGATGATAGCGTTCTGATGACGCTGATAGAGCAGGACGGCAATGATGATGCCAGCCAGCAAAAGCATAAGGCTGATCTGGTGCTGTCGGACAAAATCGATGAACGTGATCTGTGGCGCTGCTGGTGTCAGGTACTTGGCAGCCATGTTATACTGATCGACCTGCGAGACGTTGTGTATACACTGGGTCAGAATACTGATCAACTCATGACCATTCTCCTCTCGGGCAATCATACGCAGAGGCACGTTCTGTCCCATCTCAAACGAAATCATGAGTCGGCCGGTACGGTCTTGCTCGACATAGCGCTGCGCCGTGTAGTTGTACATATAGGTAGCATCAGCACGTCCGTCATTAACGGCATTGACAGCAGCCTCAGGATTATCGAAGATGATAAACTCCACCTTGTTGGTCATCGATGCAATGCGGTTGAGCACCGGAGTGGTACGGCTCAGTGCGACAGTTCGCAGCGTAGGCTGATCCTTGCGTCTGAGCAACGCGATGGTCGGCTCCATATAGATAGGAGTGGTGACATAGCCTTTCTGCTCGGCTTCCTGCACGTCGTCCATCGAACCGAGATAGAGGTCAATGGCTGGATTGCGCATGATGTCATCACTGATGATAGACTGGTTGCTGACATAGAACTCATAGTCTATACCAGCCACGCGCATCATGCGATCAAAGAAGTCGACGATAAGACCGTGATACTCTCCATCCTCATACCAAGAATATGGTTTCCAGTCCTGATCGGTAGCTACGATAACCTTCTTCTTGCCATTAGAATAGTTGGCAATGAACTTTTTCTCCTCATCGGAGAAGTCGACGCGTGAATCTGCAGCATCGAAATAATAGTTGTCCTGATTGAGGCGAAGAGACCAGTCACGCTCTACGCGATGCATTTCAAAAATGGCATTGTTGATCTGATTAAGGAGTCCTTTGTTGCCATGCTTGACAATCGCATAGATATTCTCGTTGGCAAATGAGTCAAGGATACGCAGGTGACGGGTACGCAGCAGCGAGCTCTCACAGATGGCATCGACCGTATGACTGGTGATAGCGTCGTTGAGTTGGCTGAATTCCTGGAAATAAACAGGATAGTAGGTGAAGTGCATCTCGGCAGCAAAGGTCTTGAGACGCTCTATCGAGATGTCGCCCTCTATCAGACCGATTACCATGCCGTTGTAGGAGCTGTAGTCTTCTGGCTTGAAGCGAGTCTCATCCTCACGTGCATAGAGATTGATGCTGTTGGTTCCTATCGGGTAGGAGAAGTCAAAAGCCTTCTCTCGCTCAGGTGTCTTGTGTGCACCGGTCATGAGATCGATCTCTCCGTCTTCAAGCATCTGGAGATTCTCTTCCCAGGTTTTATCGTAGCCGACGTACTCAAAATTGAGGTTGGAGAAGCGGCGCACTAACTGGAGAAAGTCGTAGCCGTAGCCACTCTTCCTGTTGCCTTTCTTGTTCTGAAAACCATCGAGAGGGAAGAAGCCGACCTTGACTTTCTTACTACTGGTAGTGACTGACTGGGTTGGCACAACCTCTGCTGGATCAGTGTCTTGAGCCTGGGAGAACTGGTATCCCATGGACAGGATCAACAGACACAGCAGATGCAGTGCGGTATGGTGTTTGAAGCGGATTGGATCTGATTTGTCGTAAGTCTTATTGCTTTTCATGTTTGCAGTTTTTGGTAATCGCTGCAAAGATAATGAATTCCTTCCGATTGACCAAACTTTCTATAGAAAAACTGCATTATTTCTTCATCTGACCCGAGATAATGCCTCTGCCGTGGGTGCCGACATAGACACGACCGTATTCCTGCATGTCGCCGATGATGTGCAGAACAAGGCCATACTGGTGCTCGTCATCATTGATACGAATCCAGGTCTTTGCTGCATCATCGGAGCGATAGAAGCCGTACTGACCATTGATGACACCGATGAGATAGAGAGTAGGATAGTCGGGTGTCAGTCCCTTACCAAAGCCGAATCCGTAGATCGTGCGAATCTGGCTGAAGGCTTCTGGACAGTGTGTTTGTAGGTGTGAGGTGTTAGTAGCAGTTGACTCAGCCTTCAGGTCAAGGTGATAGAGTCCGTCGTAAGCTGGGATCCAGAGATCTCCTTCATGACCTGGAGTCGCATAGACACGATCCTGTCCTCCTCGGTTATCTCCACGGGCTTGAGGCATGCGACGCTGACCTGGCCAGCGTGGACGCTCTCCACGCAGCAAGAGGCTGTCCTGACGGAAGCTGACGCCTGCATCTTCGCTAACGTAGAGATGACGGTTTATGACATCGACGGCATAGAAACGCAGAGGATTCTCCTTGTCGGCAATCGTGCGGATGTTGGTAGGGAGTCCTTGTACCTTCTGCCAGGTTTGTCCTTGATTGGTCGTACGATACGGATCTTTGCGATTCGGTGTCCAGATCCATGTTGCACCATCAGAAGAGACGGCGATGTGTCCATGAGCCGAACGCTCTTCAGGAAGGGTCGGACACATCTGCCAGGTGTGTCCACCGTCTACAGACCAGCTGATCGGCAACTGTCCTGGTTTGCCGTGGAAGACTTCTCCGACACGTACAGCTATGTTTGGATTGTGCCAGGCACCAGTGATGCCATCTGTATTTGCAAAGTGAGGGTAGGTGTTGCTGTCTTTGCAGACCTGAGTGATGTCGTCGTGCGTGAATCCTCCGTAATCGCCTATGCCAGAGAGCAGACGCGCTCCGGTAGGAGGACAATAGAGTTCGAGAGGAACGGTCTCCTCGATACCCTTGGAGAGCAGGCTCCAGCGTACTCGTCCTTTCTCCTGGCCAGCCGCAGAGAGGTTGAACGTCTCCCATCCACCGAAGCCGGTAGTGATGAAGGCGTGGTCGGAGTTAAGAGGGTCGATCTCAATGTCGAACATCCAGTGCAACGGAGCCATCTCGGTGTATGGTGCCAACGTGCAATCGTACTCATGACCGTGCTTGAAGACAGGTGTCCAGTGCTGGCCGCCATCGGTAGTACGGAAGAGTTCATCATCGCCAAAACCGTATTTGCCCCACAAACTGTGTGTACTGACGATGAGATGCTGAGGGTTCTGTGCATCGACCGCAATGGCTGCATAGCCGAAGCCGATAGGTTCGCTGTCGACTCCCTTGAATGGAGTGATTTCACGCCATGCTCCTGTCTTGAGATCATAGCTACAGACGTAACCGTCGTGCATCTGCGAAGGACCTGGAGCATCTGCGTAGGAGAGGTAAAGTTTCTGGTCGCTGGACAGAACCATGTGAGTCGGCATGAGTCGCTGAGGCTGACCCTGTACGGCCTGCCAGGTCTGTCCGTCATCGTGACTACAATAGAGCGAAGGAGCGTTGGTGACCGATGAAGCCACATAGATGTCCTTGTCGGCAAAGATCACAGTGATAGCGTTCGGAGCAGGGAAGGAGGTGACTCGCTTCCATGTCTGTCCATCATCATCAGTGCGCCAGAGACCATCGAGTCGAGAGCCGAAATATGCTACATTAGAGCGAGTAGGATCGATCATTAGTCGCTCTCCATTACCACGACCATCCTCGTTGCCTCCCATGCCAAAAGGTACGTCGGTGCGACGGAAGGTCTGGCAGCCGTCATTGCTCACTAAGATAGACGCGTTGGTACCTGTGTAAGTGCCACAGGCCAGCATGACGTGCTGCGGATTACGAGGATCGATGGCAATACTCTCTACACCCTGGAGATTTGCTTCTGAGAGTGGAACCCAGTCGAGCAGCTGCTGCCATTCGCCTTGCTGATCGTCCCATCGATACGCTCCTCCCATGTCGGTGCGGCAGTAGCGTACTCCAGGAGCCGTAGGGTGCATAATGATGCCAGGGACAAAACCGCCACCTCTGATCGGGACGCTTTTCCACTCATAGGCTTGTTGTGGTGTGGCAGGAGCGAGTGTCTGTGCTTGTGTAGCAATGGTCGTAAGACACAACATGCCCGCTGTCAGCAGACTGACGGCAGGGCATGGAAGAGTAGTTATTTTAATGTGTGGCATATTGGATAGATAGTTTTTCTGCTGCAAAGAAGAGCAAAAAAATCCATATTTCCAAATATTCGACAGAAAACTTTAGTTTTTTTAGTACTTAGGTACGATTAGAAGCTAAAGTTCAGACCGATACCGAGAACTCGGTTAGTACGGCTGTAGGTATCAATCTTGTCAATACCTGCGCTGACTGGAGTCTTGACGGTGCGATCCTTGTAGAGGGTCTGCATGAAACCGAGGTCGATGTTCCACTTCTCAGTGAGGTTGACACGTGCACCTACACCCCAGCTGTTAGAGTTGGTGGTGAACGAGAGGTCGTTCAAGTACGCATCCGAGAGACCGTAGTTGGTGGTCTGCCAGCCGCCAGAGAGGGTTACCCACTTGCAGAGGTCATACTCTACGCCAGCAGTGATCTCCCAGGTGTTATCGTCGATCTTATCCTGCTTGTCACCATACTGTGTAGCCGACTTATCGCCATACCAGTGATAGCCAGCCTGCAGGCGGAGTGCTGAGATAGGAGAGTACTGTACACCAGCAGCGAAGAAGGCTGGAATGTCTGCAGCAATCTTGGTACCATCAGCAAACTGACCAAGTACAGGGTTGCTTGCAGCCTGTGTCTTGGCAAAATCGTTCATCTCAGTCTTGTTCTCCAGACGAAGACGTGTCTTGAACTCATACTTGGCAGCGAGGTTCCAGTGCTCGTTGATCTTCCAGTCAATACCGAACATAGGAGTGAAACCCCAGCCGGTCTGATCGGCATTCATGGTGAGAGCGTTGCTCGAGAGATCCTGCTCTCCGCTTACTGGGGTTTTAGCGATTCCTGCAGCTGCAATCTCATAAGAACCAGCATACTGAGCATTGATATCCTCAACGTAGCCATTATAGTTGTTGGTCGAATATACAGCGCGCAAGCCTCCGAAGACTGCCAGGTTGTCCATCACCTTATAAGTAGCACCCAGGCTCAAGCCGAAGTAATACTGGCGGCCCTTCATATATGCATTGAGCGAATAGCCAGAGAGAGCGGCTTCATAAACACCAGATGCGGCCAACTGCTGTGCCATAGCTTCTGGAACGAGACCACCTGACTGAGCGATGATAGCCTGTGTCACCATGACTGGCATCTGAGCCTTCACTGCAGCAGGAACAAGCTGTGCGAGCTGGCCAGCATAGAGTGCTTCGAATGAGCCAAGACCCTGGTCGAACTCACATTTGCCGCCACCGCCACCGAGAGCGAAGTTGGCATTGATGCTCCACTTCTCCCAGTTGTATGAGAACTGGATCGATGGAATCACAGGAGCGTAAGCATCGCCCTTGAACTCATGGAGCGTGTTGCGGTTTTTGTTGTTGAGCGCAAAGAGAGGGAAGTTGGTAGCGATGTCGCGGCTCTGCTTCGCATTCTGAATATTAAATGATACGTGCGCGCCTGGAGCGAGGAACGCCGTACCGGCAGGATTCATATAAAGACCAGTGATGTCGATGATAGCATCCTGGCTGAGCTGACGCAGGAAGGCTGCATTCTGATTGGTGTTGGTCACAAGGCCACCTGCCATGACAGGCAGTGCAGCAGTGGCGGCAAGCGCCAAGAGGAAATTCTTCTTCATTGTTTATTTTTTAATGGTGTGAAAGGCCGGATTTGGGGCCGATGCCTTAAATAACATGGTGCAAAGGTAGAATAATTCGTCTATAAAATCAAAATAAAAATGCTTAATATTGCACAAATGAGCCATGTGAGTGCATTATGTGTGCGTGTTTTTGCGCATTAGTGGGGTGTACTGTGCAAAGAATGCCGCTCTGTGGGATACTTTTTTACAGAATTCTTGTATATCTCCGTGTTTTTCGTTATCTTTGTGGCGTTGATTTACACATAATAGAGACATATATCTATGCGAAAACTCCTGTTTCTGCTTTCATTGGCAATATTTCCGGTGCATTTCCTGACGGCTCAGGCGCAGAAGCCTGAACAGCGTGCCGAGGTGACACTGCAGACCACCAAGGGCAAGATCGTACTGGCCCTCTATAACCAGACCCCGCTGCATCGTGACAACTTCCTGCAGAAGGTCCGTGAAGGCTATTATGATGGCGTCCTGTTCCATCGCATCATCGAGACCTTCATGATCCAGGCGGGCGACTCTGCCAGCCGTTCGGTGGCACCATCAGCGTATTTCCCTTCAGAGAAAGAAGATACCACCCGCATCCCAGCCGAACTGCATTTCCCTGAGCTCTTCCACCGTCGTGGCGTGCTGGCAGCAGCGCGTGAGGGCGATGATGTCAATCCGGAGCGTGCCAGCTCCAACAGCCAGTTCTACATCGTCTGGGGCAAGTATTACGGCCCCAAGGAGATGCGTGAGATGCAGGAGAAAGTCAACGAGCGCGAAGACTCCACCCGCCGTGTCACCTTCCCGAAAGAGATCATCGATGCCTATGAGATCGATGGCGGTACGCCTCACCTCGATGGCAACTATACCGTCTTTGGCGAGGTCATCAAGGGCCTCGATGTGGTAGGCAACATTCAGGCGGTCAAGACCGATAGCCTCGACCGCCCGATTAAGGAGGTGCGTATTAAGAAAGCATGGGTTTCAAGACCCTAGGGTCTTCTATTTTAGCTCCACCTCTTTCATCGTAGTAGAGAAGGTCAGCACCTTCTCCCCGAATTCCTTATGGAAGTTTGCATCGGCCTCACGACCGATTTCAAGCTTCCATTTTTTTATTTTCTGCATGTCGGCAAACTCACCCATCACAGAGTAGCCGATGAGGTTGTCGCCGATGTCGGTGAGCAGACGCACGAAGCGGATATGCTGCATCAGTCCACCTTGAGCGATGGCTGGCAGATACACGTCGCGCATGTAGGTGAGAAACTTGCTGAGTTCGTGCTCAGTATCTACGTGGAAGGAGGTGTTATAGATTAGCATCTTATTCGAATTCAATGGTGCGTGACTGATCCGGATTCACCGTGATGCTGACATTCACCACGTCGCCAGGCAGGAGCTCCTCCACGTTCTCTGGCCATTCGATGAAACAGAGGGCCGATGACTCCATATAGTCCTCGAAGCCGAAGTCGAGAGCCTCCTCGATCTTCTGGATGCGATAGCAGTCGAAGTGGTAGATCAGCTCTGCGGTGGTCTCGCTGCGGTATTCGTTGACGATGGCGAAGGTCGGCGAGTTGACCTCATCCTCCACACCCAGGGCTTCGCACAGCGCCTTGATGAAGGTGGTCTTGCCGGCACCCATCTCGCCACGGAAGGCATAGACGGTGCGGTCGTCCATGGCAGCTATAAACTCGTGTGCTGCGGTGGAAAGGGCTTCTATGTTTGGAAGGTTGATTTTCATTTTTGAAGGAAACTTAAGGGAGTTTAAGGGAATTTAAGGGATATTAAGGGAGTTTAAGGGACGTTACTTAAGGGATATTAAGGGAACTTAAGGGATATTAAGGGACGTTAAGGGACGTTAGTGTTGTGGGTCGGGGGGGAAGAACTGAATCTTAGTACTGGCGGGGACCGAAGATGGCGGTGCCTACGCGTACCATATTAGAACCTTCCTCAATGGCTACCTGGTAGTCCTCGCTCATGCCGAAGCTGAGTGTAGAGAATTCTTCGGCCGTGATGCCCTGTGCGGCCAATGGGCCGTTGAGCAACGCCTGGTGGCAGGCGGTGATCTGGCGGAACTCCCGTCTCCATTGCTCCTCGTCGTCAACAAACGATGCCATGCCCATCAGGCCACAGAGCTTGACGTGCGGCCAGCGCTCGGCAATCTTGTTGTTGTTGAGCAGCTCGATCAGCTCGTCAGGCGTGAACCCCGACTTGGTCTCTTCCTGTGCCACGTGCAGCTGCAGCAGCACCGGTATGCGACCATCGGCCAGGGCAGGGGTCGAAGCGAAGCGCTCTCGGCGCTCGTCGGCAAAGCGGATGGCCTGCTTCTCCACCTCGTCGAGCAGACGCTCGGTGTCGATGGAGTGTATCAGCGATACCACCGGTGCCAGGTACTTCACCTTGTTGGTCTGCAGATGGCCGATGAAGTGCCACTCGATGTCCTTAGGCAAGGCTTCCACCTTCTGTTTGAGCTCGTTCTCACGGCTCTCACCGAAGATGCGCTGACCGGCATCGTAAGCCTCCTGCAGCGCTTCGGCGGGGTGGTATTTCGAGACGGCTACCAGTTGCACTCCATCAGGAATCGTCGCCTTAATCTTCTGAAGATTCTCTGCTACCATAATTGAAACTTCTTTCTATCTTCCAAAATTGTAGGTATTGTCCTTATAACTTCTTTTAACTTCCTTATAAATTCCCTATAACTTCTCTAAGTGAGCAAGTTACTACTTGCGGAACTCAGAAGTTATTGAGAAGTTATTTTTATTCTTTAACATCCTTCACCTGCAGTCCATATACATCCATGAGCATAGTCTCAGAGATGGTGTTGACCTCCCAGTCGCTCATGGTGCCCTTCATGCCCTCCTGCAGGTTCTTGAGTGCCATCTGGAAGTCCTTGGCCTGCACGAGCATGGTGCTGGCCGATTTCTTCTCTACGCCGCTCTTCTCGTCGAGGGTGATGAACATGACCTTGCAGCGATACCACTTGTCGCCATCAGGATCGGCAAAGAGCTCAGAGATGCGCTCCTTCTTGACGTGTGTCACCTCAAACTCGCCCGAGATGAAAGGTGTCATCTCCTCGATGATGCGGTTCTCTGCCTCGGTAAACGACATGGCGTCTACCAGATAAGCCTCGGTCACTTTTTTCTGAGTGCCGGTCTCAAGAGTCTTCTCGAACTTCACTTTGCACTCATACCAATTGCACATTGCCATACGATATATCTTTTTAAATTATTAACTATCTATAAAAACGGTGCAAAGATACATATTAAATTTTATTCCTCCAAACAAAGTGGGTGAATTTTACTATTATCGATAGAAATGCTGCTCGGGAGACCTTCTTTTGTGCCATACAGATCACGGCACTCCAATCGTAGCCCTACGGAGAGGCTACCAGAAATCTAGTAGTCCCTCCGTAGGTATGCATACTCGTTAGTGGCATCGTAGCACGGGCAGCTCTTGCCTGGGTTCAGATCGTGGTGCCCTACGATCCTGGCCTGCGGGAACATCTCGAGCAGTGTGGTGAGCACTTCGTGCAGTACTACCAACTGTTCTGCCGTGCGATTGTCTTCGGTGAAGCCGCGTCCTGATGCCTTATACTCGGCATACTGCCGTTCGCTGGGGAAGGGTGCATCCTGACGGTGTCCGCCTTCGGTGCATACGCCTATCGAATGGGCATTATGTCCGCTGACGTGGCAGCCTTTCAGTCTCAACGGTCTGCAGTAGTATAAGGAGCCATCTCTGCGGATGTAGAGGTGGTAGCCGGGGTAGTCTCCGAAGCCACGTGCCTTGTGACTGTCGGAGAGCTTCTTGATGGTGAAGTCCTGACCCGGCTTGGTGTCGGTGCAGTGCAGCACGATCAGGTCAATCTTCCTCGGGGCCGATGCAGCTTGCCAGTCCGAACGCAGCCATGACAGCAGTTGCGATCTTGACAACGGTTTTGAGCACTTCGGTCCAAAAGTGACGCTTGCAGGTGCGCTTACACTCGTCCCAGCACTCTCCATGCTCTTTTTTGGGATAATCTTGGTTTTCTTCCATTACAATAAAGGTTAGGGTTTAGGTTAATAATGATGTTTTTATTTCGGGGGCTCCCCCCGAGGGGACTCTTTCCAGAGGGGACTCCTGCCCGGAGGGGGCTCTTTCCAGAGGGGACTCCTCCCGGAGGGGGCTCTTTTCAGAGGGAACTCCTCCCCGGAGGGGGCTCCATTTCTTTGCCTTGATGCAAAGAAGTGGAGGAAAGAAAAATCAAGGGCTACGTTCCAGGAGG
>JAZRXZ010000016.1:0-32165 GCA_045600445.1 Bacteroidales bacterium | reverse complement strand
CTTTGCATCTCATACGATAGCAATGACTCGTTCCTTCTTTGAACCCGAGATTGAGCTTGATACGCTCGCTTTCGCTTAACTCTATTTTTGTAATCTTACCCATAACTGTATCGTTTTTATGATAATAACGAAATCGTTATGAGTTTAGTATTTAAAGATCAAAAATAATATAAACTAATTTTGACTGATTACTTACCCCTAGATAACGATAAAAGCAAGAGTAATTAATATGAATCTGTTGATAATTCCTTGTTTTTATGAACAAGTTATCAACAAAAGTTAGGCGAATACCATTTATTCGAATATTTTTTTGTGCAGTCAAAACAAATGCTTATATTTGCATCCAGAAAAGTTTTATTTCCTTAAGAGCAAATTACCGACAATGAGAAATCTCGCACTCCTACTCCTTGCCTTCTCCTGGTGCACTTCCTTCGCATACGATGTGATGCGCGAAAATGTGTATTTCAATCTCAACAAGGAAGATCTGACAGCCACGGTGACCTATAAAAAATCGTGCCTGGCCGAGCTCGTATAGAATACTATGAAGACATCGATATCCCTGAGACCATCAAGGTAAAGGGTAAGAGGTATCTGGTCACTGCCATCGGAGACTCGGCATTCTTCTGCTGTGAAGACATTGACAACATCAAGCTGCCCCAAAGCATCAGACACATCGGAAAGAGTGCATTCGAGAACTTCAACTGCAAATATGGAGAGAGCCACTTATATGGGGTGGGTCCCATCGTCAGCATTGGCGAAAGGGCATTTGCCAACTCTACTATTCGTGTCGCATACATGGGGCACGAAGTGACCAGCATCGGGAAAGAGGCATTTCTCAACTCCATGATCACAGGATATATCACCAACAAGGGACTTAAGGAAATCGATAAAGACGCCTTCAAGGGATGCGAAAAACTCCAGGTCGTCGATATTGGATACCTAAAGCATTGGTGTGAGATGGACTTTGTATCGATGGCTACCAACCCTCTGTACATGGGTCACCACATATACAGAGGGTTGCGCAAAGACCCGATGATGTTCCACCTAGACTCCTTATTGACTTCACTGGTCATTCCGGAAGGGATTGATTCGATCAAACGTTATTCCTTTGTTCGCGCCGACATCGTGGAGCTGGAACTTCCCTGCACAATGACCAGCATTGCATCCCATACCTTCTATGAGTGTGAGAATCTGCGGATTGTGCACCTTCCCGCTTCGCTCAAGAGGATTGGAGTAGGCGCTTTCTCCAGCTGTTTCAGATTGGAGACTCTCATCATCGACAATCCAGAAATCATCATCGAAGGAGCCAACTTCTCTGACTTCCAAGGCCAGCTGATTGTCCCATCAGGGACGGTGGAGAAATTCCGACAAATCCCTCTGTGGGACAAATGTACGCTGATAGAACGCGAACTTATTCCGAATCCTCAATGAGGCGGAAGAGGATGGTGTTCTGGAAGGTGATGGATTTGTTTCGGGCAAAAAACACTACACCAGAGACAGGCGACTTGACGGTAGCCACTACCTTACCCTCGTAGGGATGCATGATGCGGGCAATGACCTGACGCTTGTCGACGTGCTCTCCTGGGTGCGCGTCGACAATGAGAATACCTGCATGTGGGGCCTGGATAGAGACGAGCTGCTCGGAGGTGACGACCTGCGGATTGGGTTCTCCCTCATCGACTTCCATCACTTCACCGAGTTCTTTATTGGCGATGAAGCGACAGATGGCCTGGATGGACACATCGGCCATCTCGTGGTCAATATAATCGGTAGAACCGGCGTAGATGGAGAAGGCCTGCGTCTCCCAGATCTGCCAGTTGTAGTTGAGCAATACGGTATCGAACGGTTCAGGGGTGCGGATGGCGATGTATGGGAACCCGAAGCAGCGGGCAGCACTCACATCCTCGAAGCCGGTGTGAATCATACGGACATGCGGCAGGAACTGACCCGGCAGGTAGTACGAGGCGAGCTGAATGCCGAAGCGGAAATCCTTGATAAACTCAAACAACCCGGCAGCGATGCGCTGGGTGGTCTCGCCTTGGTCGTAACCCGGGAACATACGATTGATATCAGTGCCATCGAGCGCCCAGAAGCGTTTCTCGATGTTGATGCTGAATGGATTGGCCGACGGGATGACCGAGATGGACTTACCCTCGGGGATCTTGCCTTGCGCCTCAGCTTCCTGCAACAGCGCCACTAGACGACTGGCTACGTACTGCTGCTGGATTTCGTCGCCTCGCATCGAACCTACGATGCAGAGGCTCTTCTCGCCATGTCCAAAGGTGTAGGCGCGGATGCGGAAGTCGTCACGATAGGGGGACGACATGTTGAATATGGTCTGGACTTTCATTGTTTCTTATATATTCTTGCTAGCAGTGAACCTTCATATACCATCGGATAGGCGCGGATGGTGAAGAGAAGACCGTCACACGGAGCCTTCACATCGCATAGGACATCGCCCGTGAGAGGAGAGATAATCTCGCCGATGCTCTGACCTGCCTTGACCTCCATATCGTTGTGAATACCAGTTACAAAGACGCCAGAGGTAGCAGCGTTGATGAAAGCGACAGAATCGCCCTGACAGACGACACTCTCCCTGATTTTGGTGGGGTCAGGCGCCTCACTCCAGATACCCATGTGGTACATGAGATTCTGAATACCATCGACTAGGTGCTGGCACATCGGACGGTTGATACGGCCACCTACACCCATCTCGGCGACAAGGCAAGGGGTGCCGGTACTGTTGAGCGAATGTGCCAGGGTGGACTCAAGGACGGTTGCTGCCTGATGAATCCAGATGAAGTCAATACCCATGAGTTTGGCCTGAGGGACGAGCTTCTCAGCGGTCATCTCGGAGATACGTACCTGAGGAATTTCGCGCAGGAAGATGTTAGAGGCGTGGATATCGATAACCATCTGGGCACCAGAGAGGTCGGTATAGATGTCGTGCGCCACTTTCTCTATCATCGAACCACGTGGATGACCCGGGAAGATACGGTTCATATCGAGGTCAAATGCAGGCACGCCGCGCTGCATAGAGTCAATGCCCAGCGGGTTGAGGGCTGGATAGATATCGATAGTACCCGATAGGCGCTCAGGATGCTCGCGCACCATGCGATTGAGCAGGTAGCAGACGTACTGACCTTCAAGCTCGTCGCCATGCGTACCGGTCACGATGCAGATGCGTTTGCCTTTGCCGTGGGAGTGGTGGTTCTTGAGGATGCGGAACTCTTCGTCGACGGGCATCTCAAGGGAGGTTACGTTTTGTATCACTTGATTATTTACGATTTACGATTTACAAAATACGATTTGAATTACACGCTACGTGAGTACGGTCAGCTTGCACATCACACTTTGCGTCTCATCCGTCCATGAGTAGAACCGTCCGCGGTTGGTGGGGCAGTCGGAGGCGTCACGGCCATGGGCGATCTTGACATAACCCCACTGGGGCATTACGTCATGGGTCGGATCGAAGGGGAGCCATACCTGACCGTCGGACACTTCTACCCATGCGTGCGTCTGACCTTCGCCGGCGATGAAGCCGTTGGCATAGCGGGCATAGATGCCTACGCTGCGACAGAGGGCAATGAGGAGGTGCGCAAAGTCTTGACACACACCGCGGGGATCAAGATACACGTCGAGCGCCGTGGTGGCGGTAGTGGTGTGACAGGGGATGTAGGTCAAATAGTTATAGACCTGGTGCATCAGGGCTTCGGCGAGGGCAAAGACGGTAATGTCAGACTCGCTCTTCTCTCCGTGGATAGAGCCATCGCGGACAGAAGCTACCACTTGGCGCGCCACCTGCTGCATGTCGTCACTCCACTGCGTCAGAGGCGTGGCGGCCAGACAGTAGGGAGCCGGTGCTTCGTGCAAGGCATAGAGGCGCTGCTGCACCACCTCGCCCTCAGAGACGATGCGGAAGGTGTCGTGATCTTCGCTGATGCACCCCCACTGCACGGCATTGCCCTGACCGTCAAGGTTATGATGCAGCTCGCACTGAGGTTGCACGGTGAGCGTGGAATGACGGACGTGTTGGAACTCATTCTCGCACGGCAGCGCGCGCAGCTTGAAGAAGTGCCACTCCACCGCAGGCAGGAAGGTCGACTCGGTGACGTAGCTATACTGATAGATCATACACGCACGAGGCTGTTGAAATACTTCAGCAGACGGTCCTTATAGGCTGCATCGGCATGATCGTAAGCCTGTTTGTCGGCCAGCTGCTCCTTGATGAGTGTCCAGATCTCCATATCGACCATAGCTGGGTCGTTGTAGATGACTTTCTCGAGCTCGGACATGGCTTCTTCGATGCGATAGTACTTGTAGTCGAAACGGATACACATGTCGAGGTGTTCAATGAGTTTACCGAGGAAGAGAAGGCTGCGCGGCTGGTCATAGACACGCTCCTGGATGGAACCCCAGAACGAGAGCAGCGCATCGGTAATAGGCTGGAGGTTAGTGATGTTGGTGTCGCGCATGATGGACTTGGCACGGATCAGGTCGCGGCAGATCTCGATGTAGGAAAACGACTCGGTGCGGATCTCGGTGCGCAGGACGATGGCGTTGTCCATCATCAGCTCGATGATAGAGCGCAACGAGGTGACGGTCTCTGGATTATAGAGCTGATCCATAATCTGATAGGACGTATCGAGCGAACCTTCGACGTAGAGGTCGAGTTTCTTGAGAAAGTCACTGTAAACGGGAGTCTCTCCCACTGGGACATCGAGCACCTCATCGTATGCTTTGCGCATCAGATGCAGGAAAAGATAGCCTCTCTCGGCGTATCGGCCCAACCAGAACAGGCGGTTGGCAGTATTGGCGGATAAAATCATTTTTTTATTGATAATTCATAATTGATAATTACTCCATCACCCACGTATCCTTAAATCCGCCACCCTGTGACGAATTGACTACGAATGAGTTAGGATTGCGCGAGAAACGGGTAAGGCCGGACTTCCAGACCTTGGTCTCCTTGCCCGAGACGACGAAGGCGCGGAGGTCGCACTTGCGCGGAGAAGGATGGCCGGTCTCATCGATGATGTCAAGGTCGATGAAGTCGATGACTTCCTGAGCAATCCAGCGACGTGGCTCCTTGATGATGAGTTGCTTGACTTCCTCGAGACGCTCTGGAGTCATGTCTCGTCCGAACATCACCCCGTAGCCACCAGCCTCGGCAACGTCCTTGATGACGAGCTTTTGCACATTATTGATAATGTAGTTAAAGTCTTCCTTGAAGAATGGCAGGTAGGTTGGGGCATTCTGCAGGATCGGTTCCTCATCGAGGTAGTACTTGACCATCTTTGGTACGAAATAATAGATTCCCTTGTCGTCAGCCACGCCATTGCCCAAGGCGTTGATCACGCCTACAGTGCCCGCACGGTAAGCCTCCATGAGGTTGGGTACGCCGAGGAGCGAGGTTGGTTCGAAGGCTAGCGGGTCAAGGTACTCATCGCTGACACGACGATAGATAGCACCTACACGTGCGCGTTCCTTAAATAACCCTACGTAATAGACTTTGCCATCCTCTACGACCATATCGCCTGGGAAGGCCAGTGTGGCTCCTGTCTGCTCGGCGAGGTACGAGTGTTCGAAGAAAGCTGAATTATAGCGGCCTGGGGTCAGAATGACGTTGATGCCTCGGCCATCGTTGACATAATCCATCATCTCGCGGAGCATCTCGCCATAGTTACGGTTATCAGCCACCAGATTGTCACGGAAAGTCTGAGGCGCCGCCTTGCGGGTCACCTTGCGTGCAATCATCGGATAAGAAGCTCCTGACGGGATGCGGAGGTTGTCTTCGAGGATCAGCCAACGGCCATCCTTAGCCTGCACGAGGTCAATACCCGCGATGTGAGCATATATATTATGTGTAGGCGTGATGCCTTCGCACTCTGGCATGTAGCCTTTGCTCTCGTAAGTAAACTCTTTGGGTACGACACCGTCGGCTACAATCTTCTTCTCGTGGTAAATGTCGTACAGAAACATATTCAGCGCCTTGACACGCTGCACCAGACCTCGCTCAAGCATAGCCCACTCATCGGCAGGAATCTGACGAGGAATAGAATCGAATGGAAACAATTGCTCGTTGAACACACCATTCTTATATACGCCAAAACGTACACCGAAACGCTCCATCCATTGGTTAACGGAATCACGGCTTTTCAAAAGTTCTTCCATAATAAGGATACCTAAATTACTATTACTATATCTTTTGTTTGTTTTCGTGGTGCAAATGTAGATATTTTAAAGCAAAAACAATCTTTTTCTTTCATTTTTCTTTTGATTTGATTTATTTTTAAGTATTTTGAAACAATATTTTGCTAATTTTGCAATATAATGATAGCAATATTCGGCATTTTAGAGAAAAAAGAAAGCGTTTTTGGCGATTTTGTAGCAATACTATTGCTCTATATAGAAAAACGCTCTATCTTTGCAGCAGAAAACAAAACAAATATAACATTTTTCCACTAAGATATAGATTTTACAAACAAAAAGAAAGGTATTTATTATGGAGACTTTAGTTATTAAGGAACTTGCAGCTGGCGAAGAGATTTCATTGCTCTACAACATCTGCATTATTTGGTAATAGTTGATTAGTGAGAGTCATTCTGATGGGGTGAAGACAATCGCCCACCGCCATCAGGATGACTGATAGAAACAAAATAGACGACATATATAAATAATTGAAACGATGAAAGAGAAAAGATGGGTGGTAATGTCCGCCATATTGGTAATTTTTGCCATTTTAGGTTGTACGCATAGTTATACTGAGGGGCTCTGGGAACTGGGGCCACACGAGGAACTCCAATGGGCCAACGTAGCGTGGATGATCACTGCCACGATCTTCGTATTGATGATGACCCCGGGTCTTTCATTCTTCTATGGTGGCATGGTTGGCCACAAAAACGTCATCTCAACGATTCTTCAGTCATTTATCGCCATGGGATTGGTTTCTATCCTCTGGGTAACTGTAGGTTTTTCTTTCAGCTTCGGTGAAGACCTCTGGGGACTTCATATCCTGGGCGATCCTCGCACCTTTTTTATGTTTGAGAACGTGGGTGCACACGAAGCTTCAGCAACTTCTTCTGTCGAGGGTATCCGCCAGTTGGCTGCCGGTGGAGTAGCTACTACCATCCCTATCGCGCTGTTTGCCTTGTTCCAGATGAAGTTCGCCATCATTACTCCGTCATTGATCACCGGCTCATTTGCTGAGCGAGTGCGTTTCTCTGGCTATCTGGTCTTCATGACCTTGTTCTGCTTCTTTGTATATTTCCCATTGGCACACTGGACCTGGCACCCAGAAGGCTTCCTCAATCTCTGGGGAGTACATGACTTCGCTGGTGGCATTGTAGTACATGCTTCTTCTGGTGTGGCTGCATTGGCCGGCGCGCTCTTCCTGGGTAAGCGTAAGGGCGCATCGCATGAGAATCCTGCCAATATTCCTTTCGTCATCTTGGGTGCAGCACTGCTCTGGTTGGGTTGGTTCGGCTTCAACGGTGGTTCATCATTGGCCGCTGACCACATCGCAGTACTCGCCTTCCTCAATACCAATACTTCGGCTGCCACCGCTATGCTGGCGTGGATCTTCATGGATTGCCTGCGCGGACGAAAGCCATCGGCCATGGGTGCAGCTGTAGGTTCGGTAGTCGGTTTGGTTGCCATCACTCCTATGGCCGACCAGGTTACTCCTGGCGAAGCTATCATGATTGGCCTTGTCACCACGATGGTCTGCAACATGGCCTGCTACTGGAAGAACCGTACGGGACGTTTCGACGATGCGCTCGACGTCTTCCCGACCCACGGCATGGGTGGTATCTTTGCTACTTTACTCACTGGTTTCTTCATGTGCATTCTGCACGAGGAGAATCCAGACTGGGCTGGCATGGGCCTCCACATCCTCGGCCTTGCCATTGTCTGCGGCTACACTTTCGTCGTCAGCTTGGGCCTCTATTGGCTTACCAACAAGATGATTCCAATGCGAGTCTCTGCCAAGTCTGAGGCTCTGGGCCTTGACCTCTCGCAGCACGACGAGCACTACGGCTTTGCTGATCATGCAGAGGCAGAGCTCGAGGAAGCAAGTAAGTAATATAATTGAATTTGCGTCTATTTGTTAATTGTATAGTTGCCGGATGAACCGGCACAAAGATTTTATCTTTCTTGTGTTATTAAGGTATGTGTATTTGGTTTGAGGCCGTCGGGAGACTGGCCTCAAATTTTTTATCTAAGGAGCAAAATGACGCATTATTATAATATCTTATGCTAATTATTTTTCTTATATTTGGAAATTTGTAAAAAAATGGCTATATTTGCGCCGGAAAATTTTGTGTTTGTGGTTATATGAGATTCAGACAGATTGTTTCTTTCCTGCTACTGGTGGTCTATGCGACGTTCTTCGCATCGGTTCACTTATGCTACCACACACACCAGTTGGCCAATGGTGAGATCGTGCACTCGCACCTCTATGGCGATAAGATCCACAACCACAACAGCGCGCAGCTGCAGTTCATCGATCAGCTCACCACGGCTACTTATCAGGCTGCCGACCTCGTCGAGGCGCAGCAGTTCAACCCAGAATTTTCAGAAGTTATAATCATTGCTCCAGAGGCTGGTCATCAGCTCCTGGCCGCTATTTTACCTTATTCTCTAAGGGCTCCACCTGTACTTTGATTTCTTATGAGTTATATCTCCATCAGAGAAATCAAAGGAAATCAGCGCAAGAGTAGTGTGTGATTTCCCATGATTTCTTTGGCGGAATAAATGAATTATTGACATCAAAGTACATTATTATGAAGAAATACAGTGCCACCCTGATGGCATTGCTCATGCTGTGTGCATGCACCAAGAACGCTGAGCAGAAGACCGCTGAGGTCAGCTACGAAGGTTACATCGTGACTGTGAGCTCAGAATCCCCTATCCTTTCGAAAATCAAGTATGAGACCATCGCGACCAAAGCGTTCAGCGATGAGTTCCGCACCGTGGGTACGGTACAGGCCGAGGCAGGTAAATACGCTGAGGTAGGCGTACCTTTTGACGGCCGAGTGATCCGCAGCCTGGTCAAACTAGGCGCCAAGGTTCACGCCGGCCAGACACTGTTTGAAGTGTCGTCACCCGACTTCCTGGAAGCCAGTAAAGAGTACTTCCAGAACCTGCAGAACTACGAGAAAGCCAAGAACGACTACGAGCGCAAGATGGTGCTGGCACAGCATGGCATCGCTTCGCAGAAAGAGCTGGAAGAGTCCTTTGCCGAATTTGAAAACGCCCGTCATGACAAGGAATATTCAGCAGCTTCGCTCAAGGTCTACGGCACGGATGCGAGCCAGATGAAGCTGGGGCAATCCATGACCATCGTGGCTCCGATCAGCGGCGAAGTCGTCAAGAACGACGTCACCCCAGGCGCTTTCGTCAAGGCCGACAGTGACCCGATGATGACCATCGCAGACCTCAACAAGGTATGGGTCAACGCCCGTATCAAGGAGCATTATATCGGTCAGGTCAGCGCAGGTGGCAAGGCCGAGATCCGCAGTGAGTCTGATCCTGACAACATCATCGAAGGCCAGATTATCAACGTAGGTAACCTCGTGGATGAGGAGACTCGCTCGGTGCAAGTGGTCATCGGCTGTGACAACCAGGACCTGAAGCTGAAGCACGGCATGTATGTTTCCGTGCACTTCGTCAACGAACCGAAAGACGCCATCGTAGTGCCATCGACCGCCGTATTCCAGGGCGAGAAGAAGAGCTACGTCTTTATCTGCAAGGAGCAGCCAAACAGCTTCGAGCGCCGTGAGGTGGAACTGGGTTCGAGCAACGACGAGAATACCGAGATCTGCATCCGCAAGGGCCTGCAGGTAGGCGAGCGTATCATCGCAGAAGGTGGACTTTACCTCAACGACTAAGCCATGGAAAAGTTTACTAAGCTACTCTTGAAGCGGCGCTGGCTCATCGCCACCGCCTTCGTCCTGTTGTCGGCCTTCGGCATCTATAGCTGGCAGCAGCTCTCGCTCGATGCGTATCCTGACATTGCTGACACCACTGTGCAGGTAGTCACCCAGGTGCCTGGCCTGGCTGCCGAAGAGGTGGAGCAGCAGATCACCATCCCGCTGGAGCGCGCACTCAACGGTATGCCATCGCTCGAGATGATGCGAAGCACCAACACCTTCGGAATCTCCACCATCATGCTCGTCTTTGCCGACGGCACGGAGGACTACTGGGCCCGTCAGCGCGTCCGCGAATGCATCGACGGCGTTGACCTGCCTTACGACGCGGCTCCTGAACTCAACCCGCTCACCTCTCCTACCGGCGAGGTATACCGTTATATATTAAAGAGCGACAGCCACTCCCTGCGCGAACTCACCGACCTCAACAAGTGGGTCGTCATCCCACGCCTCACCCAGATCTCAGGCGTGGCCGATGTGAGCAACTACGGCGGCATCACTACCCAGTACCAGCTGGAGATCGATCCTGACAAACTCAGCAAATACGACCTCTCCCTGGCCGACGTGGAGGAATCCATCGATCAGAATAACTCCAACGCCGGTGGCAGTACGCTGACCCGTGGCGACCAGAGCTTCGTAGTTCGTGCCGAGGGTCTCATCACCGACCTCGAGGACATGAAGAGTATCGTGGTCAAGAACGTCAACGGTACGCCTATCTATCTCAGCGACTTAGGTACGCTCAAATATGGCAACCTGGAGCGCAAAGGCATCCTCGGCTTCCTCGATGACCAAGTGGATTATAACGACGGCGTGGAGGGTATCATCCAGATCCTACGCTACAACAATCCGTCAGAAGTGCTTGAGAGCGTGCATCAGGCCGTCGCTGAGCTCAATGACGAAGTATTGCCAAAAGGCGTGAAGATCTATCCTTTCCTCGACCGCACCAACCTCGTCAACGCCACGCTCAACACCGTCTCGCACACCTTGCTCTTCGGCATGATCCTGGTCATCGCCGTGCTGTTGGCCTTCTTGGGTAGTCCTCGCAGCGCCTTGCTCGTGGCCATTACCATCCCGATCTCTTTGCTCGTGGCCTTCATCCTGATGCACCTGACCGACATCCCTGCCAACCTCCTCTCCTTAGGAGCCATTGACTTTGGTATCCTTGTCGATGGTGCCATCGTCATGACCGAAACCATCCTCAAGAAGCGAGAGGATCATCCTGACGAAGCGCTCGACAAGAAGGACACGATGAAGCGTATCCTGCAGGTGGCCAAGCCGATCTTCTTCTCTACGCTCATCATCATCACCGCCTATATGCCTCTCTTTGCGTTCGAGCGCATCGAGAAGAAGATGTTCACGCCTATGGCCTTCACCGTCGGCTACGCGCTGGCCGGAGCCTTGCTCGTGGCGCTGGTGCTCATCCCGGGCATGGCCTACGCTGTGTATCGCAAGCCTCAGAAGGTCTTCCGCAACAAGGTCGTAGAGCGTCTTACCGAGCGTTTCCGTAGCTGGACAGAGACTTTGATCGATCGTCCTCGTCTGATACGCAATGCCATCGTTGGTGTCCTCAGCGCTGTCGTCCTGCTCGTCATCTTCGTCGGCAAGGACTTCCTCCCTACGCTCGATGAAGGTGGCATCTGGATACAGGTACAGACACCTCCGGGCCTCTCGCTCGAACGCTCTGCACAGATGGCCGACTCCCTGCGCCACACGCTCAAGAAGTTCCCTGAGGTGACCTACGTCATGACCCAGGTAGGACGTGACGATGAGGGTACCGAAGCCTTCTCTCCATCGCACATCGAGTGTGGTGTAGGCCTCAAGCCTTACTCCGACTGGGACACAGGGCGCACCAAAGAAGAGCTCGTCGAAGCCATGTCTGCCGAACTGGCCAAGATGCCAGGCTATAAGGTCGGCTTCT
Source organism: Bacteroidales bacterium (assembly GCA_045600445.1). GTDB lineage: Bacteria > Bacteroidota > Bacteroidia > Bacteroidales > UBA3663 > Liminaster. Next base: position 20,318 of record JAZRXZ010000016.1, on the reverse strand, counting down.
CGCAACCGATCATCGACATGGTGATGGATCAGATGGCAGGCTCGCACTCCGACCTGGCCATCAAGGTCTATGGCGAGGATCTCGACAAGACACGCGACATTGCCAATCAGGTTGTCTCTCTGGTCAGCACCATCCCTGGCGCAGCTGATGTAGTCATCGACCAGGAGCCTCCACTCCCTCAGCTCAAGATCACCACCGAGCGTGACAAGATTGCACACTATGGTCTCAACGTGGCTGATGTGGCTGACCTCATCGAAGTAGCCATCGGCGGCAAGGCCGTTTCGCAGGTCTTCATCGGCAGTAAGGTTTATGACGTAACGTGCAGATATATTGAGAGTTCGCGCGACACGCCTGAGCACATCGGTAACCTCATGCTCACTTCAAGCAGCGGTGCCAAGATCCCATTGTCGTCCGTGGCGAAGATCGAGACGTCTCTGGGTGCCAGCTCCATCATGCGTGAGATGGGTAAGCGCTACCTCACCGTGCGCCTCAACCTCCGTGGACGTGACCTGACTTCGTTCCTCAAGGAGGCGCAGCAGCGCATCGGCGAGGAGATTGTCTTCGACCATACTGAGAACCAGATCCGTTGGGACGGACAGTTCGAGAACCAGAGCCGCGCCTACAAGCGTCTGGCCATCATCATCCCATTCGTATTGCTCTTCATGTTCCTGCTGCTCTTCGGCGCCTTCGGTGACTTCCGACAGGCAGGCCTGCTCATCGCCATGCTGCCACTGGCATTGCTGGGTGGACTCCTGGCGCTGGTGGTGCGCGACATGACGTTCAATATCTCCTCGGCCGTCGGCTTCATTGCCCTCTTCGGCCTGACCATCCAGAATGGCGTCATCATGATCTCGCACATCAATGACCTCCGACAGGCGGGCCTGCCACTCCGCAAGGCCGTCATCAGTGGCGCGGCTCACCGTCTGCGTCCTGTCCTGATGACTGCCACCGTGGCCATCCTCGGCCTCATGCCAGCCTCTATGGCTTCGGGTATCGGATCGGACGTGCAGCGACCATTGGCCACCGTCATTGTCTATGGCCTGCTGTTCTCTACCATCATCACTTTGTTTATCCTGCCTACCTTATATTATAAGATGGAGCAGTATGTCGAAAATAACCTCCACGAAGATGAAGAAGATTTTTAACCTCCTGCTCCTCGCGCTTCTCCCGATGGGTCTGCTGGCTCAATCCATGACCTACGACCAGTACCTCAAGACCGTGGCAGAGAAGAATGTGAGCTATCTGGCAGAACAATATAACGTTGACATCGCACAGGCTAATCTGCAGGCGGCCAAGGTGTTCAACGATCCTGAACTCTCGGTCGATTATGGCAACAACCAGGATTGGTACATGTATATGGGCCAGTCATGGGAGTTCGGCCTCAGCTATGACCTCGACCTGGCTGGTGTACGCCGCGCTCGTATCCGCACCGCTCGTAACGAGAAGGAAATCACCGAGGCCTCAGTCATCGCCTACCTCAGCAACCTCCGCTTCGAGGCCGCTCAGGCCTGGGCAGAGGCGTGGCGTCTGCGCCAGAGCTGTGACGTGATGCTGGCTTCGGTCAATGACATGAAGCAGATTGCAGAGAGCGACAGCATCCGTCTCAGCGTCGGCGACATCGGACGTACCGATGCTACACAAAGCAAACTCGAAGCGCAGGCACTCGAAGGCGAACTCATCGCTCTCCAGGCCGAATATAAGAACGCGCTGATGACTCTCTCGCTGCTCTGTGGCGGCGAACCTATCACCGCGATGGCCGATGACGAACTGCCACAGAAGGTCCTCTCCTACTCTGAGGACGAGCTCTTCCGCGTAGCCGAAAACAATCGTGCGGACCTCAAGGCCGCTGAGCTCTCGCACACCCTCTCGGTCAATAATCTACGTCTCGTCAAGGCCTCGCGCGCCCTAGAGATGAGCCTCAGCCTCGGCTACTCTTACAACTCCGAGGTACGCAATGAGATTGCTCCTGCACCTAAGTTCAATGGCCTCAGCGTCGGCATTGCCATCCCGCTAAAGTTCTCGAGCTTCAATCGCGGAGAGCGTCGCGCCGCTGAGCACCAAGTCACTCAGAGCCAGAAATATTACGAAGCCTCGCTCCTGCAGATCCGCACCGAGGCCGCTCAGGCGCTCAACGCCTACGAGGCAGCCAAGGTGGTGCTTCAGAAGTATAATAGTAATATGATGGCTGACGCGCGTCAGATCGTCGAGAGCCGCAAGGTCGGTTATCAGAAAGGCGAGACCAGCCTCATCGAACTCCTCACCGCACAGCAGACCTATCGTGACGTCATGCAGGCTTACATCGACGCCTGCAGTAACCATTTTGTCAGCTTTGCACAGCTGGAGAATGCTTTAGGGCTTTGATTATCATTGTCCTTTAAATATATAAGTTGGCAACGTTTTTCATGACAACGTTGTCAACTTATACGTTTTCTCCCCAAAAGTTCCTATCTTTGCACCATCAAAAAAAATTATTAACCCAACCTTAGCTTGATATTTTTTCAAGCTTTTAACACCTAAACAACTATGAGAATTCATTATTGCACCTGGAGAATGATCCGGAAATGCGCTTTCTTATTCGCGCTGATGATCCACATTCCCTACATCGCAGAGATGGAAGCCTTCGCCATCGAGGAAGACCGATGGAACACCGAAGCTTCAAAGTAAGAAAGGATCTTACGGGGCCACGAACCTGGTAAGATCCTTTCTTTTTATACGAATGAATACTCGATAGACAGTTCAAAATGGCCATAATAGTCAATTTCAACCCTTTTTAATTTGTTTAGAGTCCATTTTCATATATTTTTAAGATTGATACACCTCACCTTTTTTATTAATCATCTGAAGTTTATCATCATCCAAACAATGAAAACGAGGAACAAGACAGTAAATATGAAACTTCCACACCCTTCATTATCATCCTTTGGCACATAGCTGAACGGATCGGCAGGATCTCCACCTAACCATTCGTATTTATCATCTTCACTATCAAACCATCCCATAATCCTCAATCTCAATAAATAATGATTAATAATATACGGACAAAAGCACTTCAATATACTTTTGGTAAAAATAATTATGTTCTTTGAACTATAAAGACAAACTTATGAAATCCATAGAGTGCTCTTACCATTTTTATAACACCAACCATAATTTTGCTTATAAAAATAATTGCCGCTCTCCTTTTTTTCTTCAATTTCATTTACATAATTGATTATATCCTCGACTCTGAACTCATAATTATATCGTTCAGCAATTGGAGATAACTCTTCTATTATAGTTTCATTATCTGGAGAGGAGAAATAATCAAATAGATTCATGATACAAAGATCTATTTTGGGACCTTTGAACTTGATTATTTCTTCTGTGCCATATCTTTTCAGAATTAAAACTGCATATAAAATAGCGTAACGTACTGCTCTCTCAATTTTATCCATATATACTTCATCTGCATCTTCAGGATATTTTTCAAGAAGACATAGCTTTGTAAACTTACACAAAGATTCTAACCCAGGTTGAACCATACACCTCAAAAGCTTATCAAATAATTCAGTTGTACCCTGAGATAATGATTCATTTTCACTCTCTTTATCCTTATAACTCTCCTGATTTAAGAAGCTAAGCTCCAAAGCGACAAACATCGTAAGAGAAAAAAAATTAAAATCTTCCTTCCCCAAAACATTATCACTATTCAATAAATTCAAGTATCTCACATCACAGAGTTTGTTATATGACGCGAGTAAACTATCTACCTTTTGAGGTAAAGAATCTAAAACTTTTCTGCTGATTGCATCACCAGGTTTTAGTTCATAAGACCTATTGTGACTGGTTTCTGCACTGCCAAGTTCTTCTTCTCCTTTTTGAGATTCCTCCAAATTACTAATAACACGAGCGATGCTATCTTCAATACAATCAATTAACCGAGATGCAGAACCACTATGATTAAAACTATCTAGATCCTTATTATATTCATTGTCTAGTTCCATATCATAGTATTCATTATACTTTATATCTGGCAAATCTGTTCTTTTAGTTTGAATTGTATTATATGCCGAAGAATGCGTGATTTCTGTTGTATTTGTTAAAGAAGAAATATCCTTTATCAAATCGCTAATCAAATCTGATATTTCCAAACCATTATAACCTTCATTCTCAATCAGTGAAATAAGCTGGTTTGTCGCCCTATTATTTTTAGATGGATTAGTTACATCGAGGGAATCTGTTTTGTTGATTATTAGTATGTTTGATATCTGAAAACCGTTACTGTCATATAATGCACATGAACAAGGTTTTTCATTTAGTGTAATATCTAAAACTCTATAACCAGAATTATCAAAAACAGACTGTATTTCTATCTCATCAGCATTACTTTGACTTACCACTAACCGATATTGATCCTCAGACTTTATCCCTTCATACGAAATGGATAGGCGCTTATGACTATATTCTGCATTAGTGAGTCTCACCTGCAAATTACTATCCAACCCGAAAGAATCGGGGTGACGAGATAATGAAGCTATATTTATAGAGGAAAGTTTCTTTGATATGCCAATTTCTTTTAGGAACTTAATTGTTGCAGAAGAATATAAGACACAAAATTCTTCATTTAGTCCTCTTTTCTCTAATGTACCCAATCCTGAAATGGTAGCATTAGCACTTCCAACAATGCAAAACTCTTCTTTATCAGTCTTAAAATGTATCAGTTTCGCGTGTAATCTTCGACGATACTCCTTATTACCAGACAAAGATTTCTTTTGTCCCCGATCTGTTGTGTCAAAGTCATAGAACTTGATTCTTGGATGATTATGTATTCTATTTGGCGGCAAACTGCAATTCCTCTGTAATAGGACGCTAACCTTGGCTCTATTACATAAATTAGCTATAGTTATTATTGTCTCTCCATTTTCATCAAAGAATGGACTCAATATAGTAATCTCCTTTACCTCATCTAATGGGATATGAGAAAAGGCCTGTGAAAGGATACTAGAACTATCGTCATTATACAACAATGCTGCACTAAGGTTTCCTCCAATATCGTACAAAGCATGATAATTTTCTTCGTTAAGAAAAACATCGCGTTCTAATACACTACAGTAATGTGGAAGCTCTTCACAAATCCTATGAGCAGTATACTTGCCACATTTATTTGCAAAACGCTTAATATATTGCCAGCATTCTTGAATTAGCATGTAAATACCACCTTCTCCTCTCAACTCTGAGTCAATCATAAAACCCGTAAACAGTTCATGGTTCTTTCCATGACCTGGCACAGTCAGATTCCCAGAGCCCAAAATGACCATTGCGCAATCATATCCAACAAAGAAATTGATCTTTGGGTGAAATGCGCCAGCCGAATGGATCCCATTTACGGCATACATTTGCCCAATATTATATAGATAATCAATACTGGCAATATCCATAGCCTTATTCAATTGCTTAAGATCAGCCAAGATATTGACACTTGTTATCTGTTTTTTATGGAGCGTACGTAATTCTTTAGAATCAAAATTTATAAGATCTATCGAAAACGTTGTGAGGATGGCCGAATGGTATTTATTCTTTCCTTTAGCAGGAACATCCTCAAATATTTGATGATCATAATTTGCCATACTCAACAAGGAACGTCTTTGCTATTTCAGTAATCTTATTATCTTTTATATATCCAAGATCTTTTAGGAAATTGAATAATGAATTAGTTCTTGGATTTGTAAAGACAGGCATTCGTCTTTCAACGAAAATAATGTACCCATCCTCAATTAAGAATTTTCTTAAATCAGCAAGGTTATTACCCATTTTTCTGCATGCTGACATTGTATGGTCATTCATAACCTGACGTATGACTTTGCCAATAAAACTATCAAAGCTTAATGACAGATTTCTCCGAATGTAAACTTGCATAAAACTGCTTAGAATGCCGAATTGTCTTTCAAGATTATTATCTCTTTCAAATTTCATAATCTGGTCAATAATGGGGTCTGCTTCGTTATATATTCGACAAATAAGCCAAATCGCTTGAGATGCTGCTTTTTCAACTTCATTATTCTTTACTGATAGTTGGAGTTCTTCTAAAAGTACAGGGATGGGACGATTGCATAAGATCAAGTTCTCTCCTACACTATAAGACAACTCTCCTTCTTTAACGTTCTCCTTTATTGCAGATTCACAAGTAGACAGGAAAACAGGAAGAGGACACATATCATTCTTTTCTGCTATGTCCAAGACTAACCAAAAGATTGTTTCTATTGAATAATGAAGTGCTTCACATAAGTAATAAAAACGCCAGCCAAAAGCTGCACTATCTGGCTTAGCATCCTTATTCATAATATACTCATATTCTGGGAATTTCGTGACATCTATACCTGCAGCTATTGCCTGCAAGAAAAAATAAATCGATTCTCGTCGAAATGTCGATCCGTTTTCATCTGCATTAATAAGTACATGGTTCAACAACTTCCATTCAGAAGAATTCCTTTTAATATTAGCGACACTTAATTGTGATAATGAGGTTCTGTCATCTTCGTGAATATAGCCATTCTCTACACAAGACAAAAAACGAGATCTGACTCTCTCGTCAACAGAATCTCTAAACGCATTTGCTAACTCCTTGCCTTTTGAGCGATCATAAAACCAACCGTCTTCTATTCTTATCAGTCTTAATGCGATTAGTGATCCTGCATAATACTGACCCAAAGCACCTTGGGGAAATGTCCAATAATTATCGGACGTTTTTTCCTTTCTATAATCTGCTCCTTCAGCAATATTGTACACGCCTGGGCTTATCTCATGAAAAGAATCTCCTGATATAAACTGAGAACCGACAATTGAGTTCTCTCCTAGTTCGTGCATAATAAAAGCAAGACTCAATTCTGCACGACGTATAAAATTCCGTTGATGTATCCTATACTTACTTGCACCTGCAGTATTGTATTCATCAATAAGCCAACAATAAAAACTATAGTAGCGTATTCTTTTGGTCAAATTAGTCAAGCCAGGAAGAAGACAACCATAAGTAGCAATAGAGCTATTCTCTATTCCCATAGGATCTCGTCCCCCTTTAAAACCTTCATTATTGGCCCAGAATATTGAAGAGACTTCTTTTTTATTATAAATACTCATAGTTATTTACACGAATAATGTTGGATTAGCTTAATCCTCTACTGCCATTGGGACACCACCATACACGCAATTAAGTCTGGTATCGGCAAATTCGGCATCTAGCTTATGCACATCTGTCTCGTGTCGAAACATTGCACGATACATGCCTGCAGCATAATAAATATATCACGCGGCAAATATAACTATTTATCTTTTCTTTTCCAAGAAATCAGCGATATTTTGTATCAATTATGGTTTTATCAGAAAGAAAGCGTCTGAAGAATGAATAGATCATGGCATCTCCTACGTCGTACAGTGGAGAGGATGATGAGAACAAGGCATCTCCTACACTGTACAGTGGGGAGGATGATGAGAACAAGGCATCTCCTACACTGTACAGTGGGGAGGATGACGAGACGAAGGCATCTCCTACACCGTACAATGGGGAGGATGGCGAGAGCATGGCATCTCCTACACCGTACAGTAGAGAGGATGGCGAGAGCATGGCATCTCCCCCATTGTACGGTGCAGGAGATGAATTACTTTTTGGAGTAGATTCTGTTCTTTGCTTTGCGATTTTCACCATTCAAGAGGTTCGAGTAGCCGTGGCGGTTGATCGAGTAGATGGGATTGGATATGCGGTAGCCGGTGCGGAAGATGTGTGGTGTGGTCTTGAGACGGGCCTGATACTGGTCGATGAGGACGGACTCGTTGCCATAGCCACAACGACTGGCGACTTCGGCGTAACTGAGATCCGTGGTGAGAAGTAACTGCTGCGACTGGAGGATTTTCAACCGGCTCAAAATTGAGCTCGTTGATTTGGTGAGTTCGAGCGCTGAGGCGCTCAGGAACTCTTTTTTTGCGCCTCGGGCTGGCACCCTTTGAGGGGAGCCGCTGGAGGCGTTTTGCTACGCGTAAGCCTGCTACGGGAGTGCTTGAATATAGGTTCATTTATCTATGAGGTGATAAAGTGGACCAGGCAAGACAAGGCTCACAGTCGTGCATGAAGTAGAAGTCGACGGTCGATGGGGACGGCTGACTGGACTTACCGTAGTGGTAGGTCATGCGGCGGCGGTGGCCATAGATGATATGCTGGTAGGGACATTGATGTACTTGCTGTGAGGTGCCATAGGACCTTATATATTCTCTAAGGAGAAAGCGTAGTTATCGCTTTCGGAGAGCGGGTTTTGTTACTGCATCGCTGACGTCAAGACGTACTTATGGCCAGCGCGGCAAAGTGGATAATAAGTGGAAGATCGTAGTTAATTTAGGTAGCTGTTAAAATGTCGGTCGGTAAAATCTTACAAATAAATAGGTTTTTCGTTTGCGTCTTTTTTTTGTCTTCTTGGATTCTTGTATTGAATTTGTTCGTATAATCTTGGCGGCTTAGTCTTAAAAGTATCCTAAATCTGGTGCAAAGATACGAAAAAAATTGAGAAATCCAAATTTTTCATCCAGATATTTATATAAATATAATTTTATTTTTTCGAGTACAATGAGCAAAAAAGAGCCTAAAATTGAAGGGAAATCTGTGGGTATCCAGCAATTCTTATCGCGATGTGTAAATAGAGAGAAAAAAAGTTTGCAGATTTAGAAAAAGATGTTATCTTTGCAAAACGTAACATCATAAAAATTAAGAAAAATATGGATCTGTTTACTCAAATTGGAGAGGACATCAAGAAGGCGATGCTGGCTCGCGACGCTGTGAGACGTGATACATTGCGCAACGTAAAGAAGGAGTTTATTGAGGCAAAGACCGCAGGTGGCGCTAATGGCGAACTCAGCGACGGCGATGCGCTCAAGATCATCGCAAAGATGGCAAAGAAGGGGCGCGATGCTGCGGATCAGTTCGTAGCTGGTGGCCGTCAAGACTTGGCTGATGAGGAAATGGCACAGGTAGCCATCCTCGAGGAGTATCTGCCTAAAGCTTTGACCGCTGAGGAGCTCAGCGTATGCATCAAGGCCATCGTGGCTGAGGTAGGTGCTACTGGTCCTAAGGACATGGGTATGGTGATGAAGGCTGCCAACGCGAAGCTGGCTGGCCAGGCCGATGGCAAAGCTATCTCGGCCGTAGTCAAGGAAGTATTGGCTAATATCTGATACTATTGAGCTGGAGCCATAGCAGCGCGGCAGACTTCTCTTGCGTAAGGAGGTCGCGCTGAACTTCGAGAAGGCCGATCATACCCTCGAGATAGTCGGGACGGGTGATCTGGCCTTCCTCGTAGGTGCGGCGCAGGAGGGTCTCGTTCTGCTGCTGATAGAGCAGGGAACGGTACTCGCTGGCCGAAGATAATTCGCCGAAAGCCTTGAGATAGAGGCTGTGAAGGCGGGTATAGAAGGAGAGTCGCTGATCTTGCGCATCGAGCTGAGCAGCTTCGAGAGCGCGGCGAGCCGCCTTGACTTTGCCACCATTGCTCCAGAGAGGGAGCGAGAGGCCAACGGAGACGCCACGGAGCTTCTCGTCGAGGGCAATCTCCTGCTCATAACCCACGGTGAACTGTGGTAACCAGCCATCCTTGGCCGTCTTGACATTGAGCTGAGCAAGATTCACTGCATTGTCGACGAGCTGCATCTCAGGAGAGGACGCTGCTACCTCCTGCCACCATTGGTCGAAATCAGGATCTTTAGGGAGGAGAAGCTCCTGCTTGAAATGTTCAATATCACCGACGATGACTTCGGGATGATAGTCGAAGCCACAGACGGTCTTGAACTCGGTCAGCAGCGCAGCACGCTCAGCTTCGAGCGTCCTGATACGCTGGTGATGGACGAGATTGAGGCGCTGTGCCTCATTATAGCGATGGACGGACGAGATGCCTTCCTCAAAAAGGGTCGACTCGGCCGAGAGGAAGTCTTCGCTCATCGTATCCTGCTGACGCACAAGGTGTAAAAGAGTGTCGTTGTAGCAGAGTTCGACTGCAAGCTGTGTGGCTTGCAGCAATACGTCGTGACAGGCGGCGCGATACTGGAGCTGCGCGTTGCGTATCTCCTGACGCTTGATCTTGCTGCGATGCAGGTAGGCCGTCGGGAAGTCGAAGGACTGTGAGACAATGAGATCATTCTCATCCTCAGCATAACCAGAACCCCACATAAAACGGAAGGAGACAGAAGGGTCGGCCAGTCGATTCTCGGCATGTGCAGCCGCCTCATCGGCCTCCATGCGAGCCTGCAGGGTGCGAATGCGTGGAGAATGTACCAGCACGCTGTCGACAAACTGCTGCAAAGGACGCGGCTGAGCTTGTGCGAGGAGCGGAAGGAGCGCTATTGATATATATAATAGGAATTTCATTGATTCTTTTTCTCCGTTAAAAGATACATAATCGGGACGACAAACGCATTGAGCAACGTGCTGGTGAGCAGGCCTCCGAGGATGACCTGTGCCATCGGGCTCTGGATCTCATTGCCCGGCTGTTCGCCACCTAAGGCCAACGGGATAAGGGCCAAGGCGGAGGTGAGCGCGGTCATGATGATCGGATTGAGTCGGTCGAGGCTGCCGATGCGGACGACATTTATCAGTGACTGAGAAGAATCACACATCAGCGTATTGTATCGATCGACCAACAGCATACCATTGCGCGTAGCAATACCGAACAGCGAGATGAAGCCGATGATGGCCGGGATGCTGAGGATGCCGCTGGTGAAGAGCAGTGCCATGACGCCACCGATGAGTGCCAGTGGGAGATTGAGCAGGATGACGATGGACTGGCGCCAGCTGCTGAACTGATGGTAAAGCAGGAAGAGGATGACCAGCACGCTGATGAGCGAAGTGAGCAAAAGAATGCGAGTTGCCGCCTGCTCGCTCTCGAACTGACCGCCATACTCGATGTGATAATCCTCTGGGAGTTCGATTTCCGAAGAGACACGCTCGCGGATTTCATTGACCACCGAACGAAGGTCACGGCCAGCAACATTGCACGAGATGACGATCTTGCGCGTAACGTTCTCTCTATTAATCGTATTAGGACCGCTGGACGAGACGACATCGGCCACCATGGAGAGCGGGATGAGACGTCCGGACGGCGTGGAGATACGCAGGTCGCGGATCTGCTCGATACCTTCGCGATCTTCGTCATGCACCTTGACGGTGAGGTCGAAGCTGCGGTTACCTTCGTAGACCTGGCTGACTACCTGACCGCCGAGAAGCGCATTGATATACTCCTGGAACTGTGGCAGCGTGATGCCATAACGCGCCAGCAGTTCGCGCTTAGGGATGATCTTGAGCTGCGGACGCTCCACCTGCTGCTCGACGTTGAGGTCGGCGACACCTTCGATCTCGGCAATCTCCTGTTTGATCTGGTTGCCTATCAGGAACATGTGGTTGAGGTCGGTGCCGAAGAGCTTGATGGCGATGTTGGCCTGCGTACCGCTGAGCATGGCGTCCAGACGGTGCGAGATAGGCTGTCCGATCTCAATGTTACAACCTGGGATGACGCTGAGACGGCGGCGCACGTCGGCCAAGAACTCATCCTTGCTGCGATCCTTCAGTTCGAAAGGAGCCTCGATCTCCGAACCATTGACACCCTGTGCATGCTCATCGAGCTCAGCGCGACCTGTCTTGCGAGCCACGACTTTGACCTCAGGAATCTGCATCAGGATCTGCTCTGCCTGTCGGCCAAGACGATCGGACTCATCGAGCGAAATGCCGGGGATTGTGCCGAGATTGATGGTCAATGAACCTTCGTTGAAGGCTGGCAGGAAACTGTGACCTAAGGTGAAGACGCTGATGAGCGTGATGACGAACAAGGCTATGGTACTGCCAATGACGGTGCGATGATGTGCGATGGCCCAATCGAGCGCCTTGGCATAGACTGAGCGAAGCTTGCGAGTGACCCACGGTTCCTGCTCACGCTGCGAGAGCGCTTTGGAATTTGGCAGGAGATAAGAGCAAAAAACTGGTGTGAGCGTCAATGCCACGAGCGTAGAGGCAAAAAGGCTCACGATGAAAGCAATACCCAACGGTGCCAGCATACGACCCTCCATGCCACTCAGGAAGAAGAGCGGGACGAAGCTCACGACGATGATGAGCGTGGAGTTGAGAATTGGCATGCGGACCTCTTTGGAGGCTTCGAAGATTTCAGTGAGGAGTGAGGAGTGAGGAGTGAGGAGTGAGGATTTGTTAGTAGTAATGCACGATGCATTATTAGTAGCAAGGTGACAATTCCTCACTCCTAATTCCTCATTCCTCATTTTACGCAAGCGTCGCCACACATTCTCCACATCCACAATCGCATCATCGACCAGCGAACCGATGGCGATGGCCATACCACCGATGGACATGGTATTGATGGTGAGATCCATGAAGCGCAACGTGAGGATAGACACGAGCAAGGCCAGCGGGATGGTGACGAGCGAGATGAGCGTGGTGCGCCAGTTCATCAGGAAGATGAAGAGGACAAGCACGACGAAGATAGCGCCTTCGACCAAGGAGCGCTGGATATTGTTGATGCTGGAGTCGATGAAGCTCTGCTGACGGTAGAGGTCGGTGCGGACGTCGACACACGCTGGCAGCTGCGTCTTGATTTCGGCAATGGCTTTATCAAGATCTTCGGTGAGCTGTAGGGTGCCGACAGCCGGCTGCTTGGTGATGGTCATGACCACTGACGGACGGCCATTGACCGAAGCCAGACCCATCTTTGGCGTCTTGGCTCCGATCTCGATGTCGGCTATCTCATTGAGCAACAGTGAGCGACCCGCATCATAGCGGACAACGGTCTGGCCGAGCTGCTCCGCATCGTTGGTGGCCACGACGCCACGGATAATATACTCATTGCCATACTGATAGAGGACACCACCTGAAGCATCCTGATTCATGGAACGAGTGACGTCGAGCACATCGCTGAGCGACACGCCGTAGTGCTGCATACGCTCGGGATGAACCTGGATCTGATACTCTTTGATGTCGCCACCGATGACGGTGACCTGTGCTACGCCGCCGGTGCTGAGAAGACGCGGACGGAGGGTCCAGTCGGCCAACGTACGAAGATCGAGCAGCGAAAGACTGTCGGCGGCTGGCGTACCTTCCTTGACACTCAGGCCGAGGAAGAGGACTTCGCCAAGGATGCTCGACTGTGGACCGAGCGTAGGATTACCGACATGCGGAGGGAGGCTCTCTCCGATGGAAGCCAGCTTCTCTGTGACGATCTGACGAGCGCGGTAAATATCTGTACCCCACTCGAATTCTACCCACACGACGCTGAAACCTGTGGTCGAAGAGCTACGGACACGACGTACGTCGGCAGCACCATTGACCGCTGTCTCGACGGGGAAGGTGACGAGACGCTCCACCTCCTCTGGAGCCATACCTTCTGCTTCGGTCATGACTACGACGGTAGGCGCGTTGAGGTCTGGGAAGACGTCGACCTCCATGTGCCATGCGGTGAAGCATCCTGCGATGAGGAGCAGGATGGCCAGCAGGCAGATGGTGGGACGGTTATTGAGTGAGAATTGGATGATCTTGTTCATGGTGCGAGGGTATTAGTGATGATGATGACCCTCGGCCACGGTGGCGACACTGGCCAGCTTGACCTGATAAGCACCTTCGATGACGACCTCGTCAGATGGCTGGAGGCCGCTCAGGATCTCGACGCGCTCAGAGCCGCGCTGACCGACCTTGACTTCCTGCTTGCGGTAGTCGTCCTCTCCTATTTTAATATATACGAAGAAGAGTCCCTGTTCCTCGGTCAGCGCCGAGAGTGGCAGAGAGAGGACACCCTCACGCTCGCCACACAGGAGGAAGACTTCGGCAAATGAACCGGCAAAGAGGCCTGGCGCGTAGTCGAACTCGAAAATGACTGGGATATAAGGAGAGGCCATACCAGAGGCAGAGCCGTGGAAATCAGTGGCAGAAGTGCTCAGGCCCGAGGCCTTGCCGATGGAAAGCAGACGGCCATGAAGTTCGCTGAGATGGAAGATCTTGTCGCTGTAAGGCAACTGCAGATCGGCCGAGACAATGCCATTAAGTCGGTCATAATAGCGTGCTGAGACATCGGCATGAAGCTGGAGTTTCTGATGACGGCTGACCACGGCCAGCGCCTGACCTTCTGACACATAGCTACCAGACGAGACGAGACACTGCAATAGGAAGCCACTGAGCGGCGAGGTGATGACGTCGGAACTCTGCACGGGGACAGAGAGTTTATAACGAAGCTCGGCTGCCTCATATTCGGTCTTGGTGATAAGCTGATCTTTATAGAGGCGCTGAGCGCGCTCCCATACGGCTTCGGCCTGACGGCGCTCGGCCTGTGCACTGGCCACGCCATCGCCACTGGTCATACCTTGTGCGGAGACTCGGAAGAGGGTCTGGCCCTGTCGCACCTCAGCGCCATCGGTAAGCGTGGCACCTGGAGCAAAGGACACGACGCCTGCCGAGCGTGCCACGATGGTCTGCTCATCGCCTTCAGCTGAAAGGATCTCACCATTGACCTTGAGTACCTGCGTGAAGGGTGCTGGCTGCACGACTTCTGTCTGCAAGCCAGCGGCCTCAGCCTGCGCTTCACTGAAGTGGATGACACCAGCTGCATGTTCATGCTCATGCGCATCCTCATCATGATCGTCATCATGATCATGGCTGTGACCTGCATCATGCATGTCAGCGTGGTCATGATCATGTTCTGAACCATGATTATGACTATGGGAGCATCCAGTAAGGATGGTTATCGATAAAAGGAAGAATATAAAGCGGTTTTTCATAATTTGCACTGCATTACTGAGGGCCGTTGGCTCTCCTTATATATATTATGCGGTGCAAAGGTACAGCTTTTTGAGTGCAAATGGATTGCAAAGATCCGGTTATTACAGTAGTCGGAACTCATACCCCTGCTCCAGCAGCCATTCGATGGAGCGTGGCAGCGCCTCCTCCAGGTTATGCCACGACTTAGGCTGATCGTGGAAGGTAATGATCGAACCATTGCGCACATAATGCTGCACGTTGTGGAAGACCTCCTCGGCATTGAGACGCGAAGAATAGTCGCGCGTCACCAGATCCCACATCACCAGACGGTATTTCTTCTGGAGGAGCGAAGCCTGACCGAAGCGGAGCCAGCCATGCGGTGGACGGAAGAGATCGGATTGTATCAGCACATTGGCCTTCTCGACATTGGCAAGATAAGCCTTTGACTCGTAGGTCAAGGCCGATATGTGATTCATGGTATGGTTGCCCAGGCGATGTCCTGCCGCCTTGACCTGCTCGAAGACTGTGCGATAGCGTGCCACATTATCGCCGACGCAGAAGAAAGTAGCCTTCACACCATAGCGCGCCAAGACGTCCAGCACCCAGGGGGTAACCTGCGGTGTCGGACCATCGTCAAAGGTCAGGTAGACACACTTCGGCTGCGCAGGAAGGCGCCAAAGGGAATCCTGAAACATAAGGCGGCGGAACCAGGTGGGTGGCTGCTCTATGAACATATAAAAAGAAAAGGCCACTCTGCACCTATGAGCTCGCTCTTGCTGGAGCGAAGACAGGTGCAGAATGACTTATGTGACTGTAATTAGTTCAGGACCTTGTACTTGGTGTAAGCCAGGTCGAAGAAGGTACGGAATTCCTCGTCAAAACGAGCGATGAGCTCCTCGTTCTCCTGTTCGGTAGCGACCTCGAGCGCCTCACGCATGGTAAGGATATGCTCGCGGATAGTACGGCCAACCGACTGCATGTACATTGGTTCGAGGGTAAATGCCCAAAGCAGATACTCCTCGTTCTGCAGAAGGATATCGTTCAGGATACGATCACCATCTGCCTTCTCGCCTGCTGCATAGTAAGCCTGAGCCAAAGTGATAGAGGTATAGTCGTATGGGATGTTGGCCGATGGGATAGTCTCATCGCAGAAACGTGTTGCCTTGAGTGCTCGGTCAATGTCTCCCATCTGGAGAAGTTCCTGAATCAAAGTGGTAAACATCATACGCTGAGTGCGACACATACGACGGTTGTTCTCATCGAGATAGATGGTCGTATCCTGGATGTTACCCCAGACGAACTTATTCATCAGATTGTCGTAGCTCTTGTCAATGTCGGCTGTCGTGGTGCCGCCACCTTCAAGAGGTACAATCTGGTAAGCCAGACCTACGAGACGGAAGTAACGATTGAGGCTGATATACATATCCGAACCAACGGTGGTTGCGAAGTAGATAGGACGCTTCCAGCCATCCTTGGCAATGTTCTGGATCATCGAGAGCACAGCAATCTCGTTCTTGGTGATGTATGACTTGCCACTGAGGTCGATGTGCATGCGCTTGCTGATCTCTGACTTGTCTGGAGTATCAATGACCGGAGAGTTGGCAACAGCAGCCGAATCGATGTCAATATACATCTTAGAAGCAGGGATATAGTCGATGTCGGCACCATAGCCTTCAAGACGCTTGTAACGTGGATCATCGCTGTAGAGCCAGTTCATCACCTGATCCATCGGCTTCTCTTCACCCTTGAACATATCTACGACGTGAGCGTAGTTGAGTTTGTCGGCAACATACTGATCCGGACGGAATGAGATTGGCAATGGCTCGCTCTCATAAGCCTGTGACTTCATCTGGTTGATATACCAGTCGGTCTGCAGGTAAGAGAGGTTACAGACGCGAACATCGGTACGATAGCCCTCGACCTCCTGATTGTACCAGAGTGGGAAGGTATCGTTATCGCCATTGGTGAAGATGATGGCATTTGGCTCAAGTGAAGAGAGGTAGTTACGGCCAAAGTCGCGTGCGGTGTAGCGGCCTGAGCGATCGTGATCGTCCCAGGTCTGACCGACCATCTGGAATGGAACGCCGAGGCAGATCACGCCAAGGACACCAGCCAGGACGGCACTCTCCTTCTTGGTAATATATTTCTCGACGAGGCGAACCAAGCCAGCCACACCCATGCCAACCCAAATTGAGAAGGCGTAGAACGAACCAGCGTAGGCATAATCTCGCTCACGAGGCTGATAAGGGGTCTGGTTGAGGTAGATGACGATGGCAAGGCCGGTCATGAAGAAGAGGAAGAAGACGACCCAGAAGCCCTGGATACCCTTCTCGCCACTGTAGGCCTGCCAGAAGAGACCGATCAAACCGAGGAGCAAAGGCAACATATAGAAAACGTTGTGTCCCTTGTTGTCCTTGATACTCGATGGCATATCTTCCTGTGTACCGACCAGCATCTCGTCGATAACTGGGATACCGGTGATCCAGTTACCACGGTCAATCTCTCCGTACGTCTGTACGTCGCTCTGACGGCCAGAAAAGTTCCACATGAAGTAGCGCCAATACATGAAGTTGACCTGATAGCGGAAGAAGTAGGTGAGGTTCTCTCCGAAGGTTGGCACGGTGATGGTCTTGCCATCGACATTCTTCTTCACTCCCTTGAAGTCGCTCCACTCCTTGTAACCCTGAACGTGGTTAGCCTGCTTAGAGTACATACGAGGGAAGAGAACTGTATAGTTGTACTCATACTTCTCCTTATGTCCGCTCAGGAAGTACTTATCAGGATCATCCGGATTGGTCTTAACGACCTTGGTGTAGATAGGAGCACCTTCCTTGACCTCTGCACGGCCAGAAGCATCGCGCTTCACATCGCTGACAAAGGTCTGTCCGAAGAAGAGAGGACTCTCGCCATACTGCTCACGGTTGAGGTACTTCGAGAATGAGAAGATCTCATCTGGTGAGTTCTGATCCATTGGCAGCTGAGCCGACGAACGGATAATGATCTGTGCGAAGGTCGAGTAACCGATGAGGATAGTGAGCAGACATAGCAGGATATTGCTGCAGAGACGTGCATTGAGCTTCTTCCAGAAGAAAATGCCAACTACGAAAGCAAGAGCAACGAGGATTCCGAGAATCCAGCTCTCACCGACAAATGGTATACCGCTCAACACAATACCTGCTGCAAGCAAGATGCGGAGGGTCTGGTCGGTAGTCTCCTTCTGATAGCTCTTCCATACGCCGAAGGCAAGTAATGCCAATACGAAGAAGAAGTAGAAACCAGTACCTGTATTGAATGAGAAGCCGAGAGTATTGACTGCAAAGAGCTCTACCTCGCTAGCGATTTTGATGAAGCCTGGAATCAAACCATAGAGGATGAAGGCAATCATCAGAACAGACAGCAACAAGGCGCCGAGCGTACCCTTGAGGTTAGCATTCGGCTGCTTCTTGAAATAATAGACGAGTACGATGGCAGGGATACACAGCAAGTTAAGCAAGTGTACACCGATCGAGAGGCCGATGATATAAGCCAGCAGAATGATATATCGGTCACCCTCTACTCCCCTCGCATTGTTCTCCCATTTGAGAATCAGCCAGAATACCAGCGCGGTCATGAAGCTTGAGAAGGCGTAGACCTCCGCTTCGACGGCCGAGAACCAGAAGGTATCTGACCAGGTGTAGACCAACGAACCCACCATACCTGAGGCAAGGATCGTGATGGCCTGGCTCCAGGTCATATCGTTCTCCGACTCATTCTTGCGACACACAACCTTCTTGGTCAACGCCGTGATGGTCCAGAAGAGGAACAGAATCGTACCTGCTGAGAAGAGTGCAGACATACGGTTGACCCAGATACCTGCCTGAGCCATGTCACCTCCTGCGAAATTGACGAAAAAACGGCCAGTGAGGTTAAAGAAGGTGTTTCCTGGTGGGTGACCCACCTCGCCTTTAGCGGCGCAAGTGATAAACTCTGGACAATCCCAGAACGACGCTGTCGGCTCTACCGTCGAGAGGTAGGTGAATGCCGCTACGACGAAGGCGATCCATCCGAAGAGATTGTTGAGCAATTTGTATTGCTTCATCATAATGCTTTATGTTTTTTAGTTACTATTATTTCTATGGATTCTGGCTGTGCAATGCTTAACACACGCACATAATAGCGCGGCAAATTTAACAAAAAAATCGCTACATTGGTATTTTTAGCACCTATAAAATAACATTATATAGGAAGTTGTGCAGCATTTTAAACGTATATTAAACAAATTTAAAGGCTAAGGTTTGCTTATTGCACACAAATTCTGTATCTTTGCAGCACTAAAAAACTGTTTTTCAATCCTTAAAATTTCATCGTTCAAATGGGACCTATTGGTATCTTTGACAGCGGTTTTGGAGGTCTTTCCATCTATAGGGAGATACATCGTCTCCTTCCACAATATGACTATATTTTCTTAGGCGACAACCAGCGTGCGCCCTACGGAGATCGCTCTTTTGAGGAGGTCAACGCCTTCTCACGACAGGCGGTCGACAAGCTCTTCAGCATGGGTTGTCCGCTCGTAATTCTTGCTTGTAACACAGCGTCGGCCAAGGCGCTCCGTAACATTCAGCAGCGTGTCCTGCCTTATACAGAAGATCCCTCTCGACGCGTGCTAGGAGTGATTCGTCCAACGGTGGAGCGAGTGGCAGAGTTTACTTACTCTGGTCATATCGGAGTCATCGCTACGCGTGCTACCATCTCATCACAGTCGTACGACATGGAGATTGAGAAGATCCCAACCTCTATCCGTCTCGACTTCAAGCCGCTCGTGGTCAATAGTCAGGCCTGCCCTACCTGGGTACCGATGATCGAAGCTGGCCTCCAGCATTCGCAGGAGATGCACGATGCAGTATATGCTGACCTCAAGCAATTACTCGACCAGGATCCGCTCATCGACACCATCATCCTCGGTTGCACTCACTACCCTCTCGTGACGAGCCTGATACAGACGGTTCTGCAGGAGCTCGATCATCCGGAGATCATCCTCATGCCACAAGGCAAGCCGGTGGCATACGGCCTGCAGGATTATCTGCGCCGCCATCCGGAGATGGATTGCCGACTCTCTAAAGACGCTACCACTCATTTCTATACGACTGGTGACATAGAGAATTTCAACAGCCATGCTGCCAACTTTATTGGCCACGAGGAGAAAGTGTCGGCAGAATCTTTGAAATGGGAATAATTCATGCTTCCATATCTTCTACGGTACCGTGACAAGGATGCCACGATAAAAGCATCCTAAAACAAGTACGCGGAGTAGGATGACACGACAAAGGCATCCTCCAACGAGTACGCGGAGTAGGATGCCACGATAAAGGCATCCTAAAACAAGTACGCGGAGTAGGATGGCACAATAAAGGCATCCTCCAACGAGTACGCGGAGTAGGATGGCAATCGAGTAGGAGGTAAACGCTAGTCGTAGGCGTTTATCTCCTACTTTCACGTTTACCGACCTCTCACACCACCGTACGTGCCGTTCGGCATACGGCGGTTCCTTATTATTGCACGCGGACTATTAAACGATGATAGT
>JAZRXZ010000015.1:0-2590 GCA_045600445.1 Bacteroidales bacterium | reverse complement strand
TAAGGATAAAGCTTCCAGTGAACGGAACCTACTTTACGAAAACCCTCTTCCTGACTGAAAAGCATCTCGCCATCAAACCACTTTTCGACCTAAAAATCGCCATTTTATAACTTGGGTGACGCATTGATGAAGTCAGGAAATATTACCCTCGCTAAATGTGTGATGACACAATAGCGAGGGTGTTTTATTTTACTGCGATATCATTGAGCTCCCAGCGGCACGTGATGATAGAAGTCATAGAGGGTCAGTGAGCAGAGGCGGTAGTAGGCCATCCAGAAGTCTGAGAGCGCTGACAGATAATTGTTGTGTGCATCATCCTTACGCGACTGTGCAAGGGTAAAGGTATTGATGTCTGAGAGGCCCATGGTGTAGTTATACTGGTTCTGCTCAAATGATTCATCTGAGAGCTTCAGGGCCACCTGGGTCTCCTTCAGGAGCTGCTGCAGGCCCACATTGACGTCCACGCTCGTCTTGAGGCCCTGCTCCTTGCGCGTACGTGCCACTTCCTGCTCTGCTGAGAGGATCGACTCCTCTGCCTGACTATAGGCCGGATTGTTCTGCTCCGCCATCCTTCAGTTCATTTTCATCAATCTCTTTCATAGTTCTAGTAAAAATTTGAGATTTGCATATTTTTCGTGCGCAAATATCCGAATAAATCCTATAATCTCCAAATATCAATAATTCAGAACGCATAGAATATTCCGAACACCCACTGCGTGTCGTGCAGATTCTCCACCACACGCGTCGTCACATCGTCATTATACTTTGTGGTTGAGATCTTAGAGCGCAGCGGGTTATCCCACTGAGCATAGAGGCTCCAGTGCTCACCGATGTCCTTGTTGACGCGCATACGGCCATACCAGTAGGCCTTGGTGTGCAGCGTAGGGGTCGAAGCGCTGGTGTGGTATGACAGAGCGCCCGTCATATTGAATCCGTAAGGCAGCGAGAGCACAGGCAGGATGCGCACCATCCAGTAATCCGCATCGTAGGTATCAGTATAATCCAGATGGTTATAAGCCATGGCCACTGTAGCACTCAGCCATCCGTAGCGCAGATAGAGCTCAGCATCGAGATTCAGACCTTTCACCTTAGGACCATTGATCAGGTGCTCATATTCATACTCCACGCCACTCTCAGAGACCGCATTGCTCACCGGAGCTGACATGATGGCATTGCGGCTCACATAGTAACGCCCCTTGAGCAGCAGCGAAGCGTGCTGATGGTTGGTCGCATACGAGAGGTCGAAGATGTTGTACGTCGGCAGCTTCAGATCTTCATTGCCCTTCGTGTAGGTCACCACGTCGCCCACCTGGAAGATCTGTTCAGGAAACAGCTCCGTGATGTCCTGCTCCTTGATGCGGTGGCTATACGAGGCGATGAGCTTGTTCTGTGAGTCGATGTCCCAGCTGGCAAAGACGTTCCACATCGGGTTGTAGAATCCCTTGCACCAATATCCTTTATCGTCGAGCTGAGCCTCATGGCGCAGCAGGTTTGTGCGGTAGCCCGAACTCAGTGTCAGCGCCCCCATCCGATAGGTCACGTCGAGATGTGGGCTCACCAGATACGAGTGTAGGCTGTATTTCTGATACAGTGAGGAGTTGATATTTGTCGTGGCATTCTCGTCATTGTGCGTCTGGTCAAAAGAGTAGTCGATGCCACCCACCATATAAAGATGGTCGAATTCGCTGCTCGACAGACGCAACTCACCGTACGTGCTGTGGCTCTTTGGGATGAACTTGAAGTCAATCGAATTGAAAGCATAGTCCTCAAATTTCTTTCCCTCATAGTGATCGGTGTAGGTCGATGGCACGTTTGAGAACGACTCCTGGAAGTAGCCCTCGAAGTGGGTCTTTTCGGTAAAGGCATGATCCCATACCAGACCCAGTGTCATCAGTCGGGAGTGATGGTCGTAGAACGTGGTGTATTTCCTGAGCAGCTCATTGCCCGCCGTCTCGTCGTAGATCTCATTGCCTTTAAGGTGGCCGTACTGCTGCGTCAAGAGGAGCGAGAGGAAGTTGCTATCGCCGTTGTAGTTCACATTCAGGTAGGCATCCTCCATGAATTTATTGCCGTCGATGACATCCTCGGTCAGCATGGGCATCTGCCCCGTCTGCACGCTCTCAGTCTCCACCGTTTTCTGTGATGCCGTTCTGCGCCAGCTCACGTGTCCTGAGACGTCCCATCGGTCCTTGTGCATCTTCACGCGCATTGTGCTGCGGGTGTCTTCGTTCGAGGTGACCGATACGTCGGCAAAACCGTGCGTACCCTCGTCGATGGCCTTGGCTTTGATGGCGATGGTACCGAGCAATCCCTGTGCGCCCTCGGTCACCGTCTGATTATTATTATAGGTGATCTTCTCCACGTCGTTGACACGTAGGTTTGAGAGAAACACCACCAGGTCCTCCGAGATATACGCACCATTAAGTTTGATCCTGTAGTTGCGCACTATCTCCTCGGGGTTCGAGGCCCTGCCGTCCACGATGGCCAGCATCACGTCGAGCACCGGCGTATTGCCCGGGAATCCCATCCTCTCAGGATAGTAGATTCTCGACGTCGTGGTCATCTCTACCGCCGGCTGCTGTGTCTCTTC
>JAZRXZ010000014.1:0-7078 GCA_045600445.1 Bacteroidales bacterium | reverse complement strand
GAAGGCTCGTGAGATCCTCAAGGATGAGACCATCGCAGTTATTGGTTATGGTGTACAGGGCCCTGGTCAGTCATTGAACCTTCGTGACAATGGCTTCAACGTAATCGTTGGCCAGCGTGCAGGTAAGACCTATGAGAAGGCTGTTTCTGACGGTTGGATTCCAGGTCAGACCCTTTTCTCTATCGAGGAGGCTGCTCAGAAGGCTACTATCATCATGTGCTTGCTCTCTGACGCAGCAGTAATGAGCGTGTGGCCAACTTTGAAGAACTACCTCACCCCAGGTAAGGCTCTCTACTTCTCACACGGCTTTGCTATTACTTGGAACGATCGCACTGGTGTTGTTCCTGGCAAGGATTATGACGTAATCATGGTTGCTCCTAAGGGTTCAGGTACTTCACTCCGTACCATGTTCCTCGAGGGTCGTGGCCTTAACTCTTCATACGCAGTATATCAGGACGCTACTGGCAAGGCAATGGATCGTACCCTTGCTCTCGGCATCGGTATCGGTTCCGGTTACATGTTCGAGACTACCTTCCAGCGCGAGGCTACTTCTGACCTCACTGGCGAGCGTGGTTCACTCATGGGCGCTATCCAGGGTCTTCTTCTCGCTCAGTACGAGGTACTCCGTGAGAATGGTCACTCACCATCAGAGGCATTCAACGAGACCGTTGAGGAGCTCACCCAGTCACTCATGCCACTCTTCGCAAAGAACGGTATGGACTGGATGTACGCTAACTGCTCAACCACCGCACAGCGTGGTGCACTCGACTGGATGGGCCCATTCCATGACGCTTGCAAGCCAGTTGTTGAGAAGCTCTACAACTCAGTAAAGACCGGTAACGAGGCACAGATCTCTATCGACGCTAACTCTAAGCCAGACTATCGTCAGGGTCTCGAGGCAGAGCTCAAGGCACTCCGCGAGTCAGAGATGTGGCAGACTGCAGTTACTGTACGTAAGCTCCGTCCTGAGAACAACTAAGACCCTCCCGACCTCCCTTAAAGGGAGGAGAGTCCCCTGTCGATAACTTTGTCGAGAAATCTTTAAAGGGAGGAGACAGGTGGGTAAAAAGTTAATAAAAAATCATTTCCAGCTGCTATTTCGTAAAGAATAGTGGCTGGGAATGATTTTTTTTTTCACATTTATTGTTCAAAAGTTGGATAAATCTTGGATTTAAAGTATATTTGTCCCGATAAATCCAATATTAATTGGAGCAGAAGTGAATTATTCCTCACTCCTAACTCCTCACTCCTAACTGAATTATGTGCGGCATTGTAGGTTATATCGGCACCCGTCAGGCCTATCCAATCCTGATCAAGGGTCTTCATCGTCTCGAGTATCGTGGTTACGATAGTGCAGGTTGTGCACTTATCTCACCAGTAGACAATTCTCTCAATATATATAAAGCCAAAGGCAAAGTCTCTGATCTCGAAAAGGTCGTAGATAATGCTTTGGGCAAAGGCGTTACTCCTGATGCACAGTTAGGAATTGCACACACCCGTTGGGCCACCCATGGTGCTCCATCAGAGGTCAATGCACATCCACATCTCTCACAGAGCGGTAATATTACCTTGGTGCACAATGGCATCATTGAGAACTATTCATCGCTCCGTAAGCAGTTGGAGAAACGTGGTTACAAGTTCCAGTCAGAGACAGATACCGAGGTTCTCGTTCAGCTCATCGAGTACACCATGGATCTTCGCAAGACCAATCTGCTGGAGTCTGTTCGTCATGCGCTTCAGCTGGTAATCGGTGCTTATGCCATTGCCGTGATTGACAAGCGTTGCCCAGATACCTTGGTTTGTGCTCGCAAGAGTAGTCCGTTGGCCATTGGTATAGGAGAGGAGCAGACGGAGTTCTTTATCGCATCAGATGCCAGCCCTATTGCAGAATACACCAAGAGTATCATCTACCTCAATGATGAGGAGGTGGCCGAAGTCAAGTGTGGTCAGGATGTCAAAGTATTGAATCTCAAGGGTGAAGTGGCAGAACATGCCGTTACTGAAGTCGATCTTGATTTGAGTATGCTCGATCATGACGGTTATCCACACTTCATGCTCAAGGAGATCTTCGATCAGCCAAACGTCCTCAAGGATTGTATGCGTGGTCGTATCGTAGAGTCTCCTTATGGCCAAGGCCCACAGGTCGTTCTTTCAGCTGTCACCAATAACCGCCGTCAGCTGCTTCGCGCTCGTAGAATCGTGATCGTCAGTTGTGGTACCTCATGGCACGCTGGTCTCATCGGTAAGCAGCTCATAGAGCATTTCTGCCGCATCCCTGTTGAGGTGGCATACGCCAGCGAGTTCCGTTATTCAGAACCTGTTATTGAGCCAGACGATGTCATCATCCCAATCTCACAGTCGGGTGAGACGGCCGATACTTTGGCCGCTATCCAGATTGCCAAGGAGCAGGGAGCTCTCGTCTTCGGCATTGTCAATGGTGTAGGCAGTTCCATCGCGCGCGAGTCGCACACGGGTACCTATATTCATGTAGGCCCTGAGATCGGTGTAGCTTCTACCAAGGCTTTCACCGGTCAGGTAGTCGTCCTCACGCTCATCGCTTTAGCGTTGGGTATGGCCAAGGGTACAGTTTCGCAGGATGAGTACGAAGAGACCATTCAGGAACTCCAGCGCATCCCAGAGAAGATAGAAGTCGTGCTGAAGCAGAACGATAAGATTCATCGCATCGCACAAACCCTGACATACGCTCGTAATATTCTTTACCTCGGTCGAGGCTATAATTACCCAGTCGCTCTCGAAGGCGCACTGAAGCTCAAGGAGATCAGCTACATCCATGCCGAGGGTTATCCTGCTGCCGAGATGAAGCATGGCCCTATTGCCTTGATCGACGATCAGATGCCAGTTGTCTTCCTGACCAATCACCATCGTCGTTATCAGAAAGTTATTTCTAACCTTCAGGAAGTTATCTCCCGAAAAGGTCGCATCCTTGCCATTACCAACGAAGGCGATGAGACCGTACAGAAGATGGTCGATGAATATATCGAGGTGCCAGAGACCCTCTCTTGTCTCACCCCATTGCTCTCCGTTATCCCATTGCAGCTGCTCTCTTATCACGTAGCAGTCAGCAAGGGTCTCAACGTCGATCAGCCGCGTAATCTGGCCAAGTCGGTGACCGTGGAGTAATCTCTAAATAACCACATGCATTAACCTTATGTACTCACGAATCTCACAATGGTATCTTTCGAGTGCGGCCCTTCCTTATTGGTTAGTGCTGCTGATTGATTGTATCATTCTTATTGGAGCAGGAGTTTTATCTATTTATCTCACAGATACAGCTATTCAGCTTGTCTTTAACTTCTGGCCCATTTTCTATACCTTAATTTGCATGATGCCGTTCTTTTTGATCGGCATGCGATACTTTCATACCTATAGCGGCATTATTCGTTTTGTAACCTATTCAGATCTACTTCGTATTGGTGCAGCATTATTGACAGGTGCCCTTTTGACCTTGTCTGTTAGTTGGATTACAGAACAATACCAGAGTCCCGTCTTTTTTTATCATGTTACCATGGAGCAACGTGCCATCATGGTTATCATAGCCATGTTGTCACAGTGGACGTTCCGTATCATGATCCGCTATATTTTCGACTTTGCCTATCGCAATCAGAACCTCACTAAAGTCCTTATCTTTGGTGTCAAGGAAGGAGGCGTTTCGCTCTTCCAATCCATGCGTAATGCCCATCCACAGCAATATCTGGTCAAAGGTTTTGTATCTGATGATCCAAGTTTCGTTGACCATTATTTGTTGGGCGCTCCAGTATATAAGGCACAGGAGGGTTTGGTTGAGAAGATGCGAGAATTAGAGGCTAATGTCCTTTTTGTCAGTCCACTTCGTGTTGATAGCTTTCGCGAGAACCAGGAATTAGTCGAGGAATTGACTCGTGCAGGCATCAAGATTATGATGATGCCTGGAGCCGCTACGTGGGATGGCAAATCGATGTTGTCGCATGAGCTGCTCAAAGAGGTAGATATTGAGGATCTTCTTCCACGAGATAAGATTCAGGTCGATCTCAATGCCATCGGAGAGATGCTTCGTGAGAAGTCCATCCTTATCACAGGAGCTGCTGGCAGCATCGGCTCCGAGATGGTACGTCAGATTGCACAGTTCCATCCAGAAAGACTTATTCTCATCGATCAGGCCGAAACCCCAATGCATGACATCCGGCTCTTCATGGCTCGCAACTATTCTTTCATTCGTTGCGAAACCATCGTTGGCGACATCACCAACGCCACCCACATGGAGCAGATCTTCTCACTTTATAAGCCAGAATACGTCTTCCATGCTGCTGCTTATAAGCATGTGCCGATGATGGAGGACAATCCTGCTATGGCCGTTCAGAACAATGTATATGGCACGCGTGTCATAGCTGATCTGGCAGTGAAATATAGCACCCGTAAGTTCGTTATGATCAGTACAGACAAAGCCGTTAATCCTACCAATGTCATGGGTTGCTCCAAGCGTATCTGTGAGATTTATTGCCAAGCGCTTAACTCCTCACAAAACAAAACTCAATTCATCACCACCCGCTTCGGCAACGTCCTCGGCAGCAACGGCTCCGTCATCCCGATCTTCAAAGAGCAGATCAAGAGGGGAGGACCTGTCACCGTCACTCACCCAGATATCATTCGCTTCTTCATGCTCATCCCAGAGGCTTGTCAGCTCGTTCTCGAAGCTGGCACCATGGGTCATGGTGGCGAGATCTTCGTCTTCGATATGGGTAAACCAGTCCGTATTGCCGATCTCGCTCAGCGTATGATCGATCTCTCAGGAGCCAAGGACGTTCAGATCAAGTTCACTGGCCTCCGCGATGGCGAGAAGCTTTATGAAGAGGTGCTCAACGATGCCGAGCAGACCAAGCCTACCGTACATCCTAAGATCAAGGTAGCCTCTGTCCGCGAGTATCCATACGAGCAGGCTCTTCAGAACGAAAAAGAACTCTACGATCTCTCATTTACCTACGATGATATGGCCATAGTTGCTAAAATGAAAGAAATCGTACCGGAATATAAGAGCCAGCACTCCAAGTACGAGACTCTTGATAAATAATTGCCTGTAGATCTAATACCAATGCCCACTTTTCAATCTGCTGATATTCTGGGGATAACTATATTCCCACAGATAGGTTACGTATTTTTGTATGTACTGTTTACGTATTTTTTTGTACAAGTTACGTTTGGCTTTCCTGTAAAGAATTCTCATCTTTGCAGCGTTGATTAGTGCATTCACCCTAATGTTTCACATGATCAACAAAACAAAATTTATGAGATCTTATTTTACAGAAAGCACTACTGTTGCTGCTCGTATCTTTGCTGCCAATCTGAAACGGATTATCGAGCAGAAACATATCGAGCGAAAATGTCTGGCCATTATGGCGGGAATCGATTACTGTCAGCTGACCGACTATTTGAATGCGCGCCACATGCCTAGTTACAAGACGTTGGTCAAGCTCTCAAAGACGCTTGAGGTTACCATCGAAGCACTCATCTCAGACGAAGGGCAACACCCCGTACCTGTGGCAACAGTTGGTGTAGAGTACAAACCTACAAACAACGTACCTATTATGGCAAGAACAAAAAAGGGCGACAGCCCACAGCCTCGGCTCAAGGACCTCGCCAAGGCGTTCTCAAAACGCATCCTCAAAGTTCATCTTTATCTTTCCGAACAGGCCGAGCATCGCGAGTCGTATATGAGCCGTCAGATGATGGAGTCGGGCACCAGAATCGCATCAATCCTGCTCCGTTCTGATTACACCAGTGGCAAGGAAGCCTTCTACCAGAGTGCCAGTCAGGCGCTCGATATGGCACGTGATACCGAATATTGGCTCGACCTTCTGCATGAAGCCGGCTACCTCACTGACGTACAGTTCAATAGCGTGACCGATGACCTCCATCATATAACGTCTATCCTCTGGTCAATCTCCAACAAGCGAAGGCAGAAAGAAGGCGCAAACCCATCCACATCAACCAAAGCATCTGATACCGCTACACCTCCTTCAGCCTTATAATCTACACACCATGCCCACCTTTTCTTTATACAAACGTAAGTCAGCCAGCAGGTTGGCTCTGGTCAGTACGCTCATTGCCTTAGCCTTCTGCCACCAGTCTTGCTTCGGGCCTATGTCTGAGTCAGATGAACAAACCCCTTTGCCACAGCTCACCCTCAGCACGCGAGCAGAGGGCTCAGGTTCCTACACTCGTCTTGATCTTGCCCTTTTCGATGCCGAAGGCGAGCGCATTGTCAAAGTCAATCAGAAGCAGACTGATGCCACCTTTGGCCAACCCACTTTGCGCCTTGCTCCGGGCGACTATCAGCTGGTGTCCATCGCACATAGTGGCACAGGTGTAGCCACCCTCACCTCGCTCACCGAAGTCTCTTTCCCCAGCAACAAGGTGACCGATACCTTCTACTTCCATCAGCCCGTTACTATTTCCGATACCGAT
The DNA here is from genome assembly GCA_045600445.1 of Bacteroidales bacterium. GTDB lineage: Bacteria > Bacteroidota > Bacteroidia > Bacteroidales > UBA3663 > Liminaster. Next base: position 619 of record JAZRXZ010000014.1, on the reverse strand, counting down.
ACCCACCTCGAAGCCACCCTCCATCGTGCCGTCTCGATGGTTCGGTTCATTATCACCGATGCAGATATCCCAGATGATTTCTATCAGCTAAAGCTTTATTACACAGGTGGCTCCTCCACTTTCAGCCCTTCCGCAGGTTTTGGCTCTGTGCAGTCGCGCCAGACAGAAATCCGTCTTCTCTCCGAAGCTTCACGTACGGCTGACGGACACCTCATTTTCGAGGTCTATACCTTCCCGCACCAAGCCACCGATGAGCTCAAGATCACCCTCACACCACAAGATGCCAATGCCCAGCCGTTGCTGGCTCAGGACATCATCCTCCCTTCCGTACCCATCCAGCTCAACCACATCACCGAGTGCGAGGGCAGGATCTTCGAGGGCAATTCACTTACAGGTAATACCACCCTCACCATTACCGTTAGTGATGAGTGGGAGGGTACCTCACATATCACTTTTTAGTTCTTATAGATATAGCAACTCATTAGTGTCCCGTTAAAATCGGGACGTTAGTAAATTTAATCAAATAGTCCCGGAATAAGGGAATCAATCTGATCTTTGACATTATTGATTTTAGTCTTTTCGAATAGGTCTTGAAGCGGAGTCTTATCCGTTAAGGAGA
>JAZRXZ010000013.1:0-4305 GCA_045600445.1 Bacteroidales bacterium | reverse complement strand
TCTCCGTCATAGAGTTCGCTGATATGCTCTATCTCGTCGTACTCATTTGGAAGGATGCCAGTTATCTCTTCGATGCGTTTTGCCAGTTCGTCGAAGGTGCAGAAATACTCTTCTCCTTCGATGTCCGAATCCAGGATATAGCGTTCTGGAAATACCTCTCCGTTGTAGTCATTGGTGTAGAATATCTGGCAACCTGGCTCTATTTCGAGGTACAGGATTTTGAGGTCATACATCTTAGCCAGCTCGACAAAAAGCTTGTCGGTTGCGCACCAAGCCGTTTCTGTAAACATAGAGAAGCTATAGGCTCCGTTAGGTCTCTGGGTCACTTCCGAGGTGAGTGAGAAGGTTCCTCTGCAAGGTATTTCCTCCACCTCTTTGTGGAGGATGTCGGTGACTACATAGCCGAGCCAGTGAGGGTGTCCGTTTCTGATTTCACCGTTTACAGTGCATGTCCTTTTGGTGTTGAGGAGTTGGGTGAACATGCCATAAAGGTTCTCGATGGTCTCGCGGTCATAGGATTGGACGTTGAGGTCTGTTGCGCAGGAGTTTGCCATAACTTAGATGTTTTTGAGTTGAACTTATTGTATCGCTTCCCTTGATTTCCTTCTTTTCTATCTGAAGGCGCAGGGAACTTTTCGAGGCAATACTGAAGGACGCAGAGAGAGCGGCATAGCAAGAAATTCTGCCTCAAAGTTGAGACCTGTTCCAAGTTTGTGCCAGAATAGGGTAACGGTTCTTGATGAGTCGTGACCGGTCCTAACTTCGCCGTAGAAATTCCCGGAAGCACGGAAGACAGAAACGAAGATCGACAGATGAGTATAAGAGGAAGGCTCACACTTACAAGAAGCGTCGTAACCTGGTATAAGTGCAATCCTTCCTTGTCTTGATAAGGAGGTATAAGAACAAGAAGAGCGACCCGAAGGCCGCTTTCCTGTCTGGAGTCATTCGCGTCTGGCAGACTGGCGGATGATGCTGAGGTTGGCGATGGCATTGAGCTGACGGATGCAGTCCTGGATCTTGGCGATCTCCTCTTCCGCGCCTTCCACTTTTTCGAGCAGATAAATAGCCTCTGTTATGAGGGCGTTTGATTTGATGTTCATGATGTGAAGAATTAGAATAGTGATAACTGGAGGGTGTTGGGCGCTACCTCGTTCAGAAGTTGGTAAATCTTGCTACCCTTTGCCTGTTGACGGCAAAGGTGCTGACGGAGTACCGACACACCGTGAAGGATGGCAGCGGTCTCACTCTCGAAAGTGCATCGTTGGAGAGATACGCCGTAGGTCATTCCTCCGAGGTTATAGAAGTATGACACACCGACACCCCATTTGCCTTCATGCTCTGCGGTGCTGATCTCAAACTCGTCGTGCTTGTCACCCTTTCGTGTGATACGGTTAGGGTTGAGACATACAGAGCAGTCGTTAAAGATGAACTCTTTCATATACTATGGTCATAAGTGATTAGCCCCAATCATTGGCAAGCCAGATTTCTATATCGTAGTTGATGGAGTAGCCTTGTGTCTGGTAGCATAGTTCAAGCTCCTTGCGAATTTGTTCACGTGCTTCTTTCTCCAGTCTATTCTTGGCTGATGGTGTCAGATCATCGTCGGATAGGTCGAAGAACTCGTCCAGTTCTATCTTGTGATGCTTGGTGATGTCTCTGATGGCTGCGGTCTTGCTTGTATAGATGCCCTTGCAGTCACGGTTTGAAGTCGAGTGCCATGCGTCGGTCTCGTACACTACGAAAAGTTGCTTGCTCATTGATGGGGTGATTTAATAGTTTGACTTGATCTGACGGGAGTTTGCCACGAAGCTGCGGTTGTTGCCTGTGAGGGTTATCTTTCCGCAGTTTACTACCTCTCCGTCGGAATAGATGCGGTATTTGGAGCCTTCCACCTCATGCCCTTGACGGATGCGCTCCTTCATCCATTTCTTGGCGGCTGCGATGCCAAAGAATGTTTCGCTCTCATGGGTGGTATTGTCATAGACTATGCACTGGGTCATATAATCGGGAGATATGGGAAGGGAGCCTTGGGATGACTCCCTTCTGGTTATTGGAATTATCAGAGAAGACTGGGGTTGTCGGTTATGTTTCCGATGATAGTTGCTGTCGGGGTATTTGGGAAGACCTCTCGGAAGACATAATCCAGACTCCATTTCGATTTGCTCCATCTGCTTTTGAGGACAAACTGGGTCTCATGGTAGATGATCGGACCGATTATCTCTGCGTTGAAGTCGCTGGCTGGCAGCTTTACGAGGTCACCTTCATAGACCTCATTACCTTGGTAGTCATAGATGCCGGTGAACTGACCTACTGAGTCGGCTTCTACCTCATGGTTGATGCCGTTGATGCTGATGAAGGCATGACCCTTCACTTCTTGGAAATGCCCATAAATCCATGAGCCGTTTCTCTTGCCTCGGAATTTTATCGTTCTCATTGCTCTTCTGTTTTGGTGTCATACAATCTTGAAAGGAACTCTTGAAGTCTTGGGTCTTCGATAGTGCCTAATTGACGTGGGGTGAAGTCCTCGATCTGGGTAATCTGGAGTTTGCCAAGTCCGTGCGCGGTTGCATCGTACTCGATAGACTCCATTTCAGCGGCAGAGAAATAGCCGTATTCGGTTTCTGCCAGTCCGGTCACGATGCCGAAGAAAGTGAAGTCATTGCCCTCGGTCTGTCCTTCGGTGATATACCAGAAGATGTTTCCAAGATGGAAGATGAGGTTGCAGACGGTGTCTTTCTTCTTTCCGTCCTGAGAATAGAGAGGGTAGTTTGCAAGGGTGTTGCGTACCTGTTCTGTGATAAGTCTGTTTGTTGCCATTGTCTAAGCCTGTGTTAGTGATTTGAATACGTTCTTGAAAGATATGGAGTCCTCGTCTTCGAGATCGACGCGGTCGCAGTCGATATATTCTCCTTTCTCGGTGTAGTAGAGATATTCGGAGTGATAGGTCTTGGTATCAAGCCAGTATTCGATTTCCAGATGTCTGGTCTCGTGAGGGTTTATGTCTGACGGCATATCCTGGCAGCAGATAAGCATGGTGTTTTCGTCGAGGGTTACTATCTCGGTGATGATGAAGATACCGATCTGAAGTCCTATGAACTTCTTGACCAATGTGGAGAAACGTTTGTCTATCATAACAGATTTAATTTAATGTGGAACACATCCCTTAATTTGAAATTGGAAAAGCGACCCGAAGGCCGCTCTTCCGTATCAGAGGCATCATGCGTCAGCATTCTCATCCTTGTCAGGGGTCGTATAGACCTTGGTAGCGGTGAGGATAACACGGTTTCTCTTCTCGCCAGTCTCGGCATCATTCCATTCTGTTGGCTTGAAGTAGCCTTCAAGAGTGATCGGTGATCCCTTCTTCAGGAGGTCGAAGTCTGCGAGGTTGTCATTGCGACGCCACATCTCGATGGACTGCAATGCAGAGATAGGTGTGGTCTTCTCGCCAGACTTCTCACTGTGGCGGATGATGAGTGAGAAACGTGCAACTGAGTTGTTCTCGAAGGTGCGAACCTGTGCATCAGCACATACAAAACCAGAAAGGGCGAAGTTGTTTACGAACTGCTTCATAGTTGTAATAATTTAAGATGTTAAACAATTTGTTTTTTATACTGCTCTATCGGTGGGCAGCTTCGGGGTGAACAAGGGTTCAGGCATAAATACGCAACATCGGGATGTCGGAAGATTTTTGACTGTGTTCATTGGGCATAGTGCCAACGCTCCCCTAAATCACACAGTGATGCAGCTGGACCCTACCTTCGCAGTAGAAAAATCATTATTGTACATCTGTCCAAATTATCGACATGAAAAGCAGGAAGTACTTCGCCTTGGGTTTGGATTGATACTTGGGTTTGCAGTGAACAACCGCACGTTTCACCCATCATAACATCAGAGAAGAGAGAAGAACGCCATCTGTGAAGCAGTCGGAATGTGTGTAATGATAACAGGACTTTGACCAGAGAAGGGGTCATGAAGTATGATAAGGCAGAAAAAGAGAATGGAAACCGGACGACAAATAAGGAAGAAGAGACGCTTGCCGCCAAAGGTTCGAAACCAGACAAAGGAGATAAAGAGAGACGTTGCCTTTAGGAAGAGTGGTATCGGGTCGGTTACTGATCAAAGAAAGGAGTAGCAAGGTATAAGTGGTAGTATAATCACTGACTATAGTCACTACTGTAGTCACTATATAGTAAACAACAAAAGGAAAATTGAGAAGGGAAAAAGAAAAGGTGCCAGCCGAAAGACTGACACCTGATATCCGTTATATCTTTTTCTCAATATGTTCGTATAACTGTCTGGCCTGAT
>JAZRXZ010000012.1:0-9812 GCA_045600445.1 Bacteroidales bacterium | reverse complement strand
CTGAAGCTCTGCCGTCTTACTGATCCTGATGTTGTTGACCTTGGCATTGCCTACCGACTGCGAGACGGCCTCCAGCACAGCCTTGATCCAGGCTTTATCGCCAGAGTATGCCTGTTCTTCTATAGGCATGAAGAACGCCTTGTTCTCGGCATCGTAAGTTACCTTTGCAGCATTCGGATCATCCAGAACGGGTGCGAGGTTAGCCTCTATCGCCTGTAGCAAGGTCCTGAAGAACCTGCTGCTCATGCTTTCCTGTTTTTGCTGTTCCATGGTATTAGATTATTTTATACGTGGAGGTTGCGCTGTGCTGCCTCCTCCTGTGTTGCATCATAGTTTTCACGAGCCACCTGATTCATGGCATCGCTCTTAGCCAATACAGCATTGGCAAGCGTATTGAGCGGAAGGGCTCCTGCCTCGTAAGCAGCCAGAACTTTCTCTGGCAGACGTATCGTACAAGGCACTCCGTCCACTGTGGCAAAGAGTGCGCCCTCCCTGATCTCTGGGCTACGCATCCTGCTGTTGAGTGGCTGATCCTCATATCTGCGGTACTGTGGTGCAGCAACCTCCCTCGGCACTGTCACACCATCAGCCACATGCTTACGCTCGATAGCCTCATGACCTGCCTTGTTCAGCAGGTTCATGCCACCTAAGCCGATAAGTGACATCTTCAGCAACGGATTACGGACAAAGAGACCCATCAGGATGGAAGCCAACGGAAGCATATTATCCTTCATGAGATTCAGCCCATTGCTCCGACCTGTAAAGAGACCTACCATCAGATCTGGTAACATAGCCACCACATAACCGAGATTACGACCGACACTACCCATATCGTTAAGTCCGAGGGTGGTCAGCATACTGCCCCATCCGTCCGTGGACTGCGCCGGAGTAGCCTGCTGTCGTGCCTGTTCCGTCTCGATTGGCTGAACCTGGCTAAGGTCAGGCTCCTGTCCTGTCTGTGTCTCTCCCATGGCATGAGAATTAAGGGTTTGTGTTTCGTAGTGTTCCTGTGCCTCGACCTGCAGATCTTCAGGGAGCATCGGAGCACGGACACCCACATAAGGCTTCTGCTCATTACCTGGTTCAATCCGAGTCATGCTCCAAGGATCTTTGCCAAGAGTGCCGAAGATGTCGATACGCTCACGCATCTCATCTGTCATCAGCAACATGCGACCTCCCATCTGCTCGTTCATGGCAAGGGCAAGGGTATTCTCATCACGGTTCATCGAACGGGACTCCTTCTGTATCTCTGCCATTACATTACTTTTGGAACCAAGGACGGTCTTACTGACGATGTCCTCGACACTACGGGGCTGAGAGTCTTCAAGATACTTGCCATATACCCATTCTCCACTCTGGACTACCGCTTCCGCACCTACCGTCCAGCCCAGCTTAGCCCAGCTGCCTGCACCTCCCGTTGACATCAAATCCACACCCAGACCAAGAGCACGTCCGGCAAGGTTTTCCGAGAGACTCGGGTTATAGGCTTTCTCTGCCTTGGTGTCAAGCATCTCATCGAGTTCCGTCTTCTGACCTACAGTAGTAAGGACCCCGATCAGTGAACTGTCCATTCCCTTTCGGATTACATACTCTACGCTGTCCTTCGGAACACGCTGATCTACCATCTGACCTATCATCCTGTCTTCCAAGCGATAGGCAACATAGGCAGTAGCAAGGTCTGAGCCGAGTTTCTGCGAATGGGAGTCATAGGCTTCACGTCCAATAACCTGCACCATTCGGGTACGCCATGCGTCAGCCAGAATATTCAAGTCCCTCTGCATGACCTCGCTTTTCTGGATATTGTCACGGCACATCGAGAAATAGTCCTCCGTAGTCTTGCCGTTCCATTCACCAGCATTCTTCAGATACACATCCTTGGCTGCTGCGCCATAAGGACTGATCGACTGTACGACACCTGCAAAAGACATATCGTATTCTGCTCTTTCATGTATCTGATGACGGGTCAGCTCTCTCTGCGTACCGACCATCATAGGCTTGACCTGTGCATCGAAATACCGATCAATGCACAGTTCCACCTCTGCAAGCTGCTGTTTCTGTTCGTTTGTCAGTTCCATGATTTATAGGTTGAGTTGTAACTGCTGCTCACGCATCTGCTGTGTCAGCTGTTCCTTGGTCTGCTCGATGGCATGATGGTAGGCTTCCATCGGCTTCGGGAAATGCTCCTCCAGCCATTCGTCCTTCTCGACTTCTTCACGCCAGAAGGCCAGTGCCTGACGCTGGCTGATAGCGACGGCGGCCTCTCCGTCGGCCCTGTTGTTGAACCAGGCCTTAGTCCACCAGTTGATGCCTCCCTGATCTGCATAGACCGATACCTCCCTCGGTATGTCGAAACTCTGGACATCAATCTCCAGATCGGCCAAAGGGTCTATGTATCCTTGCGAGGCGAACCCTTCTTCTTCAAGTTTTTTTTTTGAGGATCACCCATTGAACTGAGGAAAACCTGCTGACGGATGGCCAGATAGTTAAGGAAGTCAGAGATAAGGAGGTTCTGAGCCTTGCTGACCAGTGGCACTGCTCTACGGGTGACACCCATAGGATTGGCAATAGAGGGCAGCGTTTCCATGAAATACTGCTTCATGGAGCCTACGGAGAAGAGGTTTCTCAATGATTGGATGATATGCTCCGTACCGCGATAACTGCCCTGAAGCAACTCCTCCATATAGGCAGGATAGTACCGCATCATCAGCTGCTCTATCTCTTCCTTATCCTGGTCATAGTCCGTATGGACATCCATATCGAAGGAAACAAACTCAGGAGTACCCTGCTCGCTATTGGTGTTCCAGCTTCTGACATTGGCATAGAGCATAGTGATGAACTCCAGCGGATCGATCTCCTCTTCCTTGTAGCGTACTCCGAGATGAAGACGTTCCTTGCCGCTCACTCCCACCGCCATGCCAGCCTGTAGTTTCTGACCGAACATTACATGTACGCTCGAAAGATGGCCATAGGTCACCACATACTTATCATCGTAGGTAGCAACGACGAAGAGACCGTGACGTACATCATTGCCGACACCGGTAACGACACCGTCGGCCAAAGCAGAAAGCACGAAATAGTGCGCCTTCAGATCAATGCCATGATGGAAGAACTTCTGTCCGGTGTCGGGATGCTTCTGCTCTCCGAAAGGAAGCAGCACCTCGACCTGTTCACCTCTGTCATCGAAAGGCATGGCATAGCCGCTCTTCGATGTCATATACAACTCACTTGTGTTATTCATATAGGTATAGATTATCGTTTCTGTGACATAGACTCCTGCTCCTCTGTGCCTCCACCTGCCAGCATGGCATAGACCGAGACGGGTGTATGACCCTGATCTTTCAGCCTGTAGTAGTCATGCGTATTGATCTCCAAAGCAGGGAAGTCACGGCCATCCTTATCCCAAGCCTTCACAAAAAGCTTTCCAGCCTCCTGCGTATGGGGATAGACGGAAGCCTGCGCATAGGCACATCGCTGCGAGACAGGCTGCTGTTGCTGAACCTGACGTGTAGCATTGTTTCCGATGGTGAACATCATCATCAGCGCACCTGCTATCTTGCCCAGCCAGCCGAAACGACCGAAGGCAAGCAAGGCTCCGGCTATAAGTCCGAAGAGTCCGAGACCTCCGACCTTACCACTGGTCAGATTGCTGAAGAAGTTTCCGAACATCGTGCCTCCATTACCATGAAGGATATTGCCGAAGAAATTGCTGACACCATTCATGCCTGTCTGTAACTGAGTGACGGCTCCAGAGGCATGGGTGATAGCATCGGTAGCCTCAGAGAGCTTCTCACCTGCATGTTCAGTGAACTCTGTCACACCCTTGGCCTTCTCCACTACGGCATCGACATTGTCCTCTCCTATCACGGTGTCACCAACGACACGTACCAGCGACTTATCCTTAGTTAGCATTTCCCATCCAACATAGCCAGCACCTGCCATCACGGCAGTACTCTTGCCAATATTAAGAGTCGTACGGGCCGTAGTACCAGGATGAACCAACGGATAGGTTACGACCCTTGCAAGTGTTTTCCATTTTCCCATCTTATTACAAATTAAGGGTTCGATTAGTATTAGTGCATTCCTACATTGCGCTTCCATCGGGCAAGACAGGCTCTCGTGATTGCCGACTTATCCGTCTGCTGACGCTCTATCAGCTCGATCTCTATCAGAATATCCGTGAAGGACGAATACTTGACTACCCTGATCAGCCTCATAATCTGACGGTTCATCTTATGCAGCTTGGGTCTGATGGCAAAAACCATCTCGACCCTCTGCTGCTCGGTCATCTTCACATCTGAAAGACAGACAATCCTGATGTCATTGACTATATCCACCGCATTGAGGATAAGGTCTCGATACACCTGATTGCGTCTCGTGGAGAGTGCTCCTGCAAAGACTCCCTGCGGATGGGCATCGATGACACGACCCAAAGCATCGTAGTTCTTGACCAGTCCACTGACCTCCTGATAGAAGCCGTATATCTGAGCCGCATAGATCACAATATCACGGAAAGAGTCCAGATAGTCATTATACAGTTTCTGAATGTCGGTAGTGCCTTCCACCTCAGAAGCCGTCCAGATATGACCCGTACTCTCCAGAGCCATAGCACCCAGCTGACTGTTGTACTCATCCTTGGCCTTCTCGGTAAAAGCCAGTACCATACCGGCCAGTACTGGGTCATTCTGAGCCCTTGCCTTCTCTGGCATAAACTGGAAGAGCAGAACCAGGAAGAACAGTATGATAGTGAGGTGAGACCTTACAAAAGTATTATTCATCGTCATTCCATGGTTTGTGCCGCCCTGATCCATCGCTCATGTGCCGTATGTGCTATATCACCGTTGGCACGCTCGATCATTCCGGCAGTGTAGGTATTCCATACATCGACCATCCTGTAGTAACGGATGCTCAGATACAGAAGACGGAGTTTCTTGGCAAAGGCATCCATCTTATCATTGATCTCCCAGAGCATCTGACTGCGCTCTGCACCCGTCAGCATATTCTTCTTACCGCCCTTCGCAACGGCATCGCGTATCAGCGTGAAGCACGATACGAGTTCAGTAGCCGTCTCTAAATAGAGGGTGTTCATGGACATGGTAGCCACCACTCCCTGCGGATTGTCAGAGACAGCACTGCCCAGCTTACCAAGCGTCACCATGATGTGCATGGCATCCTCATAGATATGACTGGCAGCATTCAGCGACGAGGCAAAGCCTTCTACAGTCTGCGTGTACTGACTGTATTTCTTCTCCCATTCCCTGATTTTGTTAAACTCCAGGGCAATGGCGTTCTGTAGTACCGCCGTCTCGGTCTGCCCTCTGATCTCATCGTCCAGCACCTCGTTGATCAGGATATTACCCTCGGTCAACGCTGCATACTCCAGAGGATTCTCACATGAGGCCTGTGCCATAGCCGAAACGGAGAGCATGGAAACAACTCCTGCCAGAAGAGTCCTAACGATTGCTGATTTCATAGATTGGTTTTCTTGTACGGTTGTATTCGACACGTTCCCTGATAGTCTCTACCAGATTACTGTTCGAGCATATTCCTGGTATCTTCAGCTGCGGCATTGTCCTGTCACCACTGTAGATGATGACCGTCTTCAGGCCGAACAACTGCTGCATGAAAGTGTGACGCTCCCTATAGTCAATGATTCTATACAGTTCAATGAACTCCACATTACGCTCGATGATACCATGATGCCATGCCAGTATCTCATCGGTGATGATATACACCGCCTGTCGCATGAGCAGGTATTTATATAGAAGATGTAGGGCAAGGAAGCCTGAGAGTCCCAGAATAAGGTCATGGAGCCAAGGCACCTGTAAGCCTCCGAAGAGCATTCCTGCCAGAGCAAGAATAACCCACGGCAGATCATCGACCAGGAACTGTAGCGGATCAGGACGATAGCTCAGCGTAGGATATGGTCTCTTCCCAAAATTATAGTAGTCTTCCATAGTAGCGAATTTGGCTGGTGTGATTCTCATAGCTTGATTCCTTTTCCCTGATTTTCCTCCTCACTTTCCTCTTCACCTACATCGAAGCCGAGAATCTCCTTCTCCGACGGCTTATCGAGCAGCTGGTCATTCCAGTCCTTATAGCCAGAGGCACATGGATGGAAGACTGTCCTGTCATCCTTTAATCCCATCTTCTCCCTGAAATCCTCTATCGAAAAGGTCTTCAGGTCAAAATCGACATGGTCATTCTGATCCTCATGGGTACGATCAACGAAATGCAGCATACCGTCACTGATGGTAGAGGAATAGTTGCGGCCTTCCTTCTGCATCATGAAATTGCAGGAGAACATAAGTCCTGCCTTATCCCTGTCAAAGCAAAGATGATGCTCTGCATCGGGTGTGTGCTCCAGCATGTGAGCCACCTGAGTCTTCGAGACACTGCCTCCTGTAGAGACATAGACGGCACGGACAGGCTCCTTCGCCTTACGCATGATCTGATAACAGGCCATAGCGTCGTAGGCACTTTCGAACCACAGCACCTTTTTTGCCTCATTCAACGGCTTACCTGTTAGATTGGCAATCCAGAGGCCATTGGTTGAGTCAGTACCCAGAGCCATGCCTTTGTAGGTTGTGCCGTCCTTACGGGGCTTACCCCTCTGCTCCATGCCAATGATCTTGTCAAAGCCAGGCTGCTGGTAAGGAAAAGAGAGCGAGTAATGAACCTTTCCGTCCTTTCTCTGATTATTGGACGCCAGAACGAAATGGTCTGCGAAGGCTATCTGTGTCATCATATCGATGCCCCTCTGTTTGAAATACGGATAGAACTGTACTGTGTTCGTCCTGTCCTCTCGATTGTACTCAATGGTATCGAAATGGCTGAGATCAAAAGGTTCCCTGTTGAGACGTTCCATGACCTCGGCACGGCTCTCCTCCTTCGGCTGGTTGAGTATCGAGCGGCAGACATCATTGACGAGTTTGTCAAGATTCATCCCTGGCTGGTACTCTGGAAAATAGTGCGGAAAGGTCTTGATGAACGACAGAAGGTTGTAGTTCTTCTGCTCAGGAGGACGGCTGCACATGCCAGACCGACTGCCACTGACCATGAACTTGTCTGTGGTGATAGTCTTACCTCCAGCATCCGTATAAGTCTGAGCAAACCAAGGCCAGAGCTTACCCTTACCCCTTACAGGCTTGAAACCTGCATGGGTAAGAAGATCTATCATAGAGATTCTCTCCATGTAGTCATTGAAGGTAAGCTGTGCCATGAATTAGAATTAAGGGTAAAGTTATATCTGATTAAGGTTTGTAAGCGATGATGACATCAAGGACGGTGAAGCCCCTGATGTATCATCTCTGTATTCATCTCTGCTTCGAAATATCGGGCTGCTACCTCGGCCGGACTGTCAACACCTGGCTTGTAGTACGGTCTGACACCATGACCCATCTCCATGCCACGAGGCTCACTGCGCATCGGTCCGGCTCCTGCGGCCAGTTCTCCAAGGACGGTGAGGGTGGCTGCAACGGCAGCACCTACACGAGTACCGACACTGACATCATTCTTCAGATCGACTTCATCGAAGATCTTGGAGAAGAGACGCATTCTATGGTAGTCATCCATACGCACGAACTTATTATAGTCCTTGGCAGAGATTTCACGAGTGATCGTCTGACCATCGATGACTGCAGTCATACGGTACTTGCCCGTAGTCTGCTCCTGCTCGACCTTGATCTCTCCTACCGTGACAGCACGTCCGTCTTTACCCTCTCGATACCAGCCCCTACCTGGCTTGACAGCCTCAATATCGGCACCGTGGGTCACGTTGACATTGACATACTCACCTTTGTAGTCACCTCTTTCGAGGGTGATACCATCCAGATGCTTATCTATAAGGTCAAGACGGCGGTCATCATTCTTGTAGTGAAGATCCTGGAACTCCTTTTTGGTAAGTTCCTTCTCCAAAGCGACACCGTTGACCTGAGCATAGAGGTACTGCTTGCCTTCACGTTCGAAGGCTACCACATTACCGACAACGACATCACGGCCACCCTTGATGTCCTGCTGCCAGTGGAAGCCCTCCTTCTCACTGATGATAGGGATGACCATGCCATCGGCACGGACAGCCGTCTGACTGACGGACAGCAGCTGTTCCTCGGTCATTCCTCGGCTATCAACACGGGTTGCATCCTCTGCCACGCTGATCTCCTGACGGACAGACTCATTGGCATACGAGGCATAACGGTGCTCCGTATTGAGGAAGTCTTCAGAGATTGGTAGCGTAAAGCCCTCGGTGAGATAGTTGTTAAGGATAGCGACACGCTCAGCAACAGGATGATCTTTGACGGAGTTGGACATGAGCTTCTCCATATCCTCCGGCTTGACATCCAACGTAACGTCATAGCGTACCGCCTCAGACTGAACGGTGAGTGTCTTGCTCTCCGTATCGAGGTGAAGACCATGACTTGCCAGAACCTCCTGCCATTTCTGAGCAGAGAAATAGACGGGCGAGGTAATGACCTCGTTGAGCTTCTTGGCCGGCTCAGTGCTTCGTGGTGGTATCTGAGGCTGTTGTGCCTGACCAGGACCTACCTGCGAGAAACCCTGTTGCAGTGCCTGCAAAGGATCCTGATGCTGACCCTGCTGATGACCCTGCGGCTGCTGCATGGCCTGACTGTCATAGTTACCTTTCCAGTAGAAGCCATAGGCTCCGCTCTGGAGTTCGCCAGGTCTCATGTGACCGCCACGACGCTCTGGAACGATAGGTGCTCCGTTAGGCGTGACAAGCATTCCGTTCATCCTGCGAAGATGGAAGCCGTCCTGCATACGCGCTCCCCATGCCAGTCCAGGACTGCATACCTGCCAGAACCCTCGGCGATTAGGGCCTCCCATACCGAAAGGCATTCCCATACGGATGCGCTCCCAAGGAGCAAAGCCTCTCATGCCATAGCCATATTCCGGGGCATGTTCACGATAGCCGTGAAGACCCATGGCTACACGGGTGTTGACATTTCGGGCATGGACATAGTTCTTCGGGAGATCGAAGTCATGCTGTACGATGTCAGTAAAGGTATTGTAAGCCTGCTTGTTGGAGAAGTTCGATCCGTACTGAGTCAGTCTGTCCAACTGCTGGCTGGTAAGATTATAGGTTAGAACCGGAGAGTCATGACCCTGTACCATCAGCTTAGGCTGGTTGGTCTGACTGTCCAGTACAATGGCGGCCTGCATGCCATTTCTGGTAAGCACGTCCACCAACTCACGCGGTAGATCCATCGACCGTGGAGTCTGATACTTGCGTAAAGACATAGTAACGTATTATATTATTATAGGTAGCCCTCATCCATTGCCTCCTGCAACTCCCGATCCTTCAGATCAAGGAAATTGAGAGCACTGGACTCAGCAGTGACATCATAGCCGTTCTGATTACAGTATTCACGGTATTCATCATCCCATTCCTCAGAGTGATGCGTCACATAACCAACCATATCCATCTCGCCACTCTGCACCTTCTCTACAAGTACGTCTTCTTCATAGTATGGTTTCATAAGGTTTTGGTATTCCGTTTTCTTCTTCCTATTCCTGTAAGAGCAGTGTCTTCATCGGCGAAGACCTTCCTGCATCTTACGCTCTCGCTGTCGGTCAACCTCGTTCCAGATGTCGAACTTATCGAAGTCCTCCTCATCGACATACTGGACATTACCATCATCATCGGTCATCCAGCAGCCATTGAAGCCCAGCTCATACTTGTCCCAGTCACGCTTACGACCCTCCATCCACTGATGCTGATCACCTGCCATGAGACGGACACCTGCGGGCGACATCACGTCGATACCAATGGTGATCGGCTCATCCTCCTCTACGAT
>JAZRXZ010000011.1:0-53039 GCA_045600445.1 Bacteroidales bacterium | reverse complement strand
GGGTTGAAGCCCGTGAGGTGGCGTGTCGAGTCAGGATAGCAGAGGGTGGCTGTGATGCTGTTGCCATCGACCTTGCGATCAATCTGACGTGGTACAGGTTGCCACTGTCCAGGGGTGGCTTCGAGGCGGATATCGCCGTTGGTGGCTACACGGTGGCCGTGCATGATGATGCAGAGACCTCCCTGGTGGCCCTCTGGATAGATGTCATCGAATGCCATGACATCTACGCCCTGGTTACGGAAGTACCCTGATTCGGTCAGCTCAAAGCTTTGTGCCTGAACTGCGGTGGCTGTTCCTGCTGCGAGGAACAGGGTAAGTAGGTTCTTAGTTTTCATGATGTGTATAAATAGTGTTGGTATGTTATTTGTCGTTTATCAGCGCCATATACTCGTCATACGATATATAATGTCCACCCATCTTCTTGAGATGTTCCGTCTCGAACTGACAGTCGATGAGGCGCACGGTGGTGGTTTTCATGAGCTTGGCAAGCATGATGAGGGCAATCTTCGAGGCGCTTGGCTTGAGCGAGAACATGCTTTCGCCAAAGAATCCGTGGCCAAGGCTCACGCCATAGAGGCCTCCGATGAGCTCTTCTTTCTCCCACACCTCGACGCTCACGGCATAGCCACGCTTGTTGAGCTCTATGTAGGCGGCTTTCATCTCAGGGCCGAGCCAGGCACCTTCATGCTCTTCGCGCAATGAACCACAGAGGTCGATGACGCGCTCAAAGTCCGCATTGAGCGTGACTTGTATCTCGCCCGTCTGAACCTTATGCAGGAGCGGACGCATGGAGTGCGAGACGTGGATATCGCCTGGCAGGATGACGAAGCGCTGCATCGGACACCACCACTGTATGTAAGGTTTGCCTGTGGCAGGGTCGATGAGCTCTGGACAGCTGTCCTCTGCACGGAAAGCATACCAGGGGAAGATGCCGTGCGAGTAGGCAAGGAGCAGACGCTCAGCGGAGAGGTCGCCACCTACGGCAAAGAGTCCGTCTTCCTCGCCTTTGCGAGGGTCGGGAAAGCCTATTTCGTCTTTATCAAGAAGAAAAACCATTACTTTATTATTAATGTGTCGTCCTTGAGTTCAATCCTTGCTACGCCACCTTTCTTTAGCTTGCCGAAGAGTATCTCGCGCATCAGGAGAGGAGAGAGCAGCTGGTTGATCTGTCGATCCATCTCACGCGCACCGTTCTTGGGTGAGAAGCCTTTCTTAAGCAGGAAGGCATGAGCTTCAGAAGAAAGACAGAGCGTGACTTTGCGCGAAGCGAGGCGTGCAGAGAGCTGACGCAGCTTCTTGTCGAGGATGAGCGATGCCATCGTCTCGTCCATATCGTTGAACACCACGGTGCCAGAAAGACGTGCCAGGAACTCTGGCTTGAACGTCTTCTTTACGGTCGATAGCATGGCTGCACCTGCTGAGACGGTCGAGCCGAAACCTACGTTTGCCTGATGGGCGAACTGAGCGCCTGCATTGGATGTCATGACGAGGATGACGTGGCGGAAGTCAGCTTTCTGTCCCTTGTTGTCGGTAAGTTTGGCATAATCCATCACCTGCAGCAAGATGTTGTAGATGTCTGAGTGCGCCTTCTCGATCTCATCGAGCAACAATACACAGTTAGGCGTCTTGCGGATAGCGTCGGTGAGCAAGCCACCGTCCTCATAGCCCACATAGCCGGCTGGTGAGCCGATGAGCTTCGCCACGGTATGCTTCTCGGTATATTCGCTCATGTCGAAACGCACGAGCTCGATGCCTAATTCCTGCGCCAGCACCTTGCAGACTTCCGTCTTGCCCACACCTGTAGGACCTACGAAGAGGAGTGAGGCGATAGGCTTGCCGTCCTCCAATAATCCTGCCTTGCCCATCTGTACGGCTTCGGTAACCTGCTTTACAGCTTCATTCTGGCCGTAGATCTGTGAAGAGATGCGCTCACTGAGCGTTTCCAGATTGTTGGTGTCTTCTTCGTGCAGTGACTTCGGATCGATCTTGCAGATACGAGCCAGTACGTCATTGATAAGATTCTTGTCAACGTTCTGAGTCTTTGCAATTCGCATCTCACCACGATATTTACGGAGCAGTGGGTGCAGTTCTCGATATGCACCGGCTTCGTCGATCAGATCGATGGCCTTGTCTGGCAGAAAACGGTCGCTGATATGCTGCGCGCTGGTATGCACTGCATACTCTATAACGCCTTTGTCATACTTCACGCCATGATATTTCTCATACTTTTCCTGCAGACCTTGCAGAATCTGGATGGTCTCTTCTTCTGAAGGTTCTGCAATATCGATCTGCTGGAATCGACGCACCATGCCACGGCTCTTCTGGAAATAACGGTTGTATTCCTGATAGGTCGTAGAGCCGATGAAGCGTATCTGTCCGGCTTCGAGGTACGGCTTGAGCATGTTCGAACCATCGAGCGACTGGTCGCTTGATGCACCTGAACCTACCAACGTGTGAATCTCATCTATATAGACGATGGCATTGCCCTCGGTCATCACGCCATCCATGATGGTCTTGATTCGCTTCTCAAAGTCGCCGCGATAGCTGGTGCCTGCCACGAGCGAACCCATATCCATCTGGTAGATCTTGGCTCCGCGAAGGCGCTCAGGAACGTCGCCTGCCTCGATACGTGCGGCAAGGCCATAGACCAATGCCGTCTTGCCAACGCCTGGCTCACCGATGTGCAGCGGGTTGTTCTTCTCCTTGCGGCAGAGCACCTGGATGGTACGCTCCAGCTCTTCCTGACGGCCGATGAGCGGGTTGTGCTCAGGAAGCAGGTCATTGATGCAGGTAACGAGCTTGCGCCAGCTTTCTTCCTCTTCCTCAGAGACGTGCTGAGCCAGCATGTCGCCACCGTATGCTGCCACGATAGAGGACAGGAGTTCTCCCTCGTCAGTAGTCGTATGCTTTAGTAATAAGTATTGAGCAGCAGATTGCTCGAGCTCCATGATAGCGTGCAGCACGTGAGGGATATCGACCTCAGCGTGGCCAGATGATTGTGCCATGGTGTCGCTCCACTGCATGACGTTTACCATCTGCTGCGAGGCGATAAGCTGATATTCATCTACGTCGTCAGGGACGCTCTCCACGTGCCTGAACTCTTCTTCGAGCTCATCGAGCAAGACACTCGGATCGCACTGATAGCTGAGCAACAGCTCCTGGCATTCGTCCTGCTGCACGATGGCCCAGAGGAGCATCTCGGGGGTGAGAAACTCCTTGCGCAGGCCTACGGCGTGCGAGATGGCTGTCTGGTATGCTTGCTCTGTATTAGGAGTCCTTTTCATAGGTCAATTTGAATGGAAATCCTTCTTCTCGCGCCATGCGCATAGCCTTCTGGCACTTGCTTACAGCCATGTCGTAGGTATAGAGCCCTACGGTAGCCTGTCCCTCACGGTGTACGGCCAGCATGAGGGTCTCAGCTGCTGCCTGATCCTTGAAGAAGACCACGCGCAGGACCTTGACGACAAAGTCCATGGTGGTAAAGTCATCATTGTGCATGATGACCTTATACATGTCGGGCTCTTTCAATCCAAGATGGGTCCGTTCCTTAACATTCGACTGCTGCTTGGGCATTTTTTATGGGCTTTTGTGCGAGTTATTAATTGATTTCTATAACGGGTGCAAATATAGCGATTTTTCTACAAACCTCCAAATTATTGTTCTTTTTTCGTCTGTTCGATGCAATGTTTCGTATCGACAGGGGGTCGAAAATGAAAGTAAAGTCGCAAAAACAGGCGTTAAAATACGTTTTTCGGCCTTTTTGTTTGGTAATGTCGCCGAAAATGAGTATCTTTGCGCCCGTATATAATAAAGTATTTAAACTATAAATACCTTCTAGAGTCCTAGAAGCAAAACAACAATAATGGAAGAAAACATTCAGAACAACGATCGAATCATTAAGGTGAACATCGAAGAAGAGATGCGCACCAGCTACATTAATTATTCGATGTCAGTTATCGTAGCCCGCGCCCTCCCTGATGTGCGCGACGGCTTCAAGCCCGTCCACCGCCGCGTCCTCTATGGTATGGATCAGATCGGCAATACCTACGACAAGCCAACCAAGAAATGTGCTCGTATCGTAGGTGAGGTGCTCGGTAAGTACCACCCACACGGTGACTCTTCAGTGTATGGAGCCCTCGTGCGTATGGCACAGCCTTGGAACCTGCGTTACCTGCAGGTCGATGGTCAGGGTAACTTCGGCTCGGTCGATGGCGATGGCGCTGCTGCCATGCGTTATACCGAGGCTCGTCTGTCGAAGATCTCTGAGGAGATGCTTCGCGACATTGAAAAGGAGACTGTCGATATGATGCCAAACTTCGACGGCACCCTCATGGAACCTAAGGTCCTGCCTACACGTATCCCTACCTTGCTGGTCAATGGTGCCAATGGTATCGCCGTAGGTATGGCTACCAATATGCCAACCCACAACCTCTCGGAGGTCATCGACGGCATCTGTGCCTATATTGACAATCGCGAGATCAGCATCGACGAGCTGATGCAGCACATCAAGGCTCCTGACTTCCCAACCGGTGCTACCATCTATGGCTACGATGGCGTGAAGCAGGCTTACGAGACAGGCCGTGGCCGCATCACCATCCGTGCTAAGGCTGAGATCGAGAGCGAAGGTCTGCACGACCGCATCGTAGTCACTGAGATTCCTTACGGTGTCAATAAGGCCGAGCTCATCAAGCACATCGCACAGCTCGCTGATGAGAAGAAGATCGAGGGTATTGCCAATGCCAACGACGAGTCGGATCGTCAGGGTATGCGCATCGTCATCGACCTCAAGACGGGTGTCAATTCAAATATCATCCTCAACAAGCTCTATAAGATGACCGAGCTTCAGTCAAACTTCTCGGTCAACAATATCGCCCTTGTGCCAATCCCTGGTCATCCGGATGCCTTGGGTATGCCAAAGCTGCTCAATCTGAAGGAGCTCATCGCATATTTCGTAGAGCATCGTCATGAGGTGGTTATCCGCCGTACCAAGTTCGACTTGGCAGAGGCAGAGAAGCGTGCTCACATCCTCGAAGGCTTGATCATTGCCGTTGACAATATTGATGAGGTAATCAACATCATCCGCAGCAGCCGTACCCCAGCCGATGCACAGCGCAGACTTGAGGAGCGTTTCGGCTTGGACGAGCTTCAGTCGAAGGCCATTGTAGATATGCGTCTCGGCCAGCTCACCGGTCTCCGCATCGAGGAGTTGAAGCAGCAGTATGAGGATCTTATGAAGCTCATTGAGTACTACAAGCAGATCCTTGCTGATGACGAGCTTTGTATGAAGGTTGTCAAGGACGAGCTCATCGAAATCAAGGAGAAGTTCGGCGACGAGCGTCGCACCGACATCGACTATCGTGGCGAGCAGTTCAACGCTGAGGACTTCATTCCTAACGATGACGTCATCATCACCGTCTCACACATGGGCTACATCAAGCGCACCAAGCTTGAGGAGTTCAAGGCTCAGAGCCGTGGCGGCGTAGGTTCGAAGGGTAGTGGTACCCGCGACTCAGACTTCATCGAGTACATGTATGCAGCCAAGAACCACAACTGGCTGATGTTCTTCACCGAGCAGGGTCAGGCCTTCTGGATGAAGGTATATGACATCCCAGAGGCAGCCAAGAACCAGAAGGGTCGTGCTATCCAGAACATGCTCAATGTTTCGGAGAACAACAAGATCACAGCGTTCCTCAAGGTCGAGACCTTCGCAGACAAGGACTTCAACGAGAGCCACTACATCGTCTTCGCTACCCAGAACGGTACGGTTAAGAAGACTAAGCTCGAAGCATATAGCCGTCCACGCGCCAATGGTATCAATGCTATCAACCTCGCAGAGGGCGACAAGGTTATCGGCGTAGTAATGACCGATGGTCAGAAGCACCTCGTCATGGCAAACCGTAACGGTCGCGCTATTACCTTCGGTGAGGACAAGGTCCGTCTCATGGGCCGTGTGGCTACTGGTGTACGTGGTATGCGTCTCGACGACGACGGAGAGGATCAGTGTATCGGCATGATCGCCATCGACTACCCAGGCGTTGTCCTCGGCAAGTCAGAGGGTGGCGACGATGATGAGAACCTCGACAACGAGAACCTCGAAGCAGTAGAGGAGGAGGTATCACTCGACAACCTCTTCGATATGCCAGAGGAGCCAGAGGTTGCAGAAGAAACTGCAGCAGAAGAAGGCGAAGCAGATAACTCCTCACTCCTCACTCCTCACTCCTCACTCGAAACCGCAAGCGTGCTTGTGGTTTCCGAAAACGGCTTCGGCAAGCGTAGCGCCATCGAGGACTACCGTATCACCAACCGTGGTGGTAAGGGTGTCAAGACCCTCGACGTGGAGAAGGCTGGCAAGCTGATCTCTATCAAGCGTGTCACCGACGAGGACGACTTGATGATCATCACCAAGAACGGTATCGTCATCCGCATGCACCTCGACAGCCTCGAAGAGAAGGGTCGTGCTACCAAGGGCGTACGCTTCATCAACCTCAGCACAGGCAAGCGTGCTGACAGCATTGCCAGCGTCTGCCGCGTGATGCGAGAGGAGGACGAGGAGGAAGTCGTAGAAGGTGGTGAGGAGAACACCTCAGCAGAAGGCGAGGCTCCAGCACCAGAAAATGCAGAGTAAATGGTAGGTTTTTATACCTTATATTAAACTCTACAAGCATTTTCTCGTCCCAATATCGAGCAACAAGCAATAACAGTAACAATATTATAAACACATTAATTAATTATTAAGATGAAGAAGTTTATTCTTTCAGTCCTCGCAGTATCTCTTACTGCAGGTGCATTCGCCCAGGAGCTCTCTAAGGAAGAGCAGAAGGCTCTCAAGGAGCAGCAGAAGGCTATCACCGCTAACTTGAAGGCTGCTGAGAAGGCTGCAAAGCTTTCTGAGGACGCTATGGGTCAGGTTGACTACGCTAAGGTTCCTGATTTCGCTACCGCACGCGCTCAGGTTGCTGAGGCTTTCAAGAACTCAGCTGCTAGCTCTATGCTTGGCGACATCAACCGTACCGCTGCTATGGTTGAGTATAACAACTATATGATCAATATGCCAGGTGCACAGCAGGGTGATCAGGAGGTTCTCAACAAGTTCTTCGACAACTGTGGTAAGGGCTTCGAGTACTTCATGGCTGCTTGGGATGCATACGCTACTCCAGATGCTAAGGGCAAGACCAACAACAAGTACAACGACGACATGGCTGCTAAGGCATGGGCAATGTACAGCGTTTCTAACGGTCTCGCTAACTGTGGCTTCACCGCTTACAACGCTCAGGATTGGACCAATGCTGCTAAGTTCTTCGAGCTTGCTGCTACTGGTGCTGACAGCCCATTGATCAAGCACGCTACCGCTAAGAACCCAGCTGCTGCTCTTGAGCTCGAGCGCTATGCAGTTGATAGCGTTAAGTTCCAGAACATCCTCTACGCTGCTTCTTGCTACGACAACGTTGACAAGGACAAGGCTCTCGCTATCTTCAAGAGCCTCGTTGGCAAGAACACCCCACAGCTCCCAGTTTACTCTTCAATCATCGGTGAGTACGCTCAGAAGAACGATACCACTGAGATGATCAACTGGCTCCAGAAGGGTATGGAGGCTATGCCAGGTGAGGGTTACTTCACCACCTCACTCTTCCAGATCTACCTCGATCGTAACGACATCGACGGTGCTATCAACGCTATGAAGGCTGCTCTCACCAGCAACCCAACCAACGCTGGTATCGTCACCATCATCGCTCGTCTCTACACTCAGAAGGGTGAGTATGCTCCAGCTAAGGAGTACTTCCAGAAGGCTCTCGAGCTCGATCCAACTAACCTCGACGCTAACCTCTACTACGGTTATACATACCTCGCAGAGATGGAGGCAGGTGAGAGCGAGATGCTCAAGAACCACGCTTCAAACGCTGAGATGGACCGCTTCTCTGGTGAGAAGATTCAGGCAGCTCTTCCACTCCTCCGCGCTGCTTACAAGGCTGATGCTGAGCACGAGAACAACGATATCCCTAACCTCCTGATGCAGGTCCTCTATCGTCAGTTCGCTCCAACCAACGCACCTAACCGTCAGGCTCTCATCAACGAGTACAACGAGGTAGCTCGCGCTTACGGTCGTCCTGAGAAGAACTAATCTTTAGGGTACATTATCAATATAATCCACCCCCGTTACAATACTCTGTAGCGGGGGTGGATTACTTTAAGGGTTTGTCATATTTACACCCAAAGCCTGTTCGAGTTCATGAAGGACAGAGAGACGTTTCGTCCTGATTATGGATAAGTCCAACGCCTTAATCATCTCACGTGTAGCATAGCCTTTATTGTAGGTTCTTCGTGCTCTGGAATATAAGTCGCAGAGTTTGGCATTGCCATCTGCTCCTTTTAGCGATTTCGGTATCAGGTTTAACTTAAGATAAGCACAGAGACCCTCCATCTCATCGAGAATCCAATCCTCAATGGAACTGCATACCCCGATGCGGATGAAATCGTCCACTCCCATTCTTTTGATACTCTTGCAAATAGTATCCCAGTTGACCATCAGTGGATTGTGTACCTCAAATACGTCGGTGTCATAGCTGCAGCAGACTGTTTTAATGTGGATGTTCTTACTCTTGGCATCAGGCACAATGTCATTTTTGAGTTTTGCCAACAGTTTGCTGGTATAGCGAGTTACTCCTTTCAGGTTGCATACTTCACATGGTACAAGCTCTGTTTGGCTGATGCTTTTGTAGTATTCCAACAATGCCTTGAAGAATACTTCATCCGTATCACCTTCTACAAAGATGACTATGCGTTGGGCTTTATTATCTTTCTGCTTCGCCATATTCAGTTTGTTCTGAAGAAGGTTGATATTTTCTCTGCGTCATTCTCTATGTCGAGCATGAAGTCGAACATAAATTCACCGAATGTCAGCTCCATATCGCCAGCATAGCGATAGAGATACTTCATCTTTGAAGGGTTGACCTGCGCGAAATGGGCAACGCCATCATCCTTGGGAAGACCAAAGTACATCTGCTGTGGCAGGAGATAACGCATCAGGTAAGGAGAATGACTCGTAATGAGAATTTTTGTATCTGATGTGTAGTTCTGCAACGTCAACAGTAGGTTTTCTATCAATCGTGGATGTACCGAATTTTCAGGTTCCTCCAACATTATCACTGGTATGTTCTGTTTCTGGGCAGCTACACAGAGGGTATAAAGGAAAATCATTCGCTTGCTGCCACTTGATAATTGCGCAATGCTGGTTGGGTTAGCGTTGAATTTCTCCTTGATTCTCACATCGTAGATTTTACTCTGTCCATCTGCAAGGACAATCTCCTCTGGGGAAAACTCTATGATCTGCGGAAGAAGTTGCTCTATTCCATCAACCAGGATAGAATAGTTATGCTCATCACTCTTTTTTAGTATGTAGAGATAATGGCTTAATGTCATTCCGCTGAGCATCTGCACGCCTTTGCTTCCTTCTAATGAGAAATACGACTCTGGATTGTCCAAAGTCTCAACGTTGGGTACGACTATACTTGTTATCTCTTTTGCCATGTTATTAAGATACATGACGCTTGAGTCTGCAATGAGAGAAACGGCTAATTGCAGAGGATTAATATCCAAGGGTTTAGTGCATCTGCTTGTGGCAGAAGGCAGAATCAGACAATCATTTGTTTTCGCACGGACAATCTGTTGTCTGTATCTTTGATCTGAAGGAGCCTTGACTCTTAGGTTTTCTTCGAGTATTATTCCGTCTGCACTTTCTGATGCCCATTCAGCCTTATAGCTATACAAAAACATCAACTCTGCTCCATTGAAGCCAAGAGTGCCAGAAATCTCAAAGAAGAAGTCCTGATCAGACATAGACTTGTTGTTTGGCTTGAAACGGCTATTCAGCATCGTACGTCTTTCTTGCTCCGTAGCCGTCAGGAATTTTATGCCAAATTCTATTGCATGCAGTACATTGCTCTTACCATAACCGTTAGGTGCAATGAGTGCATTCATTGATTCGAAGCTCAAACCGAAATGTTCTATATTGGATATTCCTTCAATTGTAAATCCGGAGATTTTCATAACTTGCGCAAATATTTTTGTCTTAGTTTTGCTTTTTATTGCGCAAATATAGCCTTTTGTTGTGACTTACGCAAATATTTCTGCATTTTCATTGAGATATTTAAGCCTTTTTACACAAAACAGAAGTTCTTTGAAATTAATATATTGCAGTTTAGGGAATGAACATCACCACTACAACGATGTAGCTCGCACTTACGGTCGTCATGAGAAGAACTAATCTGCAATCAGCGCCACACTATATTTGACGAAAAACTAAAAAAAGTGCAATTTTTTTGGCGAACTTATTGATTTTATTCTTATCTTTGCACCGTAAATATGCAAGATATGATATGCCACATGACATATAAATATGGAGTAGAGGTCTCTTCGGGGGCTTCTACTCTTGCATTATATCCGATAGGGGGGGTAAGTCTTTGATTCACAGTGCCCTTCGCAATTCTCGTTCAAATACACATACTAAAAAATAAAGAACTCCGTACTTCTCGGCCATGCGGCTGAGGGGTGCGGAGTTTTGCGCTAATAATCAATATTAATCATTATAATATTATTGTTTCATGAAGAAAAAGTATGAAGAGCCTCAGATGAAGGTAATTGATCTGAACTCAGCAGATATTATCTGCACGAGTGGAGAGGGTGATTTCACCCCAGCTGGTGGCGGTGGTATTGGCCCTGGTGGTCCATGGTAATCAGAGTATGTAACTATTAAAAGACAAAGAAATGAAAAAGACATTTATTTTTGGACTTATGGCTGCAGCTCTTGGTTTCACAGCATGCAGCAGCGAGGATGACGCAGTCCTCGGAGAGAAGACACAGAAGAAGGGTATGGTGCTCAATGCAACAATAGAGCAGCCAGCGGAGACACGCGCCACCATTGATAATTCGGCTACTACTTGGTCATTTGCTTTCGCAACAGGTGACAAGGTGAAGGTGACCAATACAGATTATTCAGGATTCTACACCTTTGAAAAGAATGCTACAAACTTTGCGAGTGAGGATGCCGAGGTTACTGCATCTCCAGTCACATGGTATGCATTTTATCCATCAAATAAGGTTTACTTCGCTAATCAGACTGGTGAGCTTACCGGTGAGGGTAATTCTGTAGCAAACCTCTTCGCCATGGCTGGTGCTACCGCATCTACAACAACAGGTGAATCTAGTTTGTCTATCGCTATGCAGCCTAAGGTAGCAATCATCAAGATAGACAACCAGAAGGGAAGTATTGATATTAGAGTAAAGTACGACAACGGTGAATACATAGACTATTTGGAAGCTCCAACTAATGATGCCAGCTTTACTTTAAATACAACTGTAACCCCAAAGAGCGTCTTAACCGCTACCACAACTGGTACTTACTATATAGTTGTACCTGCGGGTTCTGGTTACGGGCTTTCTATCTATGATGGTACTACAGAAATCAAAACAACCACAACCGGACTCGATGCTGGCTTGTATTACGAGCTGACAATCGCTGATCCGAACCTCCTTCTTGGAGACTTCTCTGTAAGTGCTTCCAAGAAGGTTAAGTTCACCAAGAGCAACTTGTACTGGAATGGCAGCGACTTTAAGTTTGAGAATAAACAGACGGACTTTCCGACCACATGGAATGCAAGTCACGTTGGCCATTTCTTCTGGACAAAGACTCAGGCTGCGTCTTATGCAGAGACGTACGATGATGGTACCACCACCACAACTGATGTTCCTTTCTTTGCCGAAAGCAATGGCGGTTTGATCGTCGAAGGTACCTCAGGCCTGTATGCCTTGAGTTATGAAGAATGGCTTTATCTTAAACAAACCCGTACCAATGCCTCAAATCTCTACAAGGCAGGAGTCACAGTTGGCTCAACAGCAGGATGCCTTATCATAGCGCCTGATGATTTCAGTGGTACATTGAGTGATACCTATACTTTGGACGAAGTGACTGCCCTTGGTCTGGTTTGTCTTCCTAGTGCAGGACAGCACAAAAACGGTGACATACAATATACAAACTACGGCTACTATTGGTCTTCTAAACCTAATGACGCCGATTACGCATACGATGCGGCATTTTCGAATTCTGTATTCAACGTGTACGGAGCGAGTACCAACCGCGAAAACGGATGTAGCCTCCGCCTCGTCAAGTAATTTTTCAAAGTTAACAAGTTAACAAAGTAACGAAATATAGCACCCCCTCACCGCATATCTGGGTGAGGGGGTGCTATTGCTATTTCTTATCTATCTGCCTTTTGATGTAGACATCAATACCAAAGATGCTGCCAGCATAGATCAGGATCTGGGCGAAGAGGTAGAGCACGCTGTCGTCTATCTTCCCGGGAGGAGGGAGGAAGAGAGCGATAAAGGCCATCACCACTCCTGCGATGAGGAGGATGATGGCTGTCCATTCTTTGAGCGAAGGCTTCATCGGTCATGGCGGTTGTTATACACCCTGTGCCTTGATCATAAAGATACGATCATCGAACACGTCGCAGGTGATGGTCGACTCATTGGTACTGAGTCCATTGTCTACTTCGACCTTCAGTGTGCCAGTCTCGTCAGAGATCGGATTGAACACAAAGTTATTGCCTTCGGTGCAGCTGAAGTTGTCGCCAGAAAGCTCGGTCAGCTTCGTGCCATAGACGGGGTATTCAACGCCTGGGACGACTGTCAGCTTCTGACCATAAGTCTTTCCGCCGATGCTGGTGATCGAGATGCCCAATGGATGCATCGGGAGAGGGTTCTGCAGACCTCCGCCACCATTTGGATCATCATCGCCATCGGTCTTGGTGAGATCCACGTAGGTCTCGCCAGCCTTGACGGCCTTGATGAGCGCCGCCTGCGCGTTGCGGCTTGCCACGAGGTTGAACTCGGCATCCTGCATGAGGTTCTTAAACTCCGAGCCAGCGTCCCACACCACCTTGACACCGGTGATGTTCTGAGCCGAGAACTTCTCTGCCGACTCAGCGCCCTTCGAATTGAGCGTGATTGAGAAGTCGCCCAGATCGCCCAAGCGGATCTTCTTGCCTTCGAGCAGCTGCTCGCGCATACAATCTACTGCCATGTAGAGGATGGCTGAGATGTCGGCACGTGAGTATACGCAACCGTGGGTGGCGATGTGACGTGCGAACTTCTCGATGGTCATTACGTCAGTGTACTGAGCCGAAGCGAACGCGTTCTGCTTCTCTGTAGCTACGAGCGCCACATCCTCAGCCGATGGTTCCTGACCTGCTGCCTGTGCCGCCTTGATGCGTGATTTGGCCTGATTGATCTCAAAGAGGTTTGCGTTCACGCTACGCATGGTAATGGAATAGTTGATCATAACGATAGGTTTTGGGGTTAATACTTATGATCTCCGTCGGTCTTAACTTATGTCCGGCCGCTGTCATAACTTATGACCTCGAAAATCACGCTGCAAAGATACGCATTTTCCTGCTTTGCCGCAATACTTTTCCCGCCCCTCGTGCTGCGGTTTCCCGCCCCACGCGCTGCTGTTTCCCGCCCCTCGTGACGCCTATCTTTTCTGCCCCGTCTCTTTAGGGGAAAGTTGCAATGTTAACTTGTTAACCGTCACCCTCTCACTTTTCTCCTCTTTGTCTGTTTCCTCTTTCTCTAAAGAGCTCTTTAGACTATGTATTATAGTATTATATTACATTATATAATGCGCGCGATACTAATTATATAAATGTAGTTAATCCCCATTCTTCCAGCACAGAATAATGGGGAATCGTTGGAGTTAACAAGTTAACAAATATATAAAACTGACAGCTAAAAAGCAGATTTGAGGAAAAACGCATGTCTTATCGCAGATTTCTCCTCAAATATTTGGTGATGTCGAAAAAATAAAACA
Organism: Bacteroidales bacterium; assembly: GCA_045600445.1. Taxonomy (GTDB): domain Bacteria; phylum Bacteroidota; class Bacteroidia; order Bacteroidales; family UBA3663; genus Liminaster. The sequence continues at coordinate 39,175 of JAZRXZ010000011.1, read as the reverse complement.
TCTTTGCACGCAGAAATAAAAACATAGGCTGGAAATATTAATTTTGAAGTAGATTCTTTACAGATCGGCGTGTCCTATAACGATAATCCATAAATTAAATATTGCATATCAATACTTGCAGCTATAGTTCTTATATAGATTATTTACATTAACAATTACAGAACTTTGGCTACAAGGGTTTCCTATAATTATATATTACCCCTGTGAATAAGACTTAGTCAAATTCATAGGGGTAAATTCGTGTGTGTCAAGGCTTTGGGGTGCCAAGGCTTTGGCTCTTCTTGTATCTATACACATCACAATTTTTTTACTAACTCGCAATCCTCTGCTGATTCGGTGAAAGTCGACTTAATGAGCTCTGAAAGCTGAGGATGTGAGAGGAACTTGCACAATCGACTAAAACGATGGCAAATTCCTGCACAGGCGAACTCATGGTGACGGAGCAGAATGCTCTGACCATGGCTTTGAAGTTTATACTGAAGAATTTTAAGAATGTCACTTTTTCCCAGCTCGAAAAGGAGTATGGGCTGAGTCGGCGCACCCTCTACCGCATACTCGATAGTGGGTCGGCTCCACGCTGCTATGATGCTTATATGCGTGTGTGCGTACATATTATTAACGAAAAGAGAAGGGCGGCTCTGACTGTCGGCAACCAGACGTTGTGCGATGATATAGACCTCCTGCTGAGAGATATGATGCTGGTGCATTATGGGGAGCCTACAGATGAAGAAATCCGTAGGTTCGTGCTGAAAAAGAAGTATGGTGTATCATAACATGGGGGTTATGATACAAAGTATTGAATGGCGATGGAATGTGCCGTACCTTTGCGCCATCAAAAAAAAAGTTTTCTGCAGAGAACTATAAAAAATGATGTTTAACCACTTAATACGATCAAGTAATGAAATCGATGTTTAAGGTAATCAGTCAGTCGGAGCCAGTGTCGGTGACTACACAGAATGGCCAGACGCAGAAGTCGGTCCTTGTGCTGCAGGAGTGTGGGGGCAAGTATGAAAATTCTTATGTAGCTTCGCTGCTCGGCAATCAGATCAAGCTGGCGGCAGGGTCGATGGTATGGGCGTCGCTGCGTTTTGCGGCCAGAGAGTATAAGGGCAGTTCGTTTCTGGATTGCACCGTGGGAGAGATCATTCCGATGTGAATGAAAAAATTAATAATTAATAATTGTTTGTATGAAACAAGAATTCAGCAACACAAATCTGGTGTGCTCCTTGCAGCCAGGCAGTGAGGTAACTACGAGGAAGCGCCTTTCAGGCACATTGCTTCAGGGGAAGGAGGGCTTCCGTTTTGAGGAGGAGGCTTCGCATGTCAAACCACATACGCGCAATCCGAAGGTATTCAACGGCAAGTACGTCTCCCTGATACGCAAGGAAGATAACAGCCTGCAGTTCGCCTTTAAGGCGATGCAGCCGGATTTCGATCACGAGAGTTTTGCATTTATGGTGTATCAGGAAGTTGCTAACGCTATCAAAATGATCGTCTAATATGGAAAAAGAAACGACAACCATCATCGAAGACGATTACGAAGACGATGATTTTGAGATGCCTGATAAGCCAGTGGAGAGCCTGAAGCTGCCGATCAAGGAGGGCGATATGCCCATCATCATACGTCAGCACTTAGGCATGGCGCCACCTAACCGCAAGGTGCCGATCTTTATCTCTGACCTCTCGCCACTGGGTGCCATTGCCTCACGCATCAGATTGAAGTATCCGTATGACCTTCAGCCACATGCCATACTTCTGCAGACGATCATCGAAGCACCACCCAGCACAGGCAAGCGCTGCTTCTCGGAGGTGGTGAAGCAGATCATCGATCCGACTCTGGAGGCCCTGGATGAGCAGCAGCGAATAGCGGAGCAGGAGTATCGTGAGAAGAAGAATGCACGCACGCAGAACGAGAAGATCGGCGAGGCTCCCAAGACCACGATACGCTGCATTCCGCCTGCCACTTCGAAGACCATCATCGTGAAGCGAAGCGACTTCTACAAGCGCATCCTGGGCGACTATCTGACCTTCTGGATGTGGGCAGAGGAGCTGGCACAGCTGGGCGATGCAGGAAAGAACGGTTTCTCTAACCTCCGTACGGTGATGCGTGTGGCTTACGACCTCGGTTCGAAATTCGGTCAGGACTTTGCTTCTGACAATTCGTACAGCGGTAATGCCGATGTGTGTATCTGCAGTATGTTCTGTGCCACCCCGCAGGATGTGGACGAGATCTACAACAAGCGCGAGATCATGGGAGGCGGCTGCAGCCGTGTCATACTCTGTTCGCTGGAAGATGAGGCAGGAAGCAAGCCTGCACTCTTCCGCCGACTGCAGGAAGGTGAGGAGTGGCTGATCAACGAGGCGCTGACGCTGATGATGGATGATACCTACGATGCCGATGGCGAGCTGCAACCCACGATGCTACTCGACACGTCATGGATGAATAGGCACATCGACCGATTTACTGACGATACTTGCCGCAAGGTCAGGGAGTTGAAGGATGTGGGTACGAAGGGGTATCTCTCGCTCGACGCTTTCAGAAAACGCGCTTCGGTCAATGCCTTCCGCTGCGTGGGGCTCATCTACTACCTCTATCTGTTGGAGAACCGCATGGCGCAGAAGCAGGTGCGTGGTGCCGTGATGCGTAGTGTGGCGCAGATACAAAGGCTCTGCATCAGGATCTACAAGTTCTTGGCTTACTACTGCCTCAATTCGGCCAACATGCGCTGGGGTAAACTCTATGAGGAGTATTATGCGAAGCAGAAGCAGGGGGCAAAGATCGACCAGCGTAAGTCGCTCTATGATCAGCTCACTACGACCTTCAACCGCATGCAGCTGGAAGACCTGATCGTGCGCAATGAGCTCGACACGGAGGCAAGGGTATTTCTCTCAAAATGGAAGTCCAAAGGCATGATCGTGAAGGTGCAGAAGAATGTCTATCAAAAGCAGATGTGATGTTTTCGAAACTGGATATACAAAAAGTCAGTGACCTGCCTATAGAGCAGGTCGCTGAAGCCTTAGGGCTGAAAGTCAGGAATCATCTGGCGCTCTGCTACAACCACAAGGACAAGCACAGTTCGCTGCACTTCAATGTGAAGCGCAACCGCTACCGTTGCTTTGTGTGTGATTGCCAAGGGGATAGCGTGGCGCTGGTGAGGGGAGTGTTAGGCCTTAGTTTCAGAGATGCGGTGAGCTGGCTGGCACAAGCCTTCGGCATCATCGTGACGGATGAGAAGGAGTTGAGGCACTTTGACCATCTGCCTACGCGTGAGGTGCAACCTGTGGCCAAGGAGGTCATCGTCACGATGGACCCTATGCGACTGGCGCCGCTGGTGGCTGATCCTGTGCTGACTGATGAGGCAAGACGTTTCCTCTTCGACGAGCGTCATCTTGACGAGCGCGTGATACGCTGGTGTGGCATCAGCAGTACGCACACGCACCTGCTGATACCTTACTACACGATAGAGGGGAAGCTGCAGACTGTGCAGTGGCGCTACTTGGGAAAATATGCTCAGCCGCAACTGGAGGACGAACCGCGGTTCCGATTTCCACGAGGTACTGAGTGCCACCTCTATAATCAGCAGATCTTGCAGAGGTTGCAGCCATCGGAGGCCTTGTATGTCACAGAAGGCTGCTCTGACTGCTGGTCAGCGCTCTCGGCTGGTCATAAGGCGGTGGCTGTGCCTTCGGCCACTATGCTGCGCAAGGAGGATCTGGCCCCTATCAGAGAGATTGCCATGCGCTTAGGCGTGACGCTGCATATCTATCCTGATGATGATTCGCCTGGGGAGAGCCTCTTCTTGCAGCTCAGGGAGTTGACGCCGCAGGTGGTCAGACACCAGTTGCCAGAGGGCTGCAAGGATTATAGCGAGTATTATGTTAATTTGTTGACTTGTTAACTTCGAGAAAATGGAAATCATAATGAAAAGGATACATTTCGGACCTTATGGCGTGGAGGGCCAGATGAGTATCAGTGGCAAAATGGTGTGCGATACGCTGGAGCATCCGACACTCTATCTGCCAGCAGGAAAATATCCGCTGTGGCTGCGACATAATAAGAAGATGTGCCGCAAGGTGCCAACGCTGATGTTTAACCCTGTGCACCGAGGGTGTTTCCCCGTACTACGCATCGGCAATGGTCCGTTTCTGTGCAAGGATGGCTCTATCGTGGTGGGCAGGAAGAGAATCTCGGGGCTCGTCGTACATTCTGCCATGCTGTTTGACCGACTGGTTGAGAGACTGAAAAAGGCTGAGTACCGAAAAGAAAAGGTAAGTCTGACGATAGTAAATCAATGAGATAGATTGTGAAGGCTATGAGAAAGATTGATAGCATCATACTACACTGCAGTGCCACGCCAGAAGGTAAAGACTTCACGTTGGAGGACATCGACCGCTGGCACAGACAGAAGGGATTTGCCAAAATTGGCTACCATTATATAATATATAGAGACGGCACGGTAAAAACCGGCCGTCTCGTAAATGAGGTGGGAGCACATTGCGTAGGGCATAACCTACATTCTATTGGCATCTGTTATATCGGTGGATGCGCCGCCGATGGCAAGACGCCAAAAGATACACGTACTCCTCAGCAGAAAGCGTCACTACAGCAACTGCTGACGCAGCTTCACAGGGAGTTCCCCGAGGCAAAACTCTATGGACATTATCAATTTGCCCATAAGGCGTGTCCGAGTTTTGTGGTGACGCAGAGTGATTACTTCTGATTACTTGCTCGCGTCCTTGACGACCTGACGGAGGCCCTTGGCGGTGATGGCCTTGCCAGCAACTTTACCCTCTGGTGAGATGAGGATGAAGGCTGGAATCCAATGGAGGCCGTAAGCCTGGGTGACAGCAATGTCCTTCCACTTAGGCTCGAGGGTGCTGATCTGTGGCCAAGGCATCTCGTTGGCGCGGAGGTAAGACTTCCAGTTCTCCTCGGCGCGGTCGAATGAGTGGCTGAGGAACTGCACGTCAGCACCCTTGATCTGCTGACCGTTGAGCTCGGCAAAGAGCTCCTGTACCTCTGGCATCTCGCGGCGGCAGTCGCCACACCATGAGGCCCAGAAGTCTACGACTACCCACTTGCCAGCGAAGTCGGTGAGGTTGACCACCTGACCGAGGGTGTCTGGAGCGGCAAAGTTAGGGGCTTCGCTGCCTACGGCGATCTCTGGGAGATACTCTGGGTGATTGGCAGCGAGGGTGTCAACGTAGGCTACCTCTTCTTCAGCAGGAGCGGTAGTCTCGTTGTTGGTCTGCTGATTGCCTGCGCAAGAGGCGAGGAGCAGAGCTACGATGGGAAAAAGCTTTTTCATTGTTTATAAGGGGAGTAAAAGGGGAGTAAAAATTACGACAATCCAGAAATAATACCATTCTCGTCAATGTCAATCTGCTCAGCAGCTGGAACCTTAGGGAGTCCTGGCATACGCATCATCTCGCCTGCGATAGCGACGATGAACTCAGCGCCCTGGTTGATGACGATGTCCTGAATGTCGAAGTTGAAGCCTGTAGGAGCACCTACGCGCTTTGGATCAGGAGTGAATGAGAACTGCGTCTTAGCCACACAGACAGGGAAGTTGTCGAGGCCTGAGTCGTGCACGAGCTTGAGCATCTTCATGGCCTTCTCGCTGAAGCTGACGGTCTCTGCGCCGTAGATCTTCTTGGCTACTGCCTCGATCTTGGCCTTTGGAGTCTCGTCGTCCTGATAGGTGAAGTTGAGCGTTGGCTGAGAAGGATTCTGCTCGATGGTCTCTACGACTGCCTTTGCGAGCTCCTTGGCACCCTCACCGCCGTGAGCGAAGCCGTCGTTGACTACGCAACGTACGCCGAGGTCATTCTGGCAGTGGTCGATGAGGCACTGGATCTCGTCGTCGGTATCATTGGCAAAGCGGTTGAAGGCTACGAGGACGGTCTGGCCGAAGCCCTGGAGGTTGCGCACGTGGCGGTCGAGGTTGGCAAAGCCCTTCTTCAAGCCTTCCATGTTTGGCTCCTTGATCATGTCAGCTGGTACGCCGCCGTGCATCTTGAGGCCGTTGCAGGTGGCTACGAGCACGGTGAGCTTAGGGCAGAGGCCAGCCTTGCGGCACTTGATGTCGAGGAACTTCTCTGCGCCGAGGTCTGCACCGAAGCCTGCCTCGGTGACGGTGTAGTCAGCGAGTGACATGCCGAGCTTGGTAGCCAGAATGGTGTTACAGCCGTGTGCGATATTGGCAAATGGACCGCCGTGTACGAGCGCTGGGGTGTTCTCGGTGGTCTGTACGAGGTTTGGCATGAGGGCATCTTCGAGCAATACGCAGATGGCGCCAGCGCAACCCAAGTCCTTGACGGTGAATGGGGTGCCGTCATAGCGGTAGCCGAGGAGGATGTTCTCGATGCGGCGACGGAGGTCTTCGCGCGAGGTAGCCAAGCAGAGGATGGCCATGATCTCAGAAGCTGGGGTGATGTCGAAACCACTCTCAGCGGTGATGCCGTTGTTGAGGCCACCGAGGCTCTGTACGATCTTGCGGAGGCCACGGTCATTGACGTCGAGCACGCGCTTCCAGAGTACCTGCTTGAGAGGTGGAAGCTCTTTGCGGCGCTGATAGAAGTAGTTGTCCATCAACGCGGTAATCATGTTGTGAGCAGAGGTTACTGCATGGAAGTCGCCAGTGAAGTGGAGGTTGATCTTCTCCATTGGCAATACCTGTGCATAGCCGCCGCCAGCTGCACCACCCTTCATGCCGAAGCATGGGCCGAGTGATGGCTCGCGCAATACGACGATAGCCTTCTTGCCGATCTTGTTGAGGCCGAGGTCAAGGCCGATAGATACGGTGGTCTTGCCGATACCTGCCTTGGTGGCGCTGATAGAGGTCACGAGGATGAGGTTGCTCTTCTTAACCTTCTCTTCGTCAATGTAGCTCAGTGGTACTTTGGCGATGTGGTGGCCGTAAGGGTAGATGTCCTCTACGGCGATACCTGTCTTCTCGGCGATCTTCTGGATGCGCTCAAGGTTACATTCACGTGCGATTTCGATGTCGCTCTTCATAGTGATAATAAAGTTTTGTGGCCTTCGGTTTGCCTCAATGCGGTTAGAGGCGCCTCTGGCCTGGTTGATAATGATGGCTTGGGATAGGCTGCAATGCGGTTAGCAGGTATCTGTGGGCCTAGTATTTAATCTTCTCATACTTCTCTGTCAGCATGAGCATGTAGTCGCGCAGGTTGGCTGCCTCCATGAAGTCGAGGGCCTTGGCAGCGGCCAGCATCTTCTCCTTGGCGCGGTCGATCTCGGCTTTGAGCATCTCAGGTGTCTCCTGAGCTTGCTGGCGGCCAGCGGCTTTGCCTGAGGTGGCGTGGTAGGACAGGAGCGTCTCGTCGGCCACCATAGCAGGTTTCTTCTGCAGCTCGAAGGCGGCGCGAGTCTCAGCGAGCTGTTCGTTGTCGAGCAAGGACTTACGCGGCTTGATGATCTGCTGCGGCGTGATGCCGTGCTCCTCGTTGTAGCGCATCTGCTTGATGCGTCGGCGCTCAGTCTCGTCGATGGTGCGCTGCATGGAGCCTGTGATGCTGTCGGCGTACATGATGGCGCGACCATGCACGTTACGCGCTGCTCGTCCGACGGTCTGGGTGAGTGAGCGCTCGTTGCGCAGGAAGCCTTCCTTGTCGGCGTCGAGGATGGCTACGAGCGATACCTCTGGGAGGTCGAGGCCTTCACGTAGGAGGTTGACGCCTACCAAGACGTCGTGCACCCCTTCGCGCAGTTCATCCATGATGCGTACACGGTCGAGCGTATCGACGTCGCTGTGTATGTAGGCGCAGCGGATGCCGTGTTCGCGCAGGTACTCGTCGAGCTCTTCGGCCATGCGCTTGGTGAGAGTTGTGACAAGGGTACGCTCGCCAGCTTCGATGGTCTGCTGGATCTCCTCCATGAGGTCGTCGATCTGATTCTCTGACGGACGGACCTCGATGATCGGATCAAGCAATCCAGTAGGGCGGATCACCTGTTCGGCCACTACACCCTCGCAGCGTGTCAGCTCGTAGTCGGCTGGGGTGGCACTTACATATATAGTATAAGGTGTAAGCGACTCGAACTCCTCGAACCTCAGCGGACGGTTGTCGATGGCTGAGGGGAGGCGGAAGCCGTAGTTCACGAGGTTCGACTTGCGCTGGAAGTCGCCGCCGCTCATAGCGCGGATCTGCGGAATGGTGACGTGGCTCTCGTCGACGATGAGCAGGAAGTCCTTCGGGAAGTAGTCGAGCAGACAGAAAGGACGTGAGCCTGCGGGTCGGCCGTCGAAGTAGCGGCTGTAGTTCTCGATGCCAGAGCAGTAGCCCACTTCCTTGATCATCTCGAGGTCGTAGGTGACACGCTCGCGGATACGTGCGGCTTTCTCTGGTTCGCCAAGTTCCTCGAAGAAGGCGATCTGCTTGCCCAAGTCGAGCGTGATCTCGTCTACGGCGCTCTCTACGCGCTCCTTGGTGGTTGTGAAGATGTTGGCAGGGGAGATGACGTAACGATCAAAATGCTGCAGCACGTGGCCTGTCATTACGTCGAGCGTCTCGATCTCCTCAATCTCGTCGAAACAGAAGTTGATACGTACAATAAGGTCGGTCGAGGCGAGGAACACATCTACGGTCTCTCCCTTGCACTGGAAGTTGCCGCGTTGCAGCGCCACGTCGTTGCGTGTATACTGCGCGTTGAGCAGCTTGCGGAGCAGTTCGTCGCGGTCGATCTCCTGTCCGACCTCCACCGTGATCATGTTGGCGTGGAAGTCCTCAGGATTGCCAATGCCGTAGAGACAGCTCACCGAACTGATGACTACAATGTCGCGTCGGCCGCTCAGGAGAGCGTTGGTGGCTGAGAGACGCAGTTGGTCGAGCTCCATATTAACTGCCAGATCCTTCTCGATATAGGTGTCGCTCGATGGGATATAGGCCTCAGGCTGGTAGTAGTCGTAGTAGCTGACAAAGTACTCCACCTGATTGTTGGGGAAGAAGGCGCGCATCTCGCTGTAGAGCTGAGCTGCCAGCGTCTTGTTGTGGCTCAGGATGAGGGTTGGCCTCCCCGTCTCAGCAATGACGTTGGCCATTGTGAACGTCTTGCCAGATCCAGTTACGCCAAGCAGCGTCTGCGCAGGATTCCCCTCGAGCACTCCTTCTGACAACTGCCGGATAGCTTCTGGCTGGTCGCCCATGGGCTTGTAGTCTGACTGAAGGTCAAATATCATAGTACCTTGTTGTACTTTATTGGTAGGTGAAAGGGGTATCAGTTGTCCTGTGTCGAGAGCGCGTCCTTGACACGTCGCTTCAGCAGATCCATCAAGGTTGTGCCATAGTCCTCACTTTCGAACTTGAGTTGTTGCACGGTGAAGACAAAGTTGCGCAAGCTGCTTGTGCCGTCAATCTTGCACTTGAATTCCATCTTCATCTTCTCCTTGCCCTGAGGTAGGGGCAGATACCAGATGTCCCACTGATCGTCGTAGAACTTCGGCTTGTAGAGGACGTAATAGACAGCCTCGTTGGTCGCGCGGTTCAGTCGGATGCCAGCGAACTTCGGCTGATTGGCCTGATTGGGTTCTGGCAATGAGAAGGTGAGGAGCAAGGTGCCATCCTGGAGTGCAAAGCTGTTGAGCTGGATCTGATACCACAGGATCCCAGGCTTCTCGTTCGGCTTTTTCGTCTCTGGGAAGACCTGCTTCCAGAGGTCGGTATCTACGAGCGCGTGAAACGGCAGATCGCCATCAATGTATTGCGACAGGAGGTTAGGCAGAAATATGTTGGTGAACTCGGAAATGTTCATATATAGGTTTATTGTTTTACTGGCTGCAAAAGTAGTCAAAAAAAATGAAATTGCCAAATCAATTTAAATAAAAATGTACACGCGAGGGTGTTTTTTCCTCTTTGCTATAATATTGGCTTCAAAGAGGCTCAAAATGGGTGTTTTGGCCGAGGAGCGAAAAATACGGAGAATATGCAAAGATGCGGCTCTGGATAGTGGTAAAAATATAAAATGGTGATTTGTGATATGTTTGTTTGTATGTGTTGGATATGTAAAGTAATGGTGTGTGTATAAATGGCGAGAAATCAGCGGTTTATAATGCGTGAGTTAGCGATTTGTAGAAGTGGGCATGCAAAATGGGGATAAAAATAATGCATGAGGTATTGAAAGTTTGTTTTGTGGATTGTGTAAAACGTTATAAATAAATAAAATAAGTGCTTTTGGCTATAAAATGATAATTGGAAGGAAAGATTGGTGTGTGGTGAGATCTGGGATTAATTAGTAGATGTATGGGTGATAAAAATCACTTTTGATAATCTTGAAAAATGCATAAAATAAAAACCTCCATATTTTCGTTATAAGCGCACTTCTCACAATATTTGAGGGATTATTACGTTTAAAGGTAAAAAGTCTAATAGAACGTAAATATACGCTTATGAAAAAATACATCACCGACTTTAAGGTATTGAGCAACGAGGTTCTGACCGACCGACTGTTCATGCTTCGTCTGACTCCAGCTGATGGCTCCCCTATTGCAGCGTGCAAGGCTGGACAATTTGCAGAACTCAGAGTAGATGGCGAACCTAAAGTGTTCCTTCGTCGTCCGATTTCGATCCACCGTATTGACCGTGAAGCCAACGAACTTTGGCTGCTCATTCAGCGTGCTGGTAATGGCACCAATCAGTTAGCTAGCCTTCGCGTGGGCGATCTTTTAAATATTGTCTATCCATTGGGTAACGGCTTTACCCTTGAGCCTACACAGGGTCGCTTCCTTCTCATCGGTGGTGGCGTGGGTGTGGCTCCATTGCTCGAAACTGGCTTTGCGCTTCAGCAGCAGGGAGCTCAGGTTACTTACCTCTTGGGTGCAAGAAGTTGCACAGATCTGGTCAATGTTGCACAGTACAAGCAAGCAGGTGCTGTCTATGCTACAACTGAGGACGGAAGCGTCGTCCCTGGTTTGGAGGGATGTGATGCAGAGGGTCGACCTTATTGTCAGAAGGGCTTCGCTACGCAGCATACTGTACTGCAGGAGGGAGCCTTTGATGCAATTCGCGTCTGTGGCCCTGGACCTATGATGAAGGCAGTAGCCAAAGTTGTCGGCCAGTGGAAGCAGAATGAGGCTCCGAAGTTCTGCGAGGTCAGCCTCGAGAATAAGATGGCTTGTGGCCTTGGCGTCTGTCTCTGCTGTGTGGAGGATACCAAGGATGGTCATAAGTGCGTCTGCTCGGAGGGTCCGGTGTTTGATATCAAAGATCTCAAGTGGTAATAGAAAAATTAATAATTAATAATGAATAATTAATAATTGAATGCAGGTTTGCTGAAATCTGGTTCCAGTCTGTTTTTGAAATTGTTTTTTTATCAGACATTATTCATTTAATTAATCATTAATCATTACTCATTATTCATTAAACTATGGCAAATCTTACAACCAATATAGCTGGTCTTGAACTCAAGAATCCAGTCCTCACCGCCTCAGGTACCTTCGGCTATGGTACTGAGTTCAGCGATTTCATTGACCTTGAGCGCCTTGGTGGCTTCATCGTCAAAGGTACGACGCTTCATCCACGTCAGGGCAACGCCTATCCACGCCTCGCAGAGACGCCTTCTGGTATGATCAATGCCGTTGGTCTGCAGAACAAGGGTGTGCAGTATTATGTTGATCATATTCATCCGACGCTGGAGCATCTCAAGACCAACGTCATAGTCAATCTCTCAGGTTCTTGCATCGAGGATTATGTCGAGGGTGCACGTATGCTCAACGAGGTAGCCACCATTCCTGCTGTAGAACTCAACATCTCATGCCCTAACGTCAAGGCAGGCGGCATGGGCTTTGGTACTAAGCCTGAGATGGCAGCTGAGGTCGTTAGTGCAGTACGCGCTGTATACAATAAGCCTCTCATCGTCAAGCTCACTCCTAACGTCACCAGCATCGCCGAGATCGCCAAGGCAGTGGAGGGGGCAGGAGCCGACTCAGTCAGCCTCATTAACACTGTTCTGGCCATGGCTGTTGATGCTGAGCGTCAGCGTCCAATTCTCAGCACCATCACAGGAGGTCTGAGCGGCGCAGCAGTCAAGCCTATCGCCTTGCGCTGCGTATGGCAGGTCTACAACGCTGTGCAGATCCCTATCGTCGGTCTGGGTGGCATCATGAATGCAACAGACGCTATTGAGTTCATGCTTTGTGGCGCACGAGCCATTGAGGTAGGTACTGCCAACTTCATCGACCCTGCAGTGACTGTCAAGATTGTCGATGGAATCAACGAGTATCTTGACCGCCATGGCTGTCAAAATGTATCGGAAATCGTCGGTGCACTGAAAATTTGATAACTTTTTTGCGTTTTTGGTTTGACTTATCACATTATTTATTATATTTGCGCCCGAAATAAATAAAAAGCCCCAAAAACTATACAATTCGTTATGGCAAACATAAAAGGAATGGGCATCGCCCTGATTACTCCTTTCAAGGCCGATATGTCGGTCGACTACGAAGCATTGTTGCGTCTTGTTGAATATCAGGTGACTGCTGGTGCAGACTTCCTCGCAGTACTCTGCACCACCGCTGAGACACCAACCCTGAGCGCCGAGGAGCGTGCCAAGGTCCGTAAGCTCGTCGTAGAGCAGGTACGTGGCCGCATCCCTATCGTCCTTGGATGTGGCGGCAATAACACCATGGCCATCGTCGATGAACTGAAGAACGGCGACTGGCGCGGCATTGACGCTATCCTGAGCGTCGTTCCTTACTACAACAAGCCAAGCCAGGAAGGTCTCTTCCAGCACTTTACAGCCATTGCAGATGCTAGTCCGATCCCTGTGATCCTCTATAACGTCCCAGGTCGTGTAGGTGTCAATATGACAGCTGCTACCACCTTGCGTCTCGCTACTCATCCAAATATCATTGCTATCAAGGAGGCTTCTGGCAACTTCGATCAGATTGACGATATTATCAAGAATAAGCCTGAGAACTTCACCGTCCTGAGCGGCGATGACGGCATCACCTTCCCACTTATCACTCTTGGCGCAGAGGGTGTTATCTCGGTGATTGGCAATGCATTCCCTAAGGAATTTGCCAAGATGGTGCGCCTTGCAATGGAGGGTGAGTACTCATCGGCACTTAAGATCCACCATCGCTTCAAGGAGCTCTTCTCACTGCTCTTTGTCGATGGCAATCCTGCTGGCGTGAAGGCCATGCTCAATGCAATGGGCTATTGCGAGAATGTGCTCCGCTTGCCATTGGTGCCAACGCGAATCACTACGTTCGAGAAGATTGCATCGATCCTACGAGAACTATAAAAACCTTTATAATCTATTGTCTTTATGAAACTTGACGGAAGACGTGAGAGTCAGAATGTAGACGATCGCCGTGGTCAACGCGGCGGTGGTAGTTTTGGAAGCATGGGAGGCGGTGGCCTCAATATCCTGGGCTTGCTCCTGCAGATGTTTATGTCTGGTAAGGGCAGTAATGGTGGCGGCAAGAAAGGCGGCTGCGGTATTATCGGCCTTGTGCTTGTAGTTGTCCTTGTGATGTCGACATTAGGCGGAGGAGGACTTGGTAGCATCCTGGGAGGCCTTGTCGGTGGCGGAATGCCAACGCAGAGCGAACAGACTGAGCAGACTGAATATGTCGCATCGGCAGAAGAGCAGGAACTTGCTACTTTCGCTCGTAAGATTCTCGCTGGTACTGAGGATGTCTGGTCAAAGATCTTCCAGCAGATGGGACGTACTTATCAGGCTCCAAAGCTTGTGTTGTTTACTGATGCTGTTCAGTCAGGTTGTGGTGGTGCTAGCTCAAGCACAGGTCCTTTCTACTGCTCTGCTGATCAGACCGTGTACCTTGACCTTTCATTCTTTATGAATATGAAGCAGCAGATTGGTGCTGATGGCGATTTCGCCTATGCATACGTTATTGCTCATGAGGTTGGTCACCATGTACAGTATTTGTTGGGTACGCTCAATGAGGCTCATGCTCAGATGCGTCGCGTCAGTGAGGCTGAGAGCAATCAGATCAGTGTTCGCCTCGAGCTTCAGGCAGACTTCTATGCAGGTGTCTGGGCTTATCATGATAATCAGATGTACCATTCATTGGAGGCTGGAGACATTGAGGAAGGCTTGAATGCAGCTCAGAAGATTGGCGATGACTATCTGCAGAAGAAGGCTCGCGGTTATACAGTTCCTGAGTCGTTCAACCATGGTACCTCAGCACAGCGCAGCAGATGGCTCCGTCTTGGTTCTTCGACCGGAGATATCACCAAGGGCGATACTTTCTCTCCATCGTATAATAGCTTGTAATATTATCCCAAACGGATAAATCCTAAATACCAACTATTCGAAACAATATCACCACCCTTTTGTATTTGCTAATACAGAGGGTGGTGATATTTTGTATATACTAATTCCTTTTTAGAGAACTCCCTTAGAAGAAGGCAACTGGAAGTGGTGGATGTCGCGGCGGATAGCCATCTGAAGGGAGCGAGCGAGGGCCTTGAAGATACCTTCGATCTTGTGATGCTCGTTATCGCCTTTGGCCTTGATGTTGAGGTTAATCTTGGCGCTGTCGGAGAAAGACTTGAAGAAGTGGAGGAACATCTCTGTAGGCATGTCGCCGACATACTCACGGTGGAACTCGGCGTCCCAAACAAGCCAAGGACGGCCGCCGAAGTCGAGCGCTACCTGCGTCTGGGCCTCAGAGGCGTGACCGAAGTCTGTCTCAACGGTGCAGAGGCAGTCGTCCATAGGCAGACAGAAACCGTAGCGACCTATGCCGCGCTTGTTGCCGAGGGCCTTCGCAATACATTCGCCGAGTGCGATGCCGGTATCTTCGATGGTGTGATGCTCGTCGACGTTGAGATCACCCTTGACGTGTATGGTGAGATCCATGCCCGAGTGCTTGCCGATCTGCTCGAGCATGTGGACAAAGAAGCCGAGGCCAGTCGAGATGTCGGTCTTACCAGTTCCGTCAAGGTCGATCTGGATGTCGATGTCTGTCTCTTTGGTGGTGCGGCGGACAGAGGCTTTGCGCTCTCCTGCAAAGAGGTATGCACAGATAGCGTCCCAGTCTTTGGCTACAAAAGTGGCTTCCTGATTGTCCTCAGAAGATAATAATATCGACTTGCAGCCGAGGTTCTTGGCTAACTGCACATCGCTCATGCGATCGCCGATGACGTAAGAGTTCGCCAGATCATACTCCGTGCCATTGCCGTCTATGAACTTCTGCAGCATTCCTGTTCCAGGCTTGCGGTTAGGGTGGTTGTCCTCTGGGTAATGTTCGTCATAATACTGCTCCTCAAAGTCAACGCCCTCTGTGTGGAAGACGCGGAGAATGAGGTTGTTGAACTCGTCGAATCTGTCACGAGGATTAGCGTCTGTACCTAGGCCATCCTGATTAGAGACAATGATGAAGTCATAGTCGAGCGTATGACGGATAAACGAGAGGTTCTGAATCACACGTGGGAGGAATTCGATCTGATCTATGGTGTCAATCTGCTCGGTGACAGGTGGCTCGACGACGAGGGTACCGTCACGATCTATGAAGAGGAGTTTTTTCATTTTCGGAAATTTATTTTATTGGAGTCGTACAATCGTCTTGTCTCCCTCCACGTCGACCGTGAAGGTGAGATTCTCTTCTCCCTGGTGGAGGAGGAGCTGCTCGCAGAGAAGGTCTTCGACATACTGCTGCACGGCACGCTTGAGAGGACGTGCACCATACTGCTTGTCGTACCCCTTCTGGCCGAGGAAGTCCTTTGCAGCTTCTGTGACAGTGATCTGACAGCCAAGGGAGGTGATGCGCTGGAGGACGCCCCGGAGCTCGATGTCGACGATGCGACGGATATCCGGCTGCGTGAGCTGGTCGAAGTGGATGATGTCGTCAATGCGGTTGAGGAACTCAGGGGAGAACGTCTTCTGCAGCGCCTTGGTGATGACGCCACGAGCGAGTTCATTCTCCTGCTCGTTGCTACGCGCTGCAAAGCCGATGCCGCTGCCGAAGTCCTTGAGCTGGCGACTGCCAATATTGCTCGTGAGGATGATGATGGTGTTCTTGAAAGATATCTTACGCCCCAGAGAATCAGTAAGATGTCCCTCATCGAAGATCTGGAGCATGAGGTTGAATACATCTGGATGCGCCTTCTCAATCTCGTCGAACAAGACTACCGAATACGGATGACGACGCACACGCTCGGTGAGTTGTCCACCTTCGTCGTAGCCTACATAGCCTGGAGGCGCGCCGATGAGTCGGCTGACGCTGTACTTCTCCATATATTCGCTCATGTCAATGCGGATAAGCGAGTCCTTAGCGCTGAACATCTCTTCTGCCAGACGCTTGGCCAGATAGGTCTTGCCCACACCTGTAGGGCCGAGGAAGAGGAACGTGCCGATTGGCTTTTGCGGATCTTTGAGGCCAATACGGTTGCGCTGGATGGCGCGTACTGTCTTCTCTATGGCCTTGTCCTGCCCGATGACGCTGTCCTGAAGGATCTTCTTTAGCGCAATGAGCTTCTGGCCTTCGCTGGCTGCTACCTTCTGCACTGGGATACCTGTGATCTTGGCTACACACTCGGCAATGACATCTGCATAGACCTCTGGACGGTTGTTCTTCTGCTCGATAGTCCAGCGGTCGCGCTCTTCCTTGAGCTGACGCTCCAGCTGTCGCTGCTCGTCGCGGCAGGCGGCTGCATCCTCGAAGTTCTGGCTGATGATGGCGGCATCCTTGCGCTGCTTGACTTCCTCAATCTTGCCTTCAAGTTCGGCAAAGACGTCAGGAGTATTAGCGCTGTAGAGGTGCATGCGCGAACCAGCTTCGTCTAGGGCGTCAATGGCCTTGTCCGGGAAGTTGCGGTCGGTGATATAGCGGTCGGTGAGGGCCACACAGGCCTGCAGCGCAGCGTCGGTGAAGCGCACGTTGTGATGATCCTCATAGCGGTCGCGGATGTTCTGGAGGATGGTGAGGGTATCTTCGGCCGAAGTCGGTTCGACCATCACCTTTTGGAAGCGTCGCTCCAGAGCGCCATCCTTCTCAATGGTCTTTCGATACTCGTCGATCGTCGTTGAACCGATGCACTGGATCTCGCCACGCGAGAGGGCAGGCTTGAGCATGTTGGCAGCATCCATTGATCCTTGCGCATTGCCTGCACCAACCATGGTGTGAATCTCATCTATATATAATATAATGTCCTGATTGCGCTGCAGCTCGTTGATGACGGCCTTGAGACGCTCCTCGAACTGTCCGCGGTACTTGGTGCCAGCCACGAGACCTGCCATGTCGAGCGAGATGACACGCTTGTCAAGCAGGAGCCAGCTGACCTTTTTCTGGACGATACGCTGTGCCAGTCCTTCGACGATGGCGCTCTTGCCG
This sequence comes from Bacteroidales bacterium, assembly GCA_045600445.1. Lineage (GTDB taxonomy): Bacteria > Bacteroidota > Bacteroidia > Bacteroidales > UBA3663 > Liminaster. The sequence continues at coordinate 21,860 of JAZRXZ010000011.1, read as the reverse complement.
ACTCCTGGATCGCCGATGAGGATCGGGTTGTTCTTCTTGCGGCGGCTGAGGATCTGTGTGAGGCGCTCAATTTCGTCCTGACGGCCTACGACAGGGTCGAGCTTGCCGTCACGAGCAGCCTGAGTAAGATCGAAACCGAACTTATCAAGTGCTGGAGTGCCAGAGGCTGACTGCTGCTGAGTGTTCTGACGGGTCTGCGTCGCGCTGCGAGGAGAATCCTCGTCGTCATCGTCCTCTTCGTCGCTCATCTCATTGCTGCTGAAGCTCTCCGAGTAGGTGTCGGCTGGCAGGCTGTTGCCCTGCTGCTTGTTCTTCTCGTCATCAGACAGGCCGTGAGCACGTGTATTGTTCTGTTCACTTGGATCAATGTTCTCGAGTTCGGCTACCTGCTTATAATAAGAGTTGTAGTCGACGTTGTATTGCATGAGAATCTGGCTGACCACCGAGCGCTCATCCTTGAGCATGGCCAGCACAATGTGCTCAGGAGCGATCTGCTGCTCCTTCATCATTCGAGCCTCCAGACGTGAGAGCTTGAGCGTACGGTCGCAGTCACGAGCCAGATGCTGCTCAGCATCGTCGGCCGTGTCAGTGGCGCCACCGTCGTGGAAAGGGACGTTGTCCCAGTTGTCGCTGGTGGTGTTATAGATGTTCTGCTCAAGGTGACTACGTAGGCTCTCTACATCTACACCCTGTCTCTGCAGAGCTTCGATAGCACGACCCTGGCCATACTTGAGAATACCAAGCATGACATGTTCTGTCTTGATGAGTGGACTATGAAAACGGTCGGCCTCCTCCTGGCTATATTGGAGGATGGCTTGTACGCGTTCGTTGTAATTATTGCTCATTGATATTTTGCTTTTGTGCTTTTACCAATACCTTATTCTGTCAAAATGTCTGCAAAATTAGGCATTATTTTTGTTTTTCTACAAAAAAAATCGTAAAAAATACCTAAACTACCCTATATTTGGCTCAACTTCGCAGAAATATTGCTATATTTGTGCCATAATATCACATTATTTATGACTAATAAGGAGTTTTTGTTAGAAGTGCAAAAATCGTGCCATATAGAAATGCCACGATGTCTGATGCTGATGGGAAGCCTCCAGAAGATGCTGGGAAGTGCTGCCGTGGATCAGATTCCTGTGTCATTGGCAGGTTTGGGTGTCTTTACTTCTCACAAGCATCCAGAATATGAACAGGAGAATCCGTCGGGTATTATGACACTCTATCCTCCGAGGATCTCTTACCGTATGCAGTCGGAGCAGAGCGCGGAAGGAACGCCTTGCGAAGAGCTTTTGGCTGAGTATGCCCATGTAGAGCTCGATGAGGCTGCTGCTTTTGTTGCAGCTTTTGTTACGACTGTCAATGCACATCTGCAAGCTGGTGAAAAGATTGAGGTTCCTGGTATCGGTACTTTCAATCAAGTGCTTACACATCAGTCGGATCTTCAGCATGTGGATTTTCTGCCTTGTGATCAGATGAAGGATCTGGTCAATGCTCCCTTTGCATGCTTTGAGCCTTATGAGATAGTTACGGGTTGTCCTCTAGAAGAAAAGGTGACTGCAGAACCAGAAGAAATTCAACCTGTGGTGGAAGAAACGCCTGAACCAGAAGAAGAAACCCCAGAAATGGCTGAAACTGCCAAAGAGGACTTGAAAAAACCAGATGAGATTCCGTCGGCTATTGAGAGTTCGGTGCCTAATGAGGTTCCAGAGCCAGAAATTAGCATTCATAAAGACGGTCATATTATGATCAAAGAACCAAGAAAAAGTTCTGATGATAAATCATATAGGCGGATTCTATATATCTCTTTGTCTTTGATCATGGTGGGTTGTGCATTCTTATTGTGGCTAATGTTTGGCAACGATACACGATTATACGATGACCCACCAACAGAAGCAAAGGTAGTAGAGGCTAAGCCTTCGAAGAAGACTCCTGTTTCTACAGTACCTGCTAAAGTAGAGAAAACTGTAGAAGTTAAACAAGAGGAGAAAGTCGAAGAGACAAAGACTCCTGAGATAGCAAATAAGGAACAAAAAACAAATATAAAAGAGTCTCAAGTAAAAGCAGATTCTTCTCAAAAGGCTGAACCCGCAAAGTCAGAGATAGTCAAAAATGAACCAACAAAGCCTACTACTGTTGAACCAGAACCAGCTAAGCCTGTGAAGGAAGTAGCGAAAGTCTTCCATCGCATGAAAGGCGCTGACGGCAAAGAGGTGAAAGTGACTCTTCAAGCTGGTAGTCGCTTAACTCTGATAGCATTGGAACACTTTGGAGATAAGGCGTTCTGGCCGTATGTCTTTGAGGTCAATACAGATAAGCTGAAGGCTCCTAATCTGGTTCAGTCTGGTATGGTGTTATATCTGCCTGATCCTGATTATTATGGCATTGATTCCAAGGATCCTGAATCTGTCAAGAAAGCAAAGAATAGAGCGGCTCAACTGCTGAAATAAGATTTCAAAATCATAATAATATGACTACACAAGAAGAACTGAAAGCTGTTACGACACTTTGTCGAGACATCTTTACTAAGAAGACATATGACTACGGTGCTTCGTGGCGTATTATGCGTCCGGAGTCAATCACCGACCAGATATTTATCAAAGCTAATCGCATCCGATCTCTCCAGATCAAAGGAGAGAGCAAGGTAGGAGAGGGTATTCAACCCGAATTTATCGGTATTGTAAATTATGGTATCATGGGTATGATACAGTTGCAATATGGTCATGCTGATGATGTAGACATGGACGCAGATCGTGTTGTGGCTCTCTACGATGAGTTCATGCAGAAGACCTTGACCCTCTTAGAGGCAAAGAATCATGACTATGATGAAGCTTGGCGCCTGATGCGGGTGAGCAGTTATGTGGATCTAATCTTAATGAAGATACAGCGTACAAAGCAGATTGAAGATCATGAAGGCAAGACTTTAATCAGCGAGGGCATAGATGCTAACTATATGGATATGGTTAACTATTCGCTCTTTGCACTCATAAAGCTGGTGTGTGAGTCATGAAAATTGTAATTAGGCTGTTGCAATTGGTCTTTGCACTGACGTTTATTTTCAGTGGTGTGTCCAAGTGCATTGACCCGACTGGTACTTCGCTCAAGTTCAATGAGTACCTGCTTTATTTCGGTCTTGGAGGTTTGACTGACTTTACGATGGGGCTTGCTTGGGTAATGAGCATTCTCGAGTTCGTTATCGGATTCAATCTGTTGATGGGTCGTGTGCAGAAAGTGTCACTCTTCTTGGCTGTTTGTCTGATGCTGTTTTTCACACCGCTCACTCTTTGGCTGGCTTGCACGGATGCAATCCAGGATTGTGGCTGCTTCGGTGATGCATTGCACTTGACTAACTGGGAGACCTTCTGGAAAAATGTAGTGCTCGATATCATATTGGCATTACTGATCTGGAAGAAAAATTACCTTTATTCTCTCGTCGGAAAAACCAACTATACGCTTTATGCTTATTGGTGTCTCTTTATTGTAATCGGACTCTGTTGGTATGGCACGTTCCGAGATCCTTATATTGACTTCCGTCCATTTCATCCGGGTATCAATGTGGCAGAGAGAGTATTGGGATCTTCGCAGCCGACAGCCGATGCGACAGACGATATTATCTACACTTGTATCTACGAGCGCAACGGTGAGCGCAAAGAATTCCCTCTTGAAGAGCTTCCAGATGAGGCAGATGGCTGGGAGTTCGTTGAGACGGTGGAAAGAAGTACTTCGAATAGTGAGACGTTAGGAGCTAATAGCGAGGAGTCATCTGCTGCTGGTTCTTTGGAAGATAAACCTCTTGATTTCTTTGCTCGTACTCCTGAAGGAGAGCTCTTCACCGAGGATCTGCTGACGCGTGACGGCTATACACTTGTGATGCTTTCTCCATCGCTCGATCATGCTAGTCAACATGACCTTGATCGTATTGAGAAGCTTTATGAGTATGCACAAGACCAGCAATATGCCTTCTATTGCCTTACGGCTCGTGATACGCTACAGTTGTCTAACTGGAAGTTCAATACGGGTGCAAAGTATCCGTTCCTGTTTACCGATATGCAAATTGTAGAAACCATCACACGTGCCAACCCTGGAATTATGCTTTTAAAAGATGGCGTGCTGTGCTGGAAGGAGAATCTTGCTACGCTCGATGTCAATGCGCTTGTAAGTGCCAAGTTAGATGAGCAAAGTTATGGCGAAATCCATGAAATCGACTATAATAAACGATTTTTAGCACTCCTGATTTTGCTTTTTGGCCTAATGCCATTATCTTTGTGCTTTGAGATTCCGAATTTCTTGAAGAAATTGAAGGTCAAGAAAGAGGAAGATCACCAATGATGTGTTTATTTTTTCATCAACTAATAACTTAAAACATTCAAAAAATGCGTAAGAAAATTGTCGCTGGTAACTGGAAGATGAACACCACTCTCCAGGAGGGCGTAGCACTTGCTGAGGGTCTCAAGGAGGCTCTTGCTGGTAAGACTGTTAACTGTGATGTAGTAGTTTGTACCCCATTCATCTCTGTAGCTTCTGTAGTGAAGGCTGTTGAGGGTTCTGTAATCGGTGTTGGTGCTGAGGATTGCTCAGCTCACGATAAGGGTGCTTACACTGGCGAGGTTGCTGCTAACATGGTAGCTTCTACTGGTGCTAAGTATGTAATTCTTGGTCACTCAGAGCGTCGTCAGTATCATGGCGAGAACAACGAGATCCTCGTTGCTAAGCTCCAGCAGGCTCTTGCTAACGGCCTTACCCCAATCTTCTGCGTTGGTGAGGTTAAGGAGGAGCGTGAGAACGGTACCTTCAAGGCTGTCATCGAGGGCCAGATGGAGGCTATGTACACCCTCTCTGCTGAGGACTTTGCAAAGTGTGTAGTTGCTTACGAGCCAGTTTGGGCTATCGGTACTGGTTTGACCGCTACCAGCGAGCAGGCACAGGAGGTTCACGCTTTCATCCGTGCTTCTATCGCTGCTAAGTATAATGCTGAGGTTGCTGACAACTGCTCTATCCTCTACGGTGGTTCATGCAAGGGCAGCAATGCTCCTGAGCTCTTCGCTCAGCCAGATATCGACGGTGGCTTGATCGGTGGTGCTGCTCTCAAGGTTGACACCTTCATGCCAATCATCGAGGCTTGGAAGTAATATCTTACTCCATATATTTAGAGAGGAGTTAAGGGAGCTTAGCTCCTCTCTATTTTCCTTATCTTCTATAATATTAGGAAAAATGAAACTACGTCATCTTCTGCTTCTTGTCTTCTGTGTCTTGTTTTCGGGTATTGCTAAAGCTCAGTATGCTGGTGGCGATATCTGCAATCACTTGATTTCTACAGGACGAGTATCGCTTATCCAAGATTCACGTCTGACAGAACTCTTGGGTTCGCGACCAAAGACATACTATGCAAATCCAGTGCAGGAGAAGGCTAATGCAAAGAAGGTTAAGGGATTCCGTATTCGCGTATTCTCTGGCAATCAGCAGAGTAAAAGCAAAAGCCGTGCGTATAGCATCCAGTCAGAGATGAATGCAAGTATGCCAGAATTACCGACATACGTGACTTTTAAGACTCCTAACTGGCGACTGATGGTTGGTGATTATCGTACTTCAGAAGAGGCCAATTCTATGCTTCGTCAGCTCAAGAAAGAGTTCCCTTCATTGGGAAAAGATATGTTTGTGGTTAGTTCGGAGATTGAACTTTGATTATAAGTTCAGATAAAAATCCTTTACCAATTTGATATAATCCTCCGTATACTCTCCATCCTCATTTCGTATAAATAGAGTCTGCCTGTCAATGTCCTTCTGTGGATGTGACGGTAGCGCAAATGTAGCCATGCGTCTTTTGCATGGCTTTCCTTTTATAGTAACGACGTCACAAAGGGCAATAGGATGGAGGCCTGACAATGTTGCAGCTGTCATCACCTCTGAGTCATAAGACGATGGGTAGATTAGGCTCAGCGTACCTTCATCCGATAGATGCAATTTTGCAAACGTTGTAATCTCTGAGAGTGGGAGAGAGTCCTTATGACGGGCCACGGCACGCGCTTCGTCACTCGGTTTGAGTGTAGCATTATAAAAAGGAGGGTTGCTGACAATCAAATTGTACTTCACGATTTCGTCTGAACCTATTTTACTTGCAGGATCAGACGCCGTGATTTCGTGCGTGCGAATCTTGCATGCAGGATCAGACGTCCCGGTTTCGTGTGTGCGAATCCTGCATGCAGGATTAGACGTCCCGGTTTCGTGTGTACGTATTTTGCAAGCAGAATCAGACAAACTGAACCTCTGCAGAGAGATTGGAAAGACATTTATCCTATCTTGCCAAGGACTGCAGCTTATATTTTCTTGCGCCTGCTGTGCTGCATCTTCATCAATCTCTAGCGCATCGATCAGAAACGATGCATGAGTTTCTGTGAGGCGTTGAGCTATCATGAGTGCAATAAGACCTGTGCCAGTACCAATATCAAGGACTCGTACCTGATCACTATTGCACTTAATCGGAGCCCATGCGCCTAACAAGACTCCATCTGTACCTACTTTCATGGCACATCGGTCTTGCTGGATACTGAACTGCTTGAAGTCAAAATGCTCGTTGCCCACTCAAATATGAATTAAGAATTAGCTTTCTTCTTGTCGCGCCAAGCAAACCAAGAAGCCAGGATCGTGCCAGAAATGCTGTGATAAGCGCATGAGATAGCGCAAGGGACTACGCTGAGTGCGGCCATCGGGTTAGCAGCAATAGCTGCAGGAGTAGCGAAGAAGTTGCCAGCGAGGACAGTGGCCATACCCGCATTCTGCATACCTACTTCGAGGCTGAGTGTACGACGCTTAGCTTCGGTGAAACGGAATAGTTTGCCGATAACGTAGCCAAGAAGATAGCCGAGGCCATTGTGACAGGTGACTACTGCGAGGGTCAGGAAGATGAGCTCCAGGCCATTCTCCTCAAGGCGAGGATGTACGGTATAGATCACACCTCCCACGATCAGTGCTAGGCAAAACACAGAGATACCAGGCATAACGCTCTGAATGTCCTTGAAGTCCTTGCGATGGCCAAGAAAATAGTTGAAAGCGCAACCACAAGCTACTGGCAGGAGGGTAACGTAGCAGATGTTCTGGAACATACCCCATGCGTCGACCTCAATTTGCTGTCCGGCAAGCCACAGCACCATCATAGGAGTCATCACAGGTGCGAGGAGTGTGCTGACAGTGGTCATACCTACTGAAAAGGCAACATCGCCGTGACAGAGGAACGACATGATATTGCTCGAAACACCACCTGGGCAGCATCCTACGAGGATGATACCTGCTGAGAGGAATGGGTCGAGATTGAAGACCTTGGTGAGTCCGTATGCCACAAAGGGCATGATGGTGAACTGAGAGATCGTACCCAACAGGATGTCCAGAGGACGCTTGGCTACATTCTTGAAGTCTTCGGTGGAGAGCGTACAACCCATGGTCAGCATGATAATGCCAAGAATAATGGACGGACGCTGGCCTTGCTGTACCCAGGCGAAGGTCTGAGGAAAGAAACCGCTGAGCACGGCGGCCGCTATGACAATCCATGAGCAATACTGACTCATGAAACGACTGATGCGAGGAAGAATCTGAAGCATGATGAAATGGTAGTTTCAAAAAAACTGTGCAAAGATACACCTATTTTAAATATATTGCAAAAATATAGGGCATAATTATGGTAATGTCGGCTATTTTTGCTATCTTTGCACCTCCAACAAGACAATTCTTTTATGCAACATAGAATAGAACTTCTCGCACCAGCTCGTAATGCAGACGTGGGCATTGAGGCTTTCCGCCACGGTGCAGACGCGGTGTATATCGGATCGTCAGCATTCGGAGCACGTGCTGCTGCGGGTAATTCGGTAGAGGATATCGAGCGTCTGGCAACCTTCGGCCATCAATATGGAGCAAAGACCATCGTGGCCTTCAATACTATCCTCACCGATGCTGAATTGCGTGAGGCGGAGCGCTTGGCGTGGCAGCTTTATGAGGCCGGTGCAGATGCGCTGATTATCCAGGATCTGGGTTTGTTGCAGCTCAATCTTCCTCCAATAGAATTGCATGCTAGTACGCAGACAGATAACCGCACGATAGAGAAGGTGAAGCTGATGCACGACTTAGGAATGACGCGTGTAGTGATGGCACGTGAGCTGTCTGTGGAGCAGATCCGAGCCATCCATGCTGCAGTCCCTGACGTGGAGTTGGAATGCTTTGTGCATGGTGCTTTGTGCGTGTGTATCAGCGGTCAATGCTATATGAGTGCAGCGCTGACAGGACGTAGTGCCAACCGAGGTGAGTGCGCTCAGCCTTGCAGATTGCCGATGAGTTTATTGAAGGATAATTCTGCAGCACGAGAGGTACTTTTGGCCAAGGACATGCACCTTCTTTCTCTTCGTGACATGAATCGCAGCGCCTACGTGGAGCAGTTGATCGAAGCTGGTGTGACCTCGCTTAAGATAGAAGGACGACTGAAGGATGTGATATACGTTAAGAATGTTGTGGCTTATTATCGCCAATTGATTGACACCCTGCTTGAGAAGCATCCTGACTGGTCGCCTATCAGCCAGGGACGATGCACCTATACCTTTGACCCAAAGCTGGATAAGAGCTTCAATCGTGGCTTTACATCTTACTTCGCTAATGGAGAGCGTGAGCCGATGTGGAACTTCGTATCGCCTAAGTCTGTCGGAGAATTTGTTGGTAAGATAGGGCGAATCAAGCGCGATAGCTTTGAGCTTATAGGAGAACCTCTCAGCAATGGTGACGGTCTTATGGTAGGTAGCGCAGGCTTCCGTGTGAATCGCTACGAGAAGGATACTAAGTTGTGTTTCCCGCTTGGTGGACAGAAGATCTGCCAGACGCTTACACCAGGTGAGAGTGTCTATCGCAATCTCGATACACAGTTTGAGCAAGTTCTTGCCAAGCCTTCTGCGACACGTAAGATTGCTGTGGATCTCTCCTTCAAGATAACTCCGAATCAGCTAAGATTGATACTTCAGACGCAAGCTGAGGATAGGGTAGAGGTAACGCTCGACGGACAGTTCGAACCATCGGAAAAACCTCAGGAAAATGGTATTCGGACCAATTTATCGAAGCTTGGAAATACGATTTTTGAAGTCGGTCAGCTGCACTACGAAAACGAGCAGAATTTGTTTGTCCCTAACTCATTTACGGCCGATTTGAGGCGTAAGGGGATAGATGCTTTGATGGAGAAGCGTGAGAAATTGCAAACTGCATCTCGCAAGGCCTTCTGTGCACCCGATTATGCTAAGCTCGCCAAGCAGCTTGATGCAAGAGGGATTTTGCCAGATTCTTTCCTCGCAAATGTGCTTAATCAGAAGGCTCGTCAGACCTATGAAAGCATGTTTGTTGAGAACGTAGATAACGCCTTTGAAATTCAGCAGAATAAGGAAGGAATGGTCATGCAGACGAGACACTGCCTCAAGTATGCTTTCGGCCAGTGTCCGAAGTATAAGAATCCAGCTCCAGAAAAACTGCTTGATCCGACCTGTAAATTAGGTAGTCAGGCGCAGCTGAAAATAGGCAATCGTAAATTTATTTTAAAATTTGGGTGCAATAATGATTGTATTTCCGAAATTTTTACTATCTTTGCACCGCAAAAATAAGGAACCGCGTTACGTGTGTTCCTTGCTATGAGAATTGTCAACTTTTTTGAAACTAAAATAATACAAAAATATGAGCACTCAGAAGAAAATTAAGACAGCCCTTGTTTCAGTATTCCACAAGGACGGACTCGACGAGATCATCAAGATGCTTCATGCAAATGGTGTAACCCTTCTCTCTACTGGTGGTACCCAGAAGTTCATCGAGGAACTTGGCATTCCTTGCAATGCTGTTGAGGACCTCACTTCATATCCTTCTATCCTCGGTGGTCGTGTTAAGACCCTCCATCCAAAGGTATTCGGTGGCATCCTTGGTCGTCGTGACAATGAGGGTGATCAGGAGCAGATGGCTAAGTACGAGATCCCAGAGATCGACCTCGTTATCGTTGACCTCTATCCATTCGAGCAGACCGTTGCTAGTGGCGCTGACTTCCAGAGCATCATTGAGAAGATCGATATCGGTGGTATCTCTTTGATCCGTGCCGCTGCTAAGAACTTCAATGACGTTATCATCGTAGCTTCTAAGGCTCAGTATCAGCAGCTCGCTGATATGCTCAAGGCTAAGGGTGCTGTGAGCGACTATGAGGATCGTATCTCATTTGCAGAGCAGGCATTCGGTGTGTCTTCACACTACGATACTGCAATCCACGCTTGGTTCGAGTCACAGAAGTAATTTTAATTCACCATTTTACATTTTACATTTCGTAGATGGGATTCTTTAAATTGACACAAGAGGTGGCTATTGACCTTGGAACGGCCAATACTGTCATCATTCATAATGGCAAGATTGTGCTCAATGCACCTTCTATTGTCGCTCTCGAAGGAGACAAGATGGTAGCTGTAGGTCATCGTGCACAGCAGATGGAGGGTAAGACTCCTGCCAATATCCGCACTGTACGTCCTTTGCGCGACGGTGTGATTGCCGACTTCAACGCTGCAGAGCTTATGATCCGCGGCCTTGTGAAGATGGCATTCAGCAACAAGCATCTCTTTACTCCACAGCTCCGTATGGTTGTCGGTGTTCCTTCTGGTTCTACTGAGGTTGAGCTCCGTGCTGTACGTGACTCGAGTGAGCACGCTGGTGGTCGTGATGTTTATTTGCTTTATGAGCCAATGGCTGCAGCTATTGGTATCGGCATTGACGTCCTCGCACCTGAAGGTAACATGGTAGTCGACATCGGCGGTGGTTCTACTGAGATTGCCGTTATCTCACTTGGTGGTCTTGTAACCAACAACTCTATCCGTATCGCAGGTAACGATCTTACCCAGGATATCATGGAGTATATGAGCCGTCAGCACAATATCAAGGTCGGTGTTCCTACTGCTGAGCAGATTAAGTTCAATGTAGGTTCAGCGCTCACCGTGCTCGACAACCCACCAGAAGACTTCATCGTGCGTGGTCCTAACCGTATGACCGCACTCCCTATGGAGGTGCCTGTCAGCTATCAGGAGATTGCTCACTGTATCGAGAAATCTATCTCTAAGATCGAGGCAGCTGTCCTCACAGGTCTTGAGCAGACTCCTCCAGAGCTTTATGCAGATATCGTACGCAACGGTATCTATCTCGCTGGTGGTGGTGCATTGCTCCGTGGCCTTGACAAGCGCCTGCAGGACAAGATCGGTATCCCATTCCATGTAGCCGAGGATCCACTCCTCAGCGTGGCTAAGGGTGTAGGTATCGCACTGCAGAACATTGATCGCTTCCCATTCCTGATCCGATAATTGATTAAGAAGTCAGTTCTCCCGAGCTGGCATAAATATATAGAGGTTGAAAAATCTACTGAACTTTTTTGCCAAAAACAGCCCGTTTTTTCTGTGGCTGTTTTTGGCGATTATAAGTATTGTGCTGCTGTGCCAGAACAATCCGTACCATCGGAGCATCTGGTTCGGTAGTGCCAATGCTGTAGTAGGCAGTGTTTACGACTTCCAGAGCAACGTGACTGGCTATATTGGCCTTCGCGATATCAATGAGGATCTGCTCAACCGTACGGGGCAGCTTGAGGCAGAGAATCTCTATCTTCGCCAGCAGCTGATGAAGTACGAAGATGAGGAGAAGCACCGCCAGGATACGGTGACTCAGTATGAATATATGATGGCGCATGTGGTGGGCAATAGCATCATTCAGGCAGAGAACTACATCACGCTCGATAAAGGTGCGCTTGATGGTGTGCAGCAGGACTTGGGTGTAGCTGATCAGAATGGCGTTGTCGGCATTGTCTCTAAGGTCAGCGATCATTATTCGCTGGTTATCAGTGTACTCAATCCTAAGCTCCGCCTTTCGGTCATGATCAAGAACACTGAGTCGTTCGGCTCGCTCGTATGGGATGGATCGGATCATCGCTATGCCATCCTTGAGGACCTGCCACGAAGCGTAAGGTTTGAGTTAGGCGATACTATCGTTACTACCGGATATACCACCTCTTTCCCAAAGAATGTTCCAGTGGGCCGTGTCGCGGAGTCGTATGACAGAGGCGGCAGCTTCCTGGAGTTGCGTATTGAGCTCTTTACTGACTTCAACCGCATCAATGACGTCCACGTCATCAAGAATAGTAGGCAAGCAGAGCAGGACGCGCTCGAATCACAAAGTAATCAATAAACAGATTTACCACCTTGGCATTCCTTTATAGTATATTTTGGATTATTCTGGCAGTAGTCATGCAGACACTGCTGTTCAATCATCTACAGTTGTTGGGTGGTGTTGTCCTGGTTTACATGATAGCATTGCTCAAGATGCCTGTGGAGGTGAATCGTAACATCCAGATCCTCACAGGTTTCATCTGCGGTCTGATTATTGATATCTTCTGCAATACGTTGGGTATGCACACGTTGGCTACGGTGACTATTATGTTCTTCCGTGTTCCGATCCTGCATCTGTTTATCAACTCAGAAGATGTAAAGAATGGCGTTCCAAGCAACTCGCTCATGGGTATGTCATCATACATTCGTTATGCGATCACCGTCCTTGCCATCCATTGTATCCTGCTATATTTTATTGAGGCATTTACGCTCTTCAATGTCTGGACGACTTTGCTGAAAATAGTTATCAGCTTACTTCTCAATACGATCGCCATCATTTCCCTGGAATTTGCTACTATCGATAAGTAGGGTGTTTTATGCAACATGATTTTGAACTAGAAAAACGAAGGTTCGTAGTCGGAGGATTGGTTCTGCTGATTCTCCTTGTCTACGTTATCCGTCTCTTCTTCCTACAGGTTGTAGAGGAGAAGTACAAGATCATGGCGCAAGATAACGCTTTCCTGACACGTACGGTTTATCCGGCACGTGGCATGATCTATGACCGTAATGGAGAGCTCTTGGTGTACAATCAGCCGGCTTACGACTTGGTGGTCACGATGCGAGAAGTCAAGGATCTTGACACGCTCGATCTCTGCAATACACTGGGAATCACTCGGGAAGTCTTTGATGATCGAATGAGCGAAATCAAGGATCGCTCGAAAAATCCAGGTTATTCCAGCTATACTCAACAGACCTTTGCCACGCAGCTTTCTATTCAGGATTATGCCAAGTTGCAGCAGCGAATGTTCAAGTACAATGGGTTTGAGATCCGACCTCGTACCATCCGTCAGTATAAGCACGCCATTGCGCCGCATATCTTAGGCAACATCCGCGAAGTTTCGGCCAAGGAGATGAAGAAAGATCCTTATTATCAGCGTGGTGACTATACCGGAGACTTAGGCGTCGAGAAGTCCTACGAGACTTATTTGCGAGGCATCAAAGGCAAGGAAATCCTATTACGCGATGCACATGGCCGCATTAAGGGGCACTTTGAGGATGGTAAGTATGACTCTTCGCCTGTTGCTGGCCGCGACCTGACCCTCTCCATAGACGCTGATCTGCAGGCTTATGCAGAGAGCCTCATGGTCAATAAGGTAGGCGCGCTTGTAGCCATCGAACCTAAGACAGGAGAGATCCTGGCCATGGTTTCCTCTCCAACCTACGATCCTCGATTGCTCGTTGGTCGTCAGCGAGGACGCAACTATAAGGCCTTGGCCAATGACCCTTATAAACCTTTGTTTGACCGTGCAGTGTCGGCTTCTTATCCTCCAGGTTCTACCTTCAAGCCTACGCAAGGTCTCATTGGCCTCCAGGATGGAGCTATCACTGCTCAGACCGTACTTCCTTGTCATGGTGGCTTTGTGATGGGTAACTTCCGAATGGGTTGTCACGACGGCTCGGCTGCTTGGACGATTGTGCCGGCTATCTCAGGTTCCTGCAACGGTTATTTCGGTTGGTGTCTCGTACACATTTTAAATAATAAGAAGTACAAGACTATTCAGGAATCCTTTGAGGCTTGGAAGAATTACATGGTCTCAATGGGTTACGGCTATAAGTTGGGTGTGGATATTCCTGGTGAGACGCGAGGCTTTATCCCGAACCGAGCTTATTATAACAAAGCCTTCCGAACAGAGAAGTGGAAGCCGATCAACGTCATTTCCATTTCCATCGGACAAGGTGAGATTCTCGCCACTCCGCTTCAGATTGCCAATCTCGCAGCTACGATTGCCAACCGAGGCTACTACTATTCACCTCACGTCATCAAGGCTATTCAGGACACGATTATTCCTGATACGTTCAATATCCAGCATCACACGATGATCGATCCTGATAACTACGATTGGATTGTCAAGGGTATGCGAGCAGCAGCAACAGGAGGTACGGTCTTCCGATCAGGTAATCTCGATCCTGAAGGCATCGAGCTCTGTGGTAAGACAGGTACGGCACAGAATCCACAGGGTAAGGATCACTCCGTATTCATGGGCTTTGCTCCGATGAACGAACCTAAGATTGCCGTTTGCTGCTACATTCAGAATGGTGGCTTTGGTGCAACCTTCGGTGTTCCGATCGGCACACTGGTCATCGAGAAATACCTCAACGGTAAGATCTCGGCTCGACGAAAAGGTTTTGAAGAGAACATGGTTCATAGCTCTACCCTCAGCGCGGGTGCAATGAAATAAGTTATGTCATTCTTTAGAAATTTCGACTGGATAACAGTCATCATATATGTAATCCTGGTACTGGCCGGATGGATGACCATCAATGCGGCGAGCTACAATTTCGATGGTGCTTCCATCTTCGATTTTGCACGCCCGTCAGGCAAGCAGATTGTCTGGTTCGCCTTGGCTATGTTCCTGATTATCGCCATCATGTGCTTCGATGTGAAGACGTACATGTCCTGGGCGCCGATCATCTACATATCGGTGATGGTGCTGCTATTTGTCACGATCTTCATAGGCACCAACATCAACGGTTCGCACTCCTGGATCAAGATTGGTAGCGCCAGTATACAGCCGGCAGAGTTTGGTAAGTTCTCCACGGCGCTGATGTTGGCTTGGCTGTTCAATGGGTATAACTTCAAGTTTACTCAACCGGCTAACTTCCTGAAAGCCTGCGGTATTATCCTGCTTCCCGTCTTGCTCATCATCCTCCAGAATGAGACAGGTTCAGCGCTGGTTTACTTCTCGCTCATCCTGTTGTTCTATCGTCAGGGTATGTCCGGTATCGTCATCGGTGCAGGTTTCTGTTTCATCCTGATCTTCGTTTTAGGTATCAAATATAGCATTGAACCTATCCCGATAGAGGATTTGCCCGATACTGGAGAGACGATGAGAGCTTCACTAGATGGTCAGAACTATGTGCTTACCATCATCCCATTTCTGGTGGCTACCATGCTGCTCGCCTATGCACAGAATGCCTCGGCAGCTGGACTTATAGCGCTCGTTTCTATCATCAGTTTTGGCCTCACAGCAGCCGTCAAACACTTCGTCGAGCTACCCTTCGCTTTCGAATATCGCTGGATCGGTTGGGCCGTCAACCTCTTCACCATCGGCTATTGCTTCTGGCTTTTCCTCCTGCATAAGTTGCGTGACTATTTGGTAGTGGGCGTCTTCTCAGTGCTCTTCGTGGCATTCCTTTATTCGGTCGACTTCGCTTTCCACAAGCTTCAGGATCACCAGCGCGGCCGTATCGAGGTGCTTCTCGGCATGAAAGAAGATCTCCGTGGCGCAGGTTATAACGTCAATCAAGCCAAGATCGCCATCGGTTCAGGAGGTCTTTTCGGCAAAGGATATCTTGAAGGTACGCAAACCAAATTGGCCTATGTCCCTGAGCAGGAAACCGACTTTATCTTCTGTACCGTTGGAGAGGAGCAAGGCTTCGTAGGGTGTGTGGCAGTGATCCTGCTTTATGCGATGCTTGTGTGCCGACTCATCTATCTGGCCGAGCGACAACGAACGGTCTTTGCACAGGTTTATGGCTACTGTGTGGCCTGTATCTTCGCTTTCCACGTAATGATCAATATAGGTATGGTCATTGGCCTTGTGCCAGTTATCGGCATTCCGCTGCCGTTCTTCAGCTATGGCGGATCGGGCCTCTGGTCATTCACAATTCTATTATTCATCTTCCTCAAACTGGACCTTAACCGCATTGAGAAGTATTAAATCTATTTAATTAAGGTATGAAAAAACGCTTAGTATTTGTCACGAACAATGCTCATAAGATTAAAGAAGTAACCGCCCTGCTCGAGGCTTGTGGCCAGGAGGTAGCAGAGCGCTACGAGATATTGTCTTTGGCCGATATTGGTTGCATGGCCGACATTCCTGAGACCTCGCAGTCCTTCTATGGTAACGCTTTGCAGAAGGCTGAGTACGTCAAGGTACGCTATGGCTACGACTGCTTTGCCGACGACTCTGGCTTGGAGGTTCGCGCTTTAGGTATGGAGCCTGGTGTGATGTCTGCACGCTATGCGGCCGACGAAGGCTTCGACCATGATGCTGACGCTAACAATCAGAAGCTCCTTCGCAACATGAAGCGCGTGAAGGATCGTACCGCACAGTTCCGTACGGTAGTCGTTCTTCTGATGGGCAGTGCCACCTATGAGTTTGAGGGAGTTTGTCGTGGCGCTATCACCACCGAGGAGCATTCCAATCGTGAAGGTTTCGGTTATGACCCAATCTTCCAGCCAGCCGGCTACGAGCAGACATTTGCAGAGATGAGCCTTGAGGAAAAGAACCAGATCAGCCACCGTGGCAAGGCCATCCGTGCTCTGGTTGATTTCCTCAAAGAGAACTAAATAGTTTTTCCAAGAGAATTAAATATTTATCCCAAGAGGGTGAAGTCAAACTGCAACCCACCCCCTTGACGAGTACACGCCGTGATTGTGCCACCATGTATGATCACGGCATTTTTTACGATAGCAAGGCCCAATCCCGTACCACCCAGTCGGCGGCTTCGTCCCTTATCCACGCGATAGAAACGCTCGAAGATGCGCGACAGATGCTCCTCCGGCACGCCCGGGCCATTATCGGCAAAGCGGAAATGATACACACGCTTATCCTTGTACTCCGCTGCTTCCGCACATTCAATATTTATGATAGAGCCTTTCCCTGCGTAAGCTATTGCATTGTCAATCAGGTTTCTGAAGATGCTATACACCATCGAAGGATTACTTTGCAACACGAGCGAATGAGGCAATGTATTGATCACCTTCATCTCCTGAAGTTCCAGCTTCAAAGACACTTCGCTCAGAATATCACGCACCAGCTCAGCCACATCTACCGGCTCCTTTTCCATAGGGTGCGCCTGGCTGGTCGATTGTCCCGCATCCATGCGGTTGAGTGTCACGATGTCCTGCACCAGCGCGTTGAGTCGCTGCGACTGACTATAGCTTCTTTCGAGGAATCGCGAGAGCTGTTCATCGCTGATCGAACCTCCCGCACGTGCATCCAGTATGGTTTCCAGATAACCTTGAATAGACGATACCGGTGTCTTGAGTTCATGCGCAATGTTATTGCTCAACTCACGCTTATACTGGTTGTATTCCTGTTCCAGTTGCAGTCGTGTCTGCAGTTGCTGATTGTCATTCTCCGTGTGGCTGAGGCGGCGCGTCATATAAAGGAAAAGCCCCAGAAGCACAAACGTAATGAGTATGGCCGCATAGAGATAATGACGATCCGAAGCCAGGCTTTTACGCAACTGAGTATCATACGGCAATGCACTTCTGACGATATAATCTCCAAAGCGAGTAGCCGAATAGAAATAGTCCTTACCTGTGGTTTCTGAAGAACGGATCACCGCAAATCCATCCCCATCGAGCAAGGCTTGCTGCACCTCCTCGCGGTTGAGATGATTCTTGTGCGATTGTCCTGCAATGCTATCCGTCGATTCAAACAACACATTACCCGAAAGATCAAGCACTGTGAGTCGCACGTCTTCATAATGAGATTCATAATCCGTGATTCTTAATTCTTCAGTCGAGTCAGCGGGTAATTTGTAATTAGTAATTAGTAATTTATCCATTGCATAGCAATGGTTTATGGCTTGTAAGCGCACATGCAGCAGATCCACATGATGCGCCTCGTCGCGATGCATCAGATACACGGTCATCGAGGCGGCAAACAGCATGAACAGGCAGATCACGCAAAGGACGAGATTTCGAACGAGCGTATTCTTATAATTAATCCCCATTGCAATAAAACCTCATTTATGCCTGGAAAACATACCCGTATCCCGAGCGGGATACAATGCATCGCGCATACTCCGAACCCAGCTTTTTGCGAAGTCGAGCAATGCTCACATCCACGCTACGATCCAGCACCAAAACATCATCCGGCCAAACCTTAGCCAGGATGTCATCACGGCTGAAAATATGTCCAGGCGTACTCATCAGCAGTACCAGAATGTCATATTCTTTGCGCGTCAGAGTAATCTCAATATCAGCGATATACACACGCTTCTCTGTCGTGTCGACCCTCAGTTCCTGACAGGTCAGCTCCTTTTTGGCACTATTTTCCTTAATGTTAATTGTTAAATGTGATTTCGCGCTTCTTCGCAGCACCGCAGACACACGCGCCACCACCTCCGAGATCCTGAATGGCTTGGCGATATAGTCATCCGCGCCCAATCCAAACCCTCGCAGCGTGTCGCTCTCGGTGTCCTTAGCCGTACAAAATATAATAGGTATGGCACAGAGCTTCTCATCGGCTTTCATCCGCTCAGCCATCTCGAAGCCGCTCATCCCGTCCATCATCACATCGAGTAGCAGCAGGTCATAGCTCTGCGACTGTAGCTTCAGAAAAGCTTCCTCAGCCGAATATGCCACATCCATATCATACCCCTGTCGAGAGAGGTTAAATTGCAGAATCTCACACAAATCCTGCTCGTCATCGACTACAAGTATTCTTGACATCTGAATAATTACAAATTACTAATTACAAATTACAAATTACTCTATTCTGCGGCAAAGATAATGATTTCCTTTCAATTTCCCATTTCATTTTTATTAAATTCGCCGAATGTAACATTATTGTAACATTTCTGTAATCTCATCGTAATATTTTTGTCATAACTTTGCAGCGATAATAATTATCAATTATCCATTATCAATTGTCAATTATGATTCTTAATCTGCTTTCCCTCCTCGGTGCCCTCGCCCTCTTCCTCTACGGCATGAAGATCATGAGCGAAGGCCTCGAAAAATTCGCTGGCAACAAACTCCGCGCCATCCTCGCCGCGATGACTCGCAACCGCCTGATGGGTGTGCTCACCGGTATCCTGGTCACCGCTCTCATCCAATCCTCATCGGCAACCACAGTCATGGTCGTGAGCTTTGTCAACGCCGGATTGATGAATCTCGTGCAGGCCATCGGCGTCATCATGGGTGCCAACATCGGTACCACGGTGACCGCTTGGATCATCTCTGCCGTCGGCTTCAAGGTCAACATCGCCGCCTTCGCCATCCCCATGCTCGCCATCGGTATGCCGCTGATCTTCTCCGGCAAATCCAACCGCAAGAGCGTCGGCGAATTCGTCTTCGGTTTCTCGTTTCTCTTCATGGGCTTGAGCTTCCTGCAGACGGCTGCCAATGATCTCAATATCGGCAGCATGGTTGCCTCGATGCTCGCCACCATTTCGTCCGACAGCTTCTGGGTCATTCTGCTCTTCGTCCTCGTCGGAGCCATCGTTACCATGATCGTGCAAGCCTCGGCAGCCACGATGGCTATCACCCTGATGCTCTTCGACATGCAGATCCCCGGTTTCGGTTTCGAGCAAGCCGCTGCCTTGGCGATGGGTCAGAATATCGGCACCACCATCACCGCCTTCATGGCTTCACTCACGGCCAATACACAAGCTCGCAGAGCCGCCCTTGCGCACATGTTCTTCAACGTCTTTGGCGTGGTTGTCGTGCTCCTGATGTTCTATCCAGCGTGCAATGCTGTCAGCTGGTTCGTCACCGATGTCTTAGGTTCTACGGGCAATGACCTCTTCAAGCTCTCAGCCTTCCACACCGCTTTTAATATCATCAATACCCTGCTCCTCATCGGCTTCGTCCGCCAGATAGAGCAACTCGTCTGCTTCGTCCTCCCATTGCGCGAAGAGCAGAGCGAGGAGCACCACCTCCGCTTCATTTCTGCCGGCCTTCTCTCTACCGCCGAGCTCTCTATCCTCGAAGCACAGAAGGAGGTGCGCCACATGGCCGAAGTGTGCCAGCGTATGCTCGGCATGGTGCGCGAATTGCTTGAAATCCACGCCCTTGAAGGCACGGATAAAAGCGATACCTCCGCCCGTGAAAGTGAGTTTATCAAGGTCTTCAGCCGCATTGAGCGTTATGAATCAATCACCGATAACATGGAAGTTGAGATCGCCGATTACCTCCATAAAGTAAGCGAGGGCCGCCTTTCGGCAGCCTCTAAAGCGCAGATCCAGAAGATGCTCACCCAGATCAGCGAACTCGAATCGGTAGGCGATTCATGCCATAATCTCGGCCGAACCCTCAACCGCAAGCTCAAGCACCAAGCCGAGCCATACACCCCTGAGCAGCACCAGCACCTCCTCACCATGCTCAGCCTTAATGATCAGGCCATGGAAGAGATGATTCATCTTGTCTCGCAGAACGAGGATTCTTCGGTCAACCTCACCAAGGCTCAAACCCTCGAAGCCGAGATCAATAACTACCGCAAGCAGCTCAAAGGCCGCAACTTCAATGACGTCGATGCCGGCACCTACAACTACCAGCTCGGTGTCTATTACATGGATTTCATTTCCGAATGCGAGAAGCTCGGCGACTACCTGATGAACGTTGATCAGGCAGGTATCAACAAGAATAATGACTATGAGGACAAGCCGATGAAACGATAGTGATTCTCTAGCCGTCACACCTCGGTCGTATTTATTACATTCTTCATATTAATATTGCACAGAAAGGGAAAGAATCCTCTTTTTCTGTGCAATTTATTTTGAAACATGACCAAATATTTGGAATCTATCTAGAAATCTACTATCTTTGCACCCACATATAATCGATACTATTATGTGCAAGATTCCTTTTTCCAATGTTGGAATTAAGAGTTTAGATTTCAATATGCGTGGCAAGTTCTGTGTTGCGCTGACTGATGGTCGTCAGATTATTGTCCCTGTAAGCATGTTCCCAGATGTCAAGGGAATGTCAGTTAAGCATCGCAATGAATGGATGATTCTTGACCATCAATATTTCACATTCGGGCACATGACAAGGGTATATTCTATCCTTGACATCATGAGTATCGGCAATCCTGCGGCATAATAATCAAAAATTATTGAAATAAAAATTAATCTTCCATAATCATAATGACTATGGTAGGCTTTTTTATATGTATATCAATCATTGATTTTTTTTCATGCAAAAATCGATTATTAGGATTAAATGTTCATAATTATCGGATGAAAGTATTGTTTTTGACTAAAAATTGTCCATTATAATATAATAATAACTATCTTTGCAGCGTCTCCACTCCGGTTGCCTTGCTTTTGCAAGGAGGGCGGTGTGGGGATACATACATAAAAAAGCGTTTACTAACGCTTTGTCTTTGGCAGGTCCGAACTTCGCAACTTCATACTCAGTCAAAGAACAAAGCAACGTAGATGCTTCCATGGGGGCAGTGTACCCTATTATTCTCGTACCCATTATGGGTAGGGGATTAGTAGGTCTATACAATAATCCGGCGTGGGCTCTGGGTGCTCAAAAACACGCTGAAATCAGTTATTGAAGATTTGGAAGTTCGCTCGTGTAAACAACTGAAAATAAGGAAGGAATCGGCAAAAACGGAATCTTAAATTATCTAAACGGGAGAGCGATTAGTTTAGGATATAGGGGAACAATCTCGGGAAAAGTTTTTATCTTTGCGGTGAAAATTTTAAGCGCAAGATAAAAATGAAAATTACAACTTATTTAACAGATTGCAAGCG
>JAZRXZ010000010.1:0-1648 GCA_045600445.1 Bacteroidales bacterium | reverse complement strand
ATTACACATGATATATAATATAGCGAGGGTGCGTCTTTTGAAGAGACACACCCTCGCTGATATATTTTTATATGAGTGATTTAGAACTCTGCAGTCTTAGGAGTACGTGGGAATGGAATCACGTCACGGATGTTCTGCATGCCGGTTACGAAGAGGATCAGACGCTCGAAGCCGAGGCCGAAACCTGCGTGAGGACATGAACCGAACTTGCGGGTGTCGAGATACCACCACATATCCTTCATTGGGATGCCACGGGTCTCAATCTCGTTGAGGAGCTTGTCGTATGACTCCTCACGGACAGAACCGCCGATGATCTCGCCGATCTGTGGGAAGAGGACGTCGGTACCCTGTACGGTCTCCTCCATCTCCTGGCCGTTGAAGACTGGCTTCTCAGCATCGATCTTCATGTAGAATGACTTGATCTTCTTAGGATAGTTGGTCATGATGACTGGCTTCTTGAAGTATTCCTCAACGAGGAAGCGCTCGTGCTCAGAAGCGAGGTCGTCGCCCCAGTTGCATGGGAACTCGAACTTCTTGCCGTCCTTGATTGCCTGCTGGAGGATCTCGATACCCTTGGTGTATGGGAGGTGAACGAAGCTATCCTTCAATACGCCTTCGAGACGCTCGATGAGAGTTGGATCGATGAGCTTGTTGAGGAACTCGAGCTCCTCACGACAGTTGTCAAGTGCCCAGCGTACACAATGCTTGATGAAGTCCTCCTCAAGAGCCATCAGGTCTTCCATATCGTAGAAGCAAACCTCAGGCTCTACCATCCAGAACTCAGCCAAGTGGCGTGGAGTGTTAGAGTTCTCTGCGCGGAAGGTTGGACCGAAGGTGTAGATCTGACCGAGAGCGGTAGCACCGAGCTCGCCTTCGAGCTGACCAGACACGGTGAGTGAGGTCATCTTGCCGAAGAAATCGTCGTCATAGATGATTGAGCCATTCTCGTCCTTCTTGAGGTCGTAGAGGTTCTTGGTAGTTACCTGGAACATCTGACCAGCACCCTCACAGTCAGAAGCTGTGATGAGTGGAGTATGGAAATAGTAGAAACCATGCTCGTGGAAGTACTGATGGATGGCAATAGCCATGTTGTGACGGATGCGGAGGATAGCACCGAAGAGGTTGGTACGAGGACGAAGGTGAGCCTTCTCGCGAAGGAACTCCATCGAGTGACCTTTCTTCTGAAGTGGATACTCGTTGGCATCAGCATCGCCGAGAACCTCGATGGCAGAAGCCTGGATCTCGCACTTCTGGTTGCCACCCTGGCTTGCTACCAACTGGCCAGTGACCTTGAGACAGGCACCAGTGGTGATACGCTTGATAGTAGCTTCTTCGAACTTCTCAACATCGGCTACGATCTGGATGCCAGACACGTTGGAGCCATCGTTGAGAGCGATGAACTTAAGGACCTTGTTACCACGCATGGAACGGACCCATCCGCATACGGTAACTTCACGGTCGAGCTGCTCGCTTGCGAGGACAGCTTTGATAATTTCTCTGTTGAACATAAGACCCTCCCCCGGCCCCTCCACAAGGGAGGGGAGTAAATAGTTTCAGGGGGTTCTATTCTTTTAAGAATAATAACGCAATATTATAAGTATCTAAACTCCTCCCCTCAAGTGGTAATCACTCCCCTCCCTTGCGGAGG
>JAZRXZ010000009.1:0-11079 GCA_045600445.1 Bacteroidales bacterium | reverse complement strand
ACCTTTCTTCTTCGAATGGTTCAAGAAGTCTGGTCTTGCAGGAGCACGCCAGCCATTGGTAACCTCTGAGCCATCCCAATTGGTAAGGGTGTCGGCCGCACCATTGGAACCGCCAGAACTCATGACAGGGTGTACTCCTCCTAGGTAATCGTTGAAGGCAGCCACCATTCCCTGGGTTATACCACCAATCCCATCGACCATCTGAGGTGTGCGCCATTCAGCCATGTTCTTCTGCATCGGACGGTAGTTTACCCACTTGATGCCACCAAGCAATTCTTTGATGGCTCTGGTGCAGTTCACTTCTACAGCTGGATTGATGTTGAGCTTGCTTGCCATGGCGAGAATACCACACAGGACAATGTTGATCTGATGAGGATCGTCGTAATCATTCTTGCCAGATTTACCAAACTTCTGGATCTCATCTCTTGCAGCAAGGATACACTTGTCAAGTAAAGTAGTTTTGGCATTCTCTTTGGCTTCTGCCTCACGTCTTGCCTTTTCCTCCTGTGCAAGTCTCTGTCTCTTTTGGTCTTCGAGAATAGCATCCCACGTACTTACCATTTCAGGATATGACCAGATCAGATTCCAACGCGCAGAGAGGTCATTGTAGTTATGCTCCGCTACGTTTGCTCGTTGGTTAGCCTCGTCGCACTTCCTGATGAGGGCGCTCTTGTCATTACGAAGTTGAGTTACAGCATTCTCATCCATGGAGGAGATCTTCACTATGAGATCCTGGTTGGTGGAGTTGAGCTGAGTAACCTGACTATTCAGATCCTGATTCTCCTTGGCTAACCGCTCATTCTCCTTGACCAGTTTTGAGAGTTCTCCTTTATAATATTTATAGATGTTCCTGCATAGCTCAGTTACTTGGGTGTTGTGATTGGTCTTGCTAATGCCGAGGTTCGTCTGCATATCTGTGAGTGCCTGACGGATGTTTCTCATACGCTCCTCGCGCCATTTCTTCTGACCCATCTGTGGAATTGGCTTGCATGCCACCACTTCACCACTGTGGAAGTATGCCAAAAGAACTTTGGCTTGCAAAGGCGCGAACTATGATCTGCGTTATTGCATTGACTTGCCAGAAGGTTCACGAAAGGACTTTACAAAGACCACATGGAAGCCGATGCCATGTATCAATACAGCGACATCGCTTTATAACGATAAGCTTCGTGCCGGTAACTGTAATAAGTTTATGGCTAATCCTGAGAAATGGGATTTCCGTGAAGTGAGTGAAGACGAAGCAGTTCCAGGAGACTTGATGCTTTTTATCCGTAAAAAAGATGGAGCCCGTCATGCTGGTATTTATACTATGAATTCTCTACTTGGTCCGCTTTGTGCCAATACTACGGTAAATGGAATATTTGTGCATTTCATGCCAATAAAACCGTTGTTGTTCCTTCGTACGTTAGGATTCTACAAGGTAAAGTATTATCGGTATCAGGATAAGTCATAAATGCCAGATGGTATGAACATTGCCCTTGCGCTTGATATTTTTTTTCTATTGTTGCCATTTTATAGAGCTTAACAGAGGAGCCAATGAGCACAGAAAAAATATTTCCCGTAAGCCACCGGGAAGGAACCGACAGTTTACGGGAAAAGTGTGAAAGATTATTTGACCTCTTCAATCAGGCGGAGTTTCCAGCCGCTGAAGATAATTACGAACTTATGCAACGTCCAGCCTTTCGACTGGGAACGTTGCAGGAGGTGTTTATCCTGAGCATACTTGTCAGCCTGTTCAATGGCGAGGTGGCGGGTCTTGGCAACTTCGTCGTCTGACGCATTGGCATTGAGGTACTTCAGCTCGATGATGTAGGCATGAGCGGTCATCTCGGTCCAAGGCTCCAGATAGAGGTCGGCATAGCCGTGGTTCATATCCGGCTCGGTCTCTGAGATGAAGTATGATACCATGCTACCGATACGGGCAAGCATGTAACCTTTGACGAATGACTCAGCCTTGGCATCGAAGTCGCGCGTACTGCTGTTCTCGCGCAGACTCTCGGCTACAAGGCGCAGCAGAGGTTCGCCTTCACCCTTCTTGGCCATGCGTGCACCCAGCTCCTCATAACGCCACATATCCATCTGCCACTCCAAATTGCGGTCGTAACACTCGCTCAGGTACTTGTAGTACTGCTCGCGCACCACAAGGTTTGGCACAACGAGTACCGTATCTCCCTCTGGTGTCCTGCCGTAGGTCAACATGCCCATGTAGTACATCAGGCTTGGCAAGATACGAGGCTCATGCAACTCGCTGATTGAGAACTCAGCTTTTAATGCAGCATCAATATACCCTTCCTCCGCAATCTTCTGCAGGGTCTGTGCCTTCTCGCCAAACGGTTGCTCCAAACGGATCATCTTGCGCACCTTGCCATAATCGCTGCTCACGTTCATGTCGATCATATTGCTCGGTATGGTTCCCTCCTCACTAATGTACTTCATAAGGAAATATAATACCATATCAGAGTTGAACATTCGCTCCTTGTTGAGACAACGATCACTGAAACAATTATTATTGTACCAAGGCTTCATGATCCCAATCAACTCTTCTACCGTATGGTTGAAGCAGCCCTTGGCATCGCGGTAATACTCAAGCATCGTGCGAACTTCGCTTTCAGAGAAACCCACCAAGTCATGGTAAGCAGACATCGTTGAAAGATTATTTCCGATGTTGAATCCACTGGTCACATCGCTCAACGTGAGCGGACTGACGCCCGAGATGTACAGGCGGTCAACAACTGCATCTGCACCTGTCGTTACTGCCTTGAGCGAGTTGAAGAACAGGCGAAAGAATCCGTCTCCGTGAGTGAGGTTCATGTACGCATTCTCATCGTACGACATCAGCGTGTTGGCAAAGTTGTCGTACTCGTCAATCATGACGTACATTCTCTTGTCAGTCTTCATTACCAACTCGCACAAGTCGTTAAATGCGAGGTTACCGTTGGTATGCACCTTCATCATATCCTCAGCTCCATCAGGCAGGTACGCCTTATACGTGCTGGCAAATGATCTCAATTTCAACAACAGCAAGCTGTTGAATGACTCCTCGACCTTATCCTTGTCCGAATCGACATTACTGAAGTTCAGGCTAAGCACCAGATATGAATTACGCTTATCAGTTGGTTCCTTGCTAATATCCAAACCGCCGAATATATCGTCAAACTTACCTGCATACTGTATACCATAGTAATACTGTAGCATGGCAATGGTGAGGCTCTTGCCGTACCTACGCGGACGTAGGAAGATGACATACCTGCCCTCGTCCTCAAGTCTCGGAATGAAACGAGTCTTATCGACATAGTAATAGTCCTCGCGAATCATCGTCGCGAGGTCCGTCATACCGTATGGAATCTTCTTAGCCTTCATTGGATCTATATGATTGTTTTCAATGCAATGCCATAGACGTGAGCATACAACATCTGCTTTGCAAATATACATGATTAATAATAAAATAGCAAATTTTTGCCCGAAATCTTCATATTTCGTCCTATCTTTCTGCTGTTCGCGCTTGATTTGTCATTCTACTCTCTCATTTTTATTTCTAAATACTGCTATTTATTGGATTGTAAAAAAATAATGATTATCTTTGCCCCGTTTTTGGCATACATAGTCCTACAGTTGTGTATTACATTATATAATACTCGACTACGAGAACGCAATCAGGATCATACTTGTCATTATGCCAGTGGCAATCGTGGCGAGTAAACTATACTTCTTGTAGAGGCCTCTATTACGGCAAGCCTGAAAGCAAAAAAAAAGACTTCAACAAAGCAAAAGCAATGTTGAAGTCTTTTTATATTTTCAAAGTTCCTAAATTAGAACTCTGGAATCAAGAGCCATGCTGCTGGGCATGTACCTGGATCATCATTAGCATAAGTGGTGCGGATGTTGTCACGAACCTGAACAGCCTGCTCGCGGGTGTCATAGCCACCAGCAACAACACGATACATACCGGTACCATTCTGTACGAGGAATGCATTGTAGCCACGACCAGCCATCTTGTTCTTGAAGTTCTCTGCATTGGTCTTGTTGCCGAATGCACCAACGATTACGTTATAATCCTTCAAAAGAGCAGCATCAGCGCTGTTAACTACAGAAACCTTCTCCTTACGGTCACCTGCCTGTGCAACAGGAGCAGTGCGCTTAGGTGTGCTGTAAGCGATAGGAGCAGTCTCAGAAACCTCCTGAACTGCAGCTGGCTCAGCTACGGTAGCAGCCTGATTGAGAGTCTTTGAACTTTTGCAGCTTGTTACTGACATAGCTGCTACGACGGCGAGAGCCATCAAAAGAGTCTTCTTCATATTTGTTTAGTTTAATAATGTACTTAAGAGTATAATTATTTGGGTGCAAAAGTAACTAATTATTTGCAAATAAACAAATATACAGCATAAAATCTTCGGAATTTTATACATTTTTAGTTACTTACCTCCTATTTACCAGCCAAGATCCTTCAAAGTACGTGCTGCTGGTACGCCTGGCAATGGCTTGCGATCCTTCAGCTGCTCAAGGAGTACCTCGATAGCCTTGTCGAGCTGCTGGTCCTCACCAGCCTGCTCACGGATAGGATCGTTGTCGAGGAGGATGTCAGGATCGACACCATGATTCTCTACGATCCACTCGCCTGTAGCAGCGCTGTAGTTGGTAAAGAAAGGAACGCGCACGTCGGTACCATCCATATATGGCAGCGAGCCACTGATACCTACGATGCCACCCCAGGTGCGAGTACCGATGACAGTTCCGAGCTTGGTAGCCTTGAAGCTCCATGGGAAGAGGTCACCGTCAGATGCAGAATACTTGTTGATCAAGAGCGCCTTAGGACCATGGATAGCAGCGTCAGGGATAGTACCAGTTGTGCTACGTCCGCGATACATGGTGAGACGATATGGCTCACGGAGCAGACGCTCGATGATCATTGGCGAAATGTTACCACCACCATTAGCACGGTCATCGACAATAAGCGCCTCCTTATCGAGCTGAGCGTAGAACATACGAGAGAACTCGTTCAGGCCCTCAGGTCCCATATCTGGGATGTAGACATAACCGATGCGGCCATTAGACTTCTCCTCGACGTGCTTGAGGTTCTTGAGTACCCACTCGTTGTGGTAGAGCATGTACTCGTCAGCGATTGGCTTGACCACGATCTTGCGATCGCCGTTGGTCGATGCACTGCTATTGACGGTGAGTTCGGTGAGGACGTTGGCCTTGCCGATGAGGAGCGAGTAGATATTTGTGGTCTCAGTGACAGAAACGCCATCGATAGCTACGATATAGTCACCAGCCTTGACATTGAGGCCAGCCTCGGTCAATGGAGAACGGAGCTCAGGACGGTATGGCTCGCCTGGGAGGATGCGGTCAATGCGATAGAAACCGGTCTTCTCATCGCGGCTCAGCTCAGCACCGAGGAGACCCATATCGATCTTCTCTGCACCTGGATACTCGCCTGGGTTGATATAAGCGTGGCCACAAGCCAGCTCACCGATCATGCCACCGATCACATAGTTGAGGTCGAGACGGTGCTTGACGTATGGCAGCAGTACGCTGTACTTCTCCTTCATGGCCTTCCAGTCGATGCCGTGCATGTTCTCAAGATAGAAGCCATCGCGGAATGCACGCCAGGTCTCGTCGAAGATCTGAGCCCACTCCTGGGTATAGTCGATGTCTGCTACCATGTCATTGAGGGAGATAGCCTTGTCGAGACTTACCTTGCCGCCCTTTGGCAGGTCGGTGACATAGACAGAGGTCTCACCGCCACGGCCACCCTTTGTCCAGAGAGCCTTCTTGCCGGCTACGGTCATGCGAGCGTCGCAGACGTCCTCGGTCTTATCCTTGGCAAAGTCATAGACCTGGGTGCCCTTGCCGCCATTGAAGTAGAGCTTGTCATCGTTGCAGTAGACAGCGCTGGCGTAGCGACCTGCAGTTGAGATAGGGAGCTTCACGATACGGGTCTCGATACCCTCTGCATCGATCTTGACGCTGACAGTCTTGTCGTCTTTTGCCTCTGGCTTGCCATCCTTGCCCTTAGCTGGAGCCTCGGCCTTAGCAAGAGCGCTCTCCTCGCCCTTGATCATGAATGGCGATGGGGTCTCCTTATCGAGGGTGACGAGATAGAAGGCGCCGAGGTTGTTGTATGAGTGGTTCCACTCGGTGCTGCTGTATACTGGGTTGAAATCACGGTCAGAGGTGAAGATGAGATACTTGCCATCGGCGCTGAAGAGTGGTGAACCTGAGTTGTACCACTTCTCGGTGATAGGATACTCCTGACGCGACTGGAGGTTCATGACATAGACGATAGCCATCTGGTTCTTGGCAGGACGGGTGTAGCTGATCCACTTGCTGTCTGGAGAAATGGCGATGCGACGGAAGCCACCCTCTGGGCAAGTAAGGAGGACGTCCTTGACACCGGTCTGAGGATCGACCTTGACGATGCGGTTCTTGCGATCGGTATAGAGTACCGACTTGCTGTCTGGTGTCCACATCACGCCGGTGATATAGGTGTCGTTGTCCTTGGTCAACTGACGTGCTGCGCCATCAACTGGCTGAATCCAGAGCTCGGTCTCGCCAGTTACGTCACTGATATAGACGATGTTCTTGCCATCTGGAGAGTAAACTGCCTCACGGTCGTTTGCACCAGGAGTACGGGTGATGTTGCGAGTTACACCCTTCTCTACTGGCACATTGAATACCTCGCCACGAGCAGTGACTGCCAGGTTCTTGCCATTGCCATCTACAGAGATAGCGGTGGTGTAGCCAGAGACATTCTTGCGCTCCTTACGAGCGAAATTGCCCTCTGCATTGAGCGTGATATGGATCTGCTCGCTCTTGCGAGTCTTTGGATCGAGCTTGTAGATATAGCCGGCGTGTTCATAGACGATGGTCTTGCCGTCGGTGCTTGGGAAACGGACATCGTAGTCGCTGTAGTCGGTCACCTTCTCGGTCTTCTGGGTCTTGGTGTTGTAGACGAAGATGTTCATGGTGAAGTCACGATCTGAGCAATAGAAGATCTCGTCGCCTACCCACATTGGGAAGATGTCCTGGCTCTCGTTGTTGGTAATGTTGGTCACCTTGCCAGCAGCCTGATCATAGATCCAAACGTCATCGGCCATGCCACCTTTGTAGTGCTTCCAGGTGCGGAACTCACGGAAGACACGGTTGTAAGCCAAGAGCTTGCCGTCTGGAGAGTATGAGCAGAAACCGCCTTCTGGCAATGGGAGCACCTGGCTCATGCCGCCTTCTGGAGCAATGGTCCAAAGCTTGCCGTCGAAGCTACTGCTGATACGATTGCGATAGACGATCTGCTTGCCATCTGGAGTCCAGGTCATCACGACGTTGTTAGGTCCCATACGGTCACCCATGTCGTCACGAGCGTTGGTTGCTGTGTAGGTGAGTCGCTGTGGCTCGCCACCATTGATTGGCATGCTATAGACCTCAGTATTGCCATCATACTGAGCAGTGAATGCGATGGTCTTACCATCTGGAGAGATGCGTGCGAACATCTCGAAGCCAGCGTGTGAGGTGAGGCGCTGTGCCACACCACCTGCCAGAGGAGCCTTGTAAAGGTCTCCTGCATAAGTGAAGACAAGGTCCTGGCCATTGGTAGCAGGGAAGCGGAGCAAGCGAGCCTCGTCTGCTATGGCTGGGATTGTCAAGCAACCGCTAAGAGCTGCAAAAAACAAAGATCGGAGTGTCATAGTATAATAATATATAATGTATAGCTATAAATTACGAACTCATCCTGGACCTGCTCTTTAGGGGAAGGCAAATCCAGGATGATGGGTATTTTGTATTCGTATTATTTCTGTGCTTCAACCCACTTGCGAGCGTTGACGAAGATCTCGATCCAAGGAGTGCACTCGTCGTTCTTGTGATCCTGTGGATAGTAACCACACTGCCATGGGAACATAGCGCGCTCTGGGTGTGGCATCATTGCCAAGTGACGACCGTCGGCTGAACAGATACCTGCAAGACCCTCTGGCGAACCGTTAGGGTTAGCTGGGTAGGTCTTGTAGCCATAAAGTGCTACGGTGCTGTAGTCCTCAAGGCTCTTACCGGCTGGCAAACCGAACTTGCCCTCACCGTGAGCGGCCCAGATACCGATGCGAGCGCCAGCAAGGCTACCCATCATCACGCTGTTGTTCTTAGGGATGCGGACGCTGACGAAGTTCGACTCGAACTTGTGGCTGTCGTTGTGAAGCATGTGAACACGACCAGGATTCTGTGCTGCTGCGAGGATGTTAGGGTTCTTAGCGTCGAGGTTAGAACCTACGAGACCCATCTCAATCATCAGCTGGCAACCATTACAGATACCGAGCGACAGGGTATCAGGACGTGCGTAGAAATCCTCGAGCGCCTTACGAGCCTTCTCGTTGTAGAGGAAGCCTGCAGCCCAACCCTTAGCCGAACCAAGTACGTCGGAGTTAGAGAAGCCACCGCAGAAAACGATGAGGTTAACGTCCTTCAAGTCCTCACGACCAGAGATAAGATCGGTGATGTGAACGTCCTTTACGTCGAAGCCTGCAAGCCACATTGAGTAAGCCATCTCACGCTCAGAGTTGACACCCTTCTCGCGGATGATTGCAGCCTTCACGCCGGTCTTGTTGCGACGGTTTGGATCGAGACCCCACTGAGCGAGCTTGCCAGTGAAGTTCTTTGGCCAGAGGTAGTAAAGTGGCTGTTTCTTATAGTTCTCGAAGCGCTCGTCAGCCTTCTGTACACCACTCTGCTTGCGGTCGAGGAGGTGTGAAGACTCGTACCATACGTCACGGAGAGCGTCGATGTCGAAGTTCTCAACGGTCTCACCCTGACGGATGCTGACGGTGCGCTCATCGCAAGGATAACCGATCTTTGCTACGGCTACACCTGCCTTCTCGAAGATCTTCTCGAAGCTCTTGGTGTCCTTGACCTGAAGGATAACGCCTGGATTCTCAGAGAAGAGGAGCTTGACCATATCCTTCTCAGCAAAGTCAGAGAGATTGATGCGAAGACCGCCCTCGGTATTAGCGAAGCACATCTCGAGGAGAGTGGTGAGCATACCACCGGCACTGATATCGTGGCCAGCGAGGATGAGATCCTCCTTGATTGCCTTCTGTACTGCCTCGAATGCATCAGCGAAGTACTCTGAGTTCTCAACGGTTGGAACGCTGTCGCCAAGCTTATTGAGGGTCTGAGCCAAAGCCGAACCACCGAGACGCATCTCACAGAATGAGAAGTCAACGTAGTAGAGCGAAGTGCTGCGGTCGAGCTGTACGACTGGAGAAACCACCTTGCGAACATCGGTCACCTCACCGCCACCTGAGATAATCACACAACCAGGGCTGATGACCTTCTCTGAGGTGCCGTCTGGCTTGTTATACTGCTGGGTCATTGAGAGCGAGTCCTTTCCGGTTGGGATATTCACACCGAGCTCGATAGCGAAGTCCGAGCAAGCCTGAACAGCAGAGTAGAGACGAGCATCCTCACCAGCGTTGCGGCAAGGCCACATCCAGTTAGCAGAGAGAGATACACCCTCAAGACCACCCTCGATTGGTGCGAAGACGATGTTGGTCAATGCCTCTGCTACTGCCATTACCGAACCTGCAGGAGCATCAACGAGTGCTACAGCTGGAGCGTGACCGATAGAGGTAGCGATACCAGCCTTTCCACGATAGTCAAGTGCAACGACACCGCAGTCAGAAAGAGGCAACTGAAGTACACCCTGACACTGCTGACGTGCGATCTTACCAGTTACCGAACGGTCCACCTTGTTGGTCAACCAGTCCTTACAGCCTACAGCCTCGGTCTGCAATACACGCTGCAGATAATCGTTAACCTGATCAGCGTTATACTCAACCTTCTTATATTTTGTGTCAACCGTGTTATCGGTCATGATGGTCTTAGGAGGATTACCGAACATATCGCTCAGCTGCCAGTTGATTGGCGTTGTGCCGTCCTTCTGCTCGAAGCAGAACTGCATGTCGCCGGTAGTTTCACCTACAACATACATTGGTGCACGCTCACGGTCGGCAACCTTCTTGAGAATCTCAGTATCCTTCTCGCGCATAACCAGACCCATGCGCTCCTGACTCTCGTTGCCCACAATCTCACGTGCTGAAAGTGTTGGGTCGCCGACAGGCAGCTTGCTCATGTCAATCTTACCGCCAGTCTCCTCAACAAGCTCCGAGAGGCAGTTCAAGTGACCGCCTGCACCGTGGTCGTGAATACTTACTATAGGGTTGGCATCGGTCTCAACCATGCCACGTATTGCGTTCATTACACGCTTCTGCATCTCTGGGTTGGAACGCTGAACAGCGTTAAGCTCAATGGCACCTGCATACTCACCGGTATTAACCGACGAAACAGCGCCGCCACCCATACCGATACGATAGTTGTCGCCACCAAGAACAACCACCTTCTGACCCTTTTCAGGAGTCTGCTTCAAGGCGTCGCCCTTCTTTGCGAAACCTACACCGCCGGCAAGCATGATAACCTTATCGTAGGCATACTTGCGGTCGTTCTCCTCGTGCTCGAAAGTAAGCAGCGAACCGCAGATCATAGGCTGACCGAACTTGTTGCCGAAATCGCTCGCACCGTTCGAAGCCTTGATAAGAATCTGCGCAGGAGTCTGATACAGCCACTTGCGTGCCTCCATCTCGTTCTCCCAAACGCGGTCCTTATCCAAACGTGAATAAGAAGTCATGTAAACCGCCGTACCAGCCATCGGGAGCGAACCTGTACCACCGGCCAAACGGTCACGTATCTCACCGCCGCTACCTGTTGCAGCACCGTTGAAAGGCTCAACAGTTGTAGGGAAGTTATGGGTTTCAGCCTTAAGGGAAATTACGGTGTCAATATCCTTTGTCTCAAACTCACTTGGCACGTCCGGACGCTCAGGCGCAAACTGCATAGCCTTCGGACCCTCGATGAATGCAACATTATCCTTATATGCGCTTACAAGCAAACCCGGATTGGTTTCACTTGTCTTCTTGATCAGCTTAAACAGCGAGAGCTCCTGCTCCTTGCCGTCGATAACAAACGTACCGCCGAAAATCTTATGTCGGCAGTGCTCCGAGTTAACCTGGCTGAAACCGAACACCTCCGAATCGGTCAACG
>JAZRXZ010000008.1:0-2658 GCA_045600445.1 Bacteroidales bacterium | reverse complement strand
TGCTGCGGATCATCGTAATCATTCTTGCCAGACTTGCCAAACTTCTGGATCTCATCTCTTGCAACAAGGATACACTTGTCAAGTAAAGTAGTCTTGGCATTCTCTTTGGCTTCTGCCTCATGTCTTGCCTTTTCCTCCTGTGCAAGTCTCTGTCTCTTTTCGCCCTCTCGGATAGCATCCCATGTGCTAACCATTTCAGGATATGACCAGATCAGATCCCAACGCGCCGAAAGGTCATTGTAGTTGTGCTCCGCAATGTTTGCTCGTTGGTTAGCCTCATTGCGCTCCTTGATGAGGGCATACTTCTCATTACGGAGCTGAGATACGGCATTCTCATCCATGGAGGAGATCTTCACTATGAGATCCTGATTGGTGGAGTTGAGTTGAGTAACCTGACTCGTTAGATCCTGGTTCTCCTTAGCTAACCGCTCATTCTCCTTGACCAGCTTTGAGAGTTCTCCTTTATAATATTTATAGGTGTTCCTGCATAGCTCAGTCACTTGGGTGTTGTGATTGGTCTTGCTAATGCCAAGGTTCGTCTGCATATCAGTGAGTGCCTGACGGATGTTTCTCATACGCTCCTCGCGCCATTTCTTCTGACCCATCTGTGGAATTGGCTTGCCTAATTCATCGTCAATTTTCGTCAGAGCTGTTTTAAGAATATCCTCAATACTTAACTGTGGAATCTTCAGTTCCTGCTCGGAAACAGAAGCAAGATTCTTGTATAGCTCTTTGAGATTAGCATCCTGTTCTGCCTGTTCCTTCTTGCGCTCTGCCTCCTTCGTCTGCTGTTCAAGTTCAGCTTTCTTGTCATCGAGGATGCTGATGGCAAACTGTTTCTCTTCAAGTCTCTCCTTGGAAACACGCTCTGCTTCGAGGATATTCTTGTTTTTGTGGACATGGTCAAGCTGCTCCTCAAGCGGCAGGTCTTTGATGCACGTACCACGTTCAAGACCGTACTTGTGACCAACCTCATTGTAGTAGTCAGTATGCAGCTGGCTGTAGGTCTTCATAACCTCAAACTTGGTCTCACCGAAGACTCTGGCGTATGAGACACATTCCTTCTCGTCCTTCGCCTTTTCTGTCTGGGTGTATTTCTGGCGTTCCTCTTCTGACAACTTCTTCCATTGCTTGGACGAAAGTACTTCCTTAGGATTGTCTTTCCTGACATAGACCGAAGTCTTGCGTCCACGAGTCTTAACCTTTGCTACAGGGATGATCTGAACCTGCGCATGTGGAGTAGTTTCGTCAAGATGAACGTCAAAGCCGATGACGTTTTCTGCACCATAGCGACGGCAGACAAAGTCGTATGTGTCCTTAGCCCAGTTCTCGATTTCGGCTTTGCGTCGGATGTGAGCATTGCTTCTTTGGAGAGTCAGATCTACATCCTGGTCCCCGTAAGCAAGCTTGTGAAGCACATCATGATTGCCTCCGAAGATGATGGTAACGGTGCAGTTCGGGCTGTTGTCTGCAATGACATCCGGGCGGTCTTTCTCGTAATAGGGAGAGAAACCGAGTTCATCCAGACGGTTCTTTACACGCTCATGAAGGGGGATGGGATTTGATCCTAATTCCAAAGGTTTTCTTGTGGAATCGAGCTCAAAGTTCAACTTCTTGCGCGTGTAATCATAATGATTGTTGGTGTCCTGGTTCTTGCGCTGATACATGTTCTTGTCCCATCCGCGGCGTTCAGGTTCTGAACCTTCTGCTGCGGAAAAGGACTTGGCAGGATTGCCTACATGTATTGATGCGCGTGGAGTATTATCCATTTTTGAAGTTCGATTTGAGCTCGCCAGTGCTACTGGCGATGCGGTTATTGACGAAAGGGAATGGAATATAATGGTACATTGCAGGTCTCGGGTGCAAAACCAGAGTGGAGGGTCAAGGCAGAGAGTGACTCCCTTGCATCTGCCTTACAACTGGCAGAATGATTACAAGGAAGGTAAATCCCTCGGAGAGCATAATGGGGCTTTTTAAGGGAACCGACGCAGTGGTGATTCTAAAAGTCCATATTATGTTATGGGGCTTATAACGCTAATAGCCCTCGTCCCCTGACGAGCCTCCAAACTGGTAGGGCATCACGATAGTGGCAGAGCCTTCTGCTGGGTCACCGCTTAGCGAGTCCATTCTTTGTCGCGGAGATAGACAAAGAGGTAACTGCGATAGCCGTTTCTCGCTACGAGTTGCTGAACATGGGCGTATGCAGATGCTCGCTCAGTATCAGAAAGTCGCTTCCAGACATCGTATGCCTGAGATTCGTTGTCACCCGTCTTGTCGTATAGGTCTCGAAGAATGGCAAACGATCGCTCAGTCTCGCTGCGGTCGCTCGTTTCGTTAGCGACTTCTGGCGGTTTGATAATGTCGGCATTGCCAGCAGACTCGTCATCGGTCGCAGCGACATCTGAGCCTTCTGCCGAATCATCGGCATCAGACTCTTCGTTGCTGTCGCTACCGCCGTTGTAACCTGTTGAACAGTTATCCTGCTCAGCGGCTGCATCCGACTTCTGCTTCTTGGTCTTTGACTTGCCCTTGGCGGATTTGCCTTGGGCGTTGCTGCTGTTGGTCTCGCTCTGCTTCTGCTTGGCAGCACGGAAATTGTTGAGATCAGCCACGAACAGCTGATACAGCACTTCCATGCCACCGTCGGCGAACGTCTCT
>JAZRXZ010000007.1:0-34534 GCA_045600445.1 Bacteroidales bacterium | reverse complement strand
CCGGTGAACTGCTCTGCCACGGTAAATGGCTGAGAGAGGAATCGCTGAACGCGACGAGCGCGGTTTACGGTCTGCTTATCCTCATCAGAGAGCTCGTCCATACCGAGGATGGCGATGATATCCTGAAGCTCCTTGTTACGCTGGAGGATCTGCTTAACGCGCTGTGCACAGTTGTAGTGCTCCTCACCGATGATGTTTGGATCGAGGATTCGTGAAGTAGAATCCAATGGATCCACAGCAGGGTAGATACCGAGCTCGGTGATCTTACGCGAAAGTACGGTAGTAGCATCGAGGTGAGAGAAGGTGGTAGCTGGAGCAGGGTCGGTCAAGTCGTCGGCAGGAACGTAAACGGCCTGAACCGAAGTAATAGAACCCTTGACGGTAGAAGTGATTCGCTCCTGCATCTTACCCATGTCGGTAGAAAGGGTAGGCTGATAACCTACAGCTGATGGCATTCGGCCAAGAAGAGCCGAAACCTCAGAACCTGCCTGGGTGAAACGGAAGATGTTATCGATGAAGAGGAGGATATCCTTCGAAGTACCGATGGCATCAGAATCACGGAACGACTCAGCGACGGTCAAACCAGAGAGGGCAACCGAAGCACGTGCTCCTGGTGGCTCAGACATCTGACCATACACGAGGGTAGCCTGTGACTTGGCAACCTCTTCGTAGTCGATAGAGTCGAGGTCCCACTTGCCTTCCTCGAGGCCTTCCTTGAACTTCTCGCCATAACGGATAACGCCTGACTCGATCATCTCACGGAGAAGGTCGTTACCCTCACGAGTACGTTCACCTACACCGGTGAAGACAGAGAAACCGTTGTGCTTCTTGGCGATGTTGTTGATAAGCTCCATGATCAACACGGTCTTACCTACACCTGCACCACCGAAGAGACCGATCTTACCACCCTTGAGGTATGGCTCAAGGAGGTCGATGACCTTGATACCGGTGAAGAGAACTTCCTGAGAAGTCTTCAATTCTTCGAACTTTGGTGGCTCGCGGTGGATAGGGAAGGAGCCTTCCTTCGAAAGGGTCTTCATACCATCGACGGTCTCACCGACGACATTCAACAGACGACCCTTAACCTGGTCGCCTACTGGCATGGTGATTGGAGCACCAGTTGCCTTCACCTCAAGGCCGCGACGCAAACCATCGGTCGAGTCCATAGCAACGCAGCGAACAGAGTTCTCACCAATGTGCTGCTGCACTTCGATGATCAAGTCGCGTCCGTCAGGGCGTTGTACCGTAAGGGCTTCGTTGATGGCAGGCAATCCGGTTTCGGCTGCGAACGAAACGTCCACAACAGGACCGATGACCTGTGAGATATGTCCTACGTTTTGTGACATAATGTTTTTCTTTATATAAGTTGATATTATTCTCTAATAGGTGTTTTCAGGCGGTTACGTGGTGTCGATTGCTGTTTTTCGACATGGTAGTAAGAACACCACATTTCGCTGTGCAAATATAATTTGTTTTTTTATTCAAAGCAAAAAAAAGATGAAAAAAATAGAGAATAGTAATGAAATTGTTATTTTTTTGTTGTTTACATCGCCAATTTTGTAAAATTTCATACCTCATTCAAAAATAATTGCGTAACTTTGCCGTGGAAAAAGAGTTTTTCCTGATTACTTTCGCGTACATTATATTTATTATATGGCAATTTCATTCTTTACTGAAGGTTCCGCTCAGATGCCTGAGATCAAAAAAACGGAAATCCGCAACTGGGTCAAGCAAGTGGCACAACTGCACAACAAGAGGATAGGAGAGATCTCTTACATCTTCTGCGACGATGAGAAGATCCTCGAAGTCAACCGCCAGTATCTGCAGCATGACTACTATACCGACATCATCACCTTCGACTACACCGTGGGTGACAAGATCAGCGGCGACCTCTTTATCTCACTCGACACCGTCCGCACCAACGCTGAGCAGTTCGATCAGCCTTACGAGCGTGAGCTGCATCGCGTCATCATCCACGGTATTCTGCATCTTTGCGGTATCAACGACAAGGGTCCAGGTGAGCGTGAGATCATGGAACAGCACGAGAATGAGGCGCTGGCTTTGCTCTCTTTGTAATTCGTAATTTGTAACTCGTAATTTATCAAATGCAATTTGATTACGATGTCATTGTGATCGGTGGCGGCCACGCTGGCTGTGAAGCAGCACATGCTTCAGCGCGACTCGGCGCCAAGACCTGCCTGATCACGATGGATATGAATAAAATCGGACAGATGTCCTGCAATCCTGCCGTGGGTGGTATTGCCAAAGGTCAGATCGTCCGAGAGATTGACGCGCTTGGCGGCAAGATGGGAGAGGTGATCGACACCTGTTCCATCCAGTTCCGCATGCTCAATCGCTCCAAAGGTCCTGCGATGTGGAGCCCTCGTGCGCAGGCCGACCGAGGCAAGTTTATCTGGGAGTGGAGACGCGTGTTAGAGAACACACCGAATCTGGATATCTGGCAGGATACAGTGACGGAGTTTCTGTTCGATGGGGTAGGAGAGGAGCCAAATAACTATGTATCAGAAGAAAACGCTCTCCGTATTACTGGTGTAAAGACCCAGATGGACGTCACATTTACTGCCAAGGCTGTTGTTTTGACCGCAGGAACCTTCCTCAATGGACTGATGCACATCGGTAGAACCATGATCGAAGGAGGCCGCGTGGCTGAGCCTGCCAGCTATGGATTGACAGAGCAACTCAAATCCATAGGATTTGAAACGGGAAGAATGAAGACTGGTACTCCTGTCCGTCTGGATGGCCGAACCATTGACTTCTCGCTGGCTGAGCGTCAGGATGGGGATGAGACTGGTAGATTCTCGTATCTACCTAAACCAACAACAGATGTGATTACACCCCTCCCTTCACGGGAGGGGCAGGGGGTGGGTTCATTGCCTTGCTGGACCATCTCCACCAACGAGTCCGTCCACGAGATCCTTCGCAGAGGACTTCCAGATTCTCCTTTATATAATGGACAGATTCAATCCATCGGCCCTCGCTACTGCCCAAGTATCGAGACAAAGATCGTAACGTTTTCGGATAAAGACCATCATCTGCTCTTTTTAGAGCCGGAAGGTACTGATACTCAGGAGTATTACCTCAATGGATTCTCTTCTTCACTGCCTATCGACATTCAGTTGGAGGCATTGCACCAGATTCCTGCTTTGCGCAACGTGAAGGCCTATCGTCCAGGCTATGCCATCGAGTATGATTACTTCGATCCTACACAGCTGAGACACACTTTGGAGACTAAGCGTTGCGAAGGATTATATTTCGCAGGCCAGGTCAATGGAACTACAGGATATGAGGAAGCAGCAGGTCAGGGCCTCATCGCTGGCGCTAATGCAGCGCTCAAGGTACAAGGGAAGAAGCCTTTCACCCTCGGTCGTGATGAAGCATATATCGGCGTTCTGATTGATGACCTCGTCACCAAAGGCGTGGATGAACCTTATCGTATGTTCACCTCTCGCGCTGAGTATCGCATTCTTCTTCGCCAAGATGATGCTGATATGCGCCTTACTCCACGCGCATACGCCGTCGGGTTAGCTGATGAATATCGCTATAATTTCACTTGTCAGAAGAAAGAACAGATCGAGAAACTGATTAAGTTCTGCGAGACGTTTCACGTGAAACCATCATTCAATGATTCGCTCCGAGAGATGGGAAGTGCGGAACTCAAGGAAGGTTGCAAGCTCATTGCGCTGGTCAATCGTCCGGAATTGAATCTAGAGATTCTTTCAAAATATATCTCCGAGCTTGCAGAAGAAATGTCTGCAAATAACGATGAAGAAATCGAAGCAGCAGAGATACGCATCAAGTACGCTGGTTACATCGAGCGAGAAAAAGCAGCAGCAGAAAAGTTGACGCGACTAGAAGCCATCAAACTCCCAAAGAGTATCGACTATAATCAACTGCAGCAACTCACCATCGAGGCGCGACAGAAACTCTCTCGCATCCGTCCAGAAACAATAGGGCAGGCGAGTAGAATACCGGGAGTGTCGCCAGCAGATGTGAATATTTTACTGGTATTATTAGGAAGATAAAATAAAAAGAAATGAACACTGATCTTATCAAAGCGAATCTTCGCACCATCCCTGACTTTCCAAAGCCAGGCATCCAGTTCCGTGACATCACCACCGTGCTTAAGAGCCACGAGTGTATCCGCGAATTAGCAAATGGTCTGACAGGCCACTACACAGGCCTTGGTATCACGAAAGTATTAGGTATTGAGAGTCGAGGTTTCATCCTCGGTCCAATTATTGCCAACAATATCGGCGCAGGTTTTGTCACCGTACGCAAGCCAGGCAAGTTACCAGCAGAAACCATCTCTCAGGAATATGCGTTGGAGTATGGCGTGGACAAAATCGAGATCCACAAGGATGCACTTTGTCCCGATGACATTGTCCTGATTCACGATGATCTTATGGCTACAGGTGGTACCATGAAGGCTGCATACGATCTTTGCAAAAAGCTCGGCGTAAAGAAGGTTTACGTCAACTGTATCATTGAGCTCGTAGACCTGAAGGGTCGCGACAAGTTCCCTGAGGATTGCGAAGTATACTGTCCGATTGTTTACGAAGGAGAGTAAGTTTCACGTGAAATGATCCAAGCCAAAGACAATCCACGTTACGATTATCTCATGGGCATCGTAAATCTGATGCCTGACTGCCCCGGCGTCTACCGTTATTTTGACGCCGAGGGCACCATTATTTATGTGGGTAAGGCAAAGAATCTGAAGCGTCGTGTGACGAGTTATTTTACAAAAGAACACGAGTCACGCCGCACCGCCAACCTCGTTCGCCAGATCTATGACCTCAAGTATATCGTCGTAAATACAGAGAATGATGCGCTCAATCTTGAGAATCGCATGATCAAGGCGCACCAGCCAAAGTATAATGTCCTGCTCAAAGATGGCAAGACTTATCCTTGGATCTGTGTACGCAATGAGGCCTTCCCACGTGTTTTTCTTACTCGTAATCTGGTCAAGGATGGCTCGGCTTACTTCGGTCCTTACACCAATGTCCTGGTGGCAAAGACGCTCATTGAGCTTTTCCAGCAGCTCTATCATACTCGTACCTGTAGCCTCAACCTGCAGGATCAGATGATCGAAAAAGGC
Source organism: Bacteroidales bacterium (assembly GCA_045600445.1). Classification (GTDB taxonomy): domain Bacteria; phylum Bacteroidota; class Bacteroidia; order Bacteroidales; family UBA3663; genus Liminaster. The sequence goes on along the minus strand of JAZRXZ010000007.1, from coordinate 29,418 downwards.
TATAAAGTCTGTCTGAAATATCATATTGAGAAGTGTCTCGGCCCTTGTGTTGGCAAGGTTTCACGTGAAACGTACGAGGAAGGAATCAGCGAAATTAAGCAAATTCTGCGTGGACATACAGCCGAATTGATGTCGCATCTGAAGGAAGAGATGCAGAAAAAAGCAGAACTCTGGGACTTCGAAGCAGCGGAGAAAATCAAGAACCGCATGCAGTTGATCGAGAACTATCGCACTCGCTCGAACATCGTTCCTTCCACCATCAGCGACGTGGATGTCTTTGCATACGACGAGGAGGACAGTTCAGCCATTGTTTCCTATTTCCATATTGTGCAAGGCGCTATCATCTCTTCTTACACCATCGAATATAAGAAGCAGATTGACGAACCTAAGGAAGACTTGCTCGCGTTAGGTATTATGGAGCTACGTGAGCGTTTCGAATCGGACGATGAAAGAAAGCTGGATGACGAGGAAGGAGTTTCACGTGAAAAGAAAGACGATACTATCAAAACAACCGAACTCATCGTTCCATTCGAACCAAGTATCGTCCCTGATAATTGCGTTGCCTTTATTCCTCAACGTGGAGACAAGCGCAAGCTCCTGGAGTTAGCAGAGAAGAACTGTAAACAATACAGAATAGATCAGATCAAGCAGCAAGAGAAACTCAATCCTGAGCAACGACAGACACGTCTATTATCGGAGATACAGAAGCAGCTCAATCTGCCAAATCTCCCTCGTCATATAGAATCTTTCGATAACTCTAATATCTCCGGTACTGACCCAGTAGCCAGCTGTGTCGTCTTCATGAACGGCAAGCCAGAGAAAAAAGAATACCGCAAATTCAATATCCGCTCAGTAGCAGGACCTGATGATTACGCTTCGATGCACGAGGTAGTCATGCGACGTTATAAGCGCCTCATTGACGAGTGTCGCGAAATGCCAGACCTCATCCTTGCCGATGGTGGAGTAGGACAGATGGGCGTCATTCGCCAGGGCTTAGCCGATCTATTAGGTCAATATGTCATGCAGCATTTGCGAGGAGAAATCACCGAGCAACACATGGCAGAGATTAGAAAGAAACTCGACATTCCTATCGGCGGATTGGTCAAGGATAATCATCACCGCACACGCCAGATGCTCTTCGGTGATCCGCCAGCTGCCGTTGATGTGAAGCAGGGAACAAGCCTTTTCCACCTATTAGAAAGAATACAGGATGAGGTTCACCGCTTCGCCATCACTTTTCATCGTCAAAAGAGAAGTAAGTCGCAGACACATTCTGCACTCGATGAAATCCCAGGAATCGGACCAAAGACAAAACAAGAATTGCTGAAGACTTTCAAAAGTGTAAAGCGTCTACGAGAAGCTACAGAAGAAGAACTCCGGACCATCGTAGGTCTAGCCAAAGCTTTGAAACTCGTAGAATATTTCAAAGGAAGTGTTTCACGTGAAACGGAGATCGATTCATTGAAATAAAACAAAAATCATAAAACAAGTATCACCATCCTCAGCATAGAATTGAGGATGGTGATACTTTTGTATATGTAATTTACTTTATGACTAAATAACTTTTATTTATTATATTAATAAAATAAATAAACTACTGATTTTCTGATTATTAATATAAAATATTATTAATTTATTGATTCTCCTGTTGCAGAAGTAGTTGTTGCTTTAGCAGCCTGCTCTGCTGCCAGTTTCTCGGCAGCCAACTCCTTTTCCTTCTTAGCGGCAAGTTCTTCCATACGAGCTCTCTCAGCCTCCAACGCTTTTTGAGCCTCCTTCTTCTGAGCCATCTCTTCAGCAAACTTAGCAGGACGATAAATAGGCTTAAAGAAAGCTATAGAAATCACAATCTCAGAGATAACAAATGCCATACAACAGAAACCTCCTATCTTCATCCACATAGTCAGCAGACTCCAACCAGCAGAAGGATTAAATACTTCACGGATGGCAGCATTAGGATCAACGCTAAGAGAGCAACCAAAGATCAAGAACAATCCATAAATCAATACAGCTACAGGAACAATAAAGAATAATGTATTGACCTCAGTCTTAGCTTTCAGATAAAAAAGTTCGAGCAACTGTGCTATGCATTCGAGCATAAGCAAACCTCCCAGCAACTGTGGAACATAATTGATGATATCATTAGTATGCAGCATCAGTATATAACCGAAACAAGCTGCATAAGCAATACGTAAAATAAAGCTGATAATGTGATGCATAGTTGTATCAAATATTAAATTTACTGCTGCAAAGATACCGTAATTCCGCTATAAAAACAAAATTATTATATTAATTTTTTTAAATCCAAATCAAGATAATATAAAATTTCAGTAATTTACAAAGCTGCATCCTACAAAAAAGAAGAAAACTAACTATCTTTTTTTAGTTACTGTTTGACCAACATATAGAAAAATCTACTATCTTTGCACAAAAATATCACATCTTATGAATCTGAAAATCCTAGGTAGCTTCCTGTCATTGATGTTATTTAGCATGATGACCAGTTGTGAAGAACAATCCGTTGCCTCTACGCCTGCTGGCATGGAAGGTTATATAGAACTCGTTGAGGGCAAAAATACTGACATTGATGGTAGTGCTCCTGGTTATTATTTTGCTCCCAAGGAAACCGGTTTTTATACTCTTGATGGCTTTTCTGCATTAGTAGGATTAAAAACTTACAGCATAAATGGCGATTTCAGCTATTATCTCGAAGCTGGTAACCCATATTCTGTTGACATCAATGGAAATACAGAGATTAACATCTTTAAAAATATATACCCTACATTGACTCTTAATACTCCTAACGAAGTAACTGCTTGTACAATATATTTATTGAATATTCCTGCTGATGGATGTTATGATTTTGCTTCAGCAAAAGGAGGAAATAATTTTGAAATGACAAATAGTAAGACCTATACCAGGGGTGGAACTACTGCAATTGGTATGACCTCTGGCAGGTGGTTAATTTATTTTTATGGTGACGATGATATAATTATTTCAGAAGTAACTCCCTCTCCTCTAACTATAGCTGCTGCTAACAATGTAACAAATGGAATATATAGCTTTACTGTTTCTGAAAATGGTTATTACAATGTTGTGTTTGAAAATGGTGTTGCAAATAATGGTCTTTCAGGCTTAAACTACTTGCGGACAGATAATACTAATTATTTGAAGTTTGAACAAAACAACTCTGAAGTTAAAAGCACTATTACCATTACTCCTGTCAATATAAGCGAAGCAATTACTATTTCAGTAGGTGAGGAAATCAATGTCTCCGCTGGTAAACTTTATTCTGTAGCACTTACTGAAAATGTGCCTTATCGTCTGGTAACTTCTAAAGAAAGTGAATATTTTACTTGTATCAATATTTGCTATGAAAAAGGTAATGATTCTTTATTTACACAGAAGAATATTTATCTAAAGGAAACAGCTACGTATTACTTCATACCAACAGAAGATGCAACCTTCACCATTAATGTCTTCGAAAAAAAGTCAATCAAATAGCACTCGAATACGCTAGAACATTATATTCTATCGAGCACCAGCTTGATCAGCTCTGGCATCTCGCCTTTATATTCTGCATTGCTATTGCCCAAATGACGATTGGCAGCAACCAGACAGACGGTGGTGGCGTGGTGACCCAGGAGACGGGCAAAGCCGGCGAGGGGAGCAGATTCCATCTCATAGTTGGTGATCTGCTGACCTTGATAACTGAAAGCTTCTATGCGCTGATTGATACCTGGAGAGGCGATAGGAAGACGAATCTCACGGCCCTGAGGTCCGTAGAAACCGACGGCGGAGATGGTAATGCCATCCACAAGACCTCCCTGACTGGCCAAACGGTCACAAAGTAGCTCATCAGCACTCACCACATAAGGCGCAGCAGCTTTCTCAGGATACTGTATGGCAGAAACCAAGGCTTGCTCAAAAGCAAGATCAGACACTTTATCACGATTAGCATACCAATTCAACACGCCATCAAAACCGATAGATTTACGACTGAGAATGTAAGATCCGCAAGGTACGAAAGGTTGTAAACCACCGCAAGTGCCGATACGGACAATCTCCAGTGCATGATGCTCCGGCTTCACTTCACGTGTAGCGAAGTCAATATTCTTCAGTGCATCAAGCTCATTCATCACAATATCTATATTGTCAGGACCAATGCCATGACTCAAAGCCGTGATACGCTTGCCTTGATAAGTGCCCGTAATCGTATGAAACTCGCGTGAAGATACCTCACACTCCTTACTATCGAAGAAAGAAGCAATCATATCCACACGACCAGGGTCGCCACACATGACCACCTTATCAGCCAGTTGCTCTGGCTTGAGATGTAGATGGAAGCAACTGCAATCGGGATTGATGATCAATTCACTTGATGCTATCATAACAAAATAAAATTTAGGTTTAAGCTATTTTGAAACTGTATTGAGATTATTTCACACCGCAGATCTTCTTGATCTCAGCCAACTTATTGAGCGCCTCCATAGGCGTCATATTGTTGATATCAATACCTATGATCTCGTTGCGAACTTCGCTCAATACAGGGTCATCGAGCTGGAAGATACTGAGCTGATAGTCAGCAGCTGTGCCAGTTTGTATCTTCGAGGTGATAGGTTCCTGAGGCTGTGCAGAAGAGGCCTGATTCTTTTCGAGCTGCTGTAAAACCTCATCGGCACGCTTCACTACTTCTGGCAACATACCAGCTAATTTGGCCACATGAATACCGAAAGAATGCTCCGAACCACCTTCTTTGAGTTTGCGCAGGAAGAGTACTTTGCCTTTCTCTTCGCGCACTGAGACATTGTAGTTCTTGATGCGATGAAAAGTCTTCTCCATCTCATTGAGCTCGTGATAATGGGTAGCAAAGAGCATCTTAGGATGACCCTCTGCACGCTCATGGATATGCTCAACGATTGACCAGGCAATAGAGATACCATCGTAAGTAGAAGTACCACGACCCAACTCATCAAACAAAATCAGGGAGCGAGGGGAGAGGTTATTGAGAATATTCGACGCTTCAGTCATCTCAACCATAAAGGTAGATTCTCCCAAGGAAATATTATCAGAAGCTCCTACACGCGTAAAGATCTTATCGACAATACCGATGTGAGCAGCCTCGGCAGGGACAAAACAACCAATGTGAGCCAACAACACAATGAGAGCTGTCTGGCGGAGAAGAGCGGACTTACCGGCCATGTTAGGACCGGTGATCATCATGATCTGGGGGGAAGGACCCTCCCCACCCTCCCTCATAGGGAGGGAGTTTTCTGAATTACCATCTTCTGACGATAATTTGACGTCGTTTGGAACATATTGCTCACCAACAGCCATTTGTCTTTCTATCACAGGGTGACGACCCTGACGGATATCAATGACCAGCGAGTCATCAACATCCGGACGGACATAATGATAGCGGGCAGCAATGCGACTGAATGCTAAGAGACAGTCGAGGCGAGCCATCAGCTGCGCGTTGAGCTGAATGACAGGGATATACTCTTCGAGCGCCTTGATCAGATCATTATAAAGCTTCAACTCAAGAGAGCCTATGCGCTCTTCAGCAGTCATGATCTTTTCTTCGTATTCCTTCAGCTCCTGCGTGATGTAACGCTCAGCACCTACGAGTGTCTGCTTGCGGATCCAAGCCTCAGGCACTCTATCTTTATAGGTATTACGTACCTCTATATAATAACCAAAAACATTGTTGAAGGCTACTTTGAGCGAAGGAATCTCATGCTCCTGCGAGAGTCGCTGCTGCAAGTTAAGCAGATATTCCTTGCCACCGTAGGCAATGCTGCGCAAGTCATCGAGCTCAGCATCCACATTCGAGCGGATCACCTGACCCTTACCAAACTGAATAGGTGGCTCAGGTTCAATATCATGATAGATACGCTGAGCTATCGTATCGCAAGTATTGATTTGCTCACCGATGCTACGGAGCTGTGGCTGATCAGCCGATATACAAGCCTCCTTGATATTTCGCAAAGCCTCCAGCGCCACACGCAGCTGCACAATCTCACGCGGATTGGCACGACCCACGGCTACCTTACCGATGATACGCTCCATATCTCCAAGTCGGCGCAGGCTCTCATCAACCACCTCAGCCAGATCAGGATCACGGAAGAAATACTCTACAACATTGAGACGATTCTTGATACTCTCCGCATGAATCAACGGGAAGAGCATCCAGCGATGAAGCAGTCGTCCACCCATCGGAGTCGTCGTGTCATCAATGACATTGAGCAACGAGCGGCCACCTTCGTTCATCGAAGAAACCAGTTCCAGTGAACGGACAGTGAACTTATCCAGACGCATATAAGCTTCATTGTCAATGCGACGGATAGAAGTGATGTGACGGATATTATTATGCTGAGTAGCTTCAAGATAGCGCAGGATAGCACCAGCTGACATGGTGGCCAGCAGCATTTCCTCAATGCCAAAACCCTTCAGATTCTGCGTATTGAACAAAGAGAGCAGCTGACGACGTGCATTGTCATAGCTAAAGTAAAAATCCTCCAGTTCGTAGCAGTAAGGCTGTGAAGTGAAATGCTCCTGATAGAAAGACTTCATGCCTTTGAGGAAGAGTATTTCCTTGGGTGCATAGTTGTTGATAAGTTTGTCAACATAATCGTAAGTACCTTCAGTACAGAGGAATTCGCCTGTTGAAATGTCGAGAAGAGCAATACCTACTTGATTACTTTGCTTCGAACTCGAAGCTCCAAATGACACAGCAGCCAGAAAGTTATTCTCACGTGCATTGAGCACATTATCACCCATAGTAAGACCTGGAGTGATGAGCTCAGTAATGCCACGCTTTACGAGTTTCTTGGTCAACTTAGGATCCTCAAGCTGCTCGCAGATAGCCACTCGCTTACCTGCTCTGACCAGTCGAGGCAGGTAAGTATCAAGCGCATGATAAGGAAAGCCAGCCAGAGGATTACCTGCACGAGCCGTCAGCGTGATACCCAAGATATCATGCGCCTCCTTAGCATCATCACAGAATGTCTCATAAAAGTCACCTACGCGATAAAGTATAATAGCATCATGGTACTTCTTCTTGAGTTCGAAGTACTGCTTGAGCATAGGTGTATCTTTTGGATCTGCTGCTTTCATTATTCAAATTAAAGGTAAAAATGAAAAATAATTAATAAATTTTAGAAAGACTTATGTTTGTCAAAAGCCTTGAAGAAATCCCAGATGACCAGGCCTGTAGTGACTGAGACATTGAGCGAGTGCTTGGTGCCGTACTGCGGAATCTCAATACATCCGTCACACATATCCACCACTGTCTGCTGCACACCTTTGACCTCATTGCCCATGACTATAGCATAACCAGTGATGCTTTCTGATTGAAAATCAGGCTGCCACTCATTGAGCATCGTAGAACCCTGACATTGCTCGATAGCCATAACCTGGTAACCTTGCTGCTGCAATGAGCGGACAGCTTCGTGCGTATCTTCAAAATACTTCCAGTCGACAGAATCCTCAGCACCCAGTGCTGTCTTATGAATCTCAGGTGAAGGAGGAGTAGCCGAAATGCCACAGAGATAGATAGCCTCTACACGAAAAGCATCACTGGTGCGGAACACTGAACCGATGTTATTCAATGATCGCACATTATCTAATATAATTATGAGTGGCATCTTGACAGCTGACTTAAATTCATCAGCATTCATACGACCCATCTCAAGTATAGTGAGCTTCTTCATATCTGGTAAGAGTTTGTTTTACGGGTGCAAAGATACAAAAAATTTGATGCAATTACAAATTTCAACCCCTAAATAATATATAATGTGTAAAATTGTATCGCGGTGATTCGCGTGAACCTTTCCTATAAGTAAGAAGTGTTCGCAGTGATTCGGGCAATACCTTCCTGCTTGTACGAAGCTGACATCGCGTACGTAGTGTTAGTATTTTAGATGCTTGAAGCTGACATCGCGTACGTAATGTCAGCTTTTTAGTTCAAGGCATCCTCTACACTGTACCGTGTAGGAGATGCCTTGATACAAGATTGGACGCCATGCATTCAGAATGTCTTATTTTGTATCTGTTATTAACCTGTGGATAAAGTTGAAAACTCATCATTATAAGCCTTTGAAAAAAATTGAAAAATAATTGCCTTTAAATTTGGAAGTTACAAAAATGTCTGGCTTAATAAGATATTTCTAACTGCCAAAAAAATTGTACACAAAATATAAAAAACTTTTTCACTCAAAAAAGTAAGGTTATCAAGTGGCAAATACAAAAAAAATTATTAACTTTGCCCCCGAATAACGTTTGGTTGATATGTTGACAATCAATTTTTCTTTCGTTTAACTTTTTACTTTTCAGCTAAAAAGTGTCTAAAGAATAGAAATTGAAAAGTTGAATACTCAGCTGATAAGAAAGGATAACTTTTGATAACTTTTAGCCTCGAAGTTATCCACCTAATCAACAACCTATTATCATTAGTAGTTTTTAGGTTTTGATTAAAAACTTTTTATTTCAAACAAAGAATATATAATCTTATAAATAAAAGTTGAAAACGTTGACAACTATGGATAAGAAGGAACTGATTGCCGCCATCAAGGCGCTGAAGGAAGAAAAGAATGCTGTGATCCTGGCACACTACTACACCATCGGTGAGATTCAGGACATCGCTGACTTCGTGGGTGACTCACTGGCACTGGCTCAGCAGGCTGCCAAGTCTACAGCCGACATCATCGTGATGTGCGGTGTGCACTTCATGGGTGAGACCTGTAAGATTCTGTGTCCGGAGAAGAAGGTACTCGTACCTGATCTGGAGGCTGGCTGCTCGTTGGCTGACTCTTGTCCAGCAGAGGATTTCGGTGCTTTTGTCAAGGCGCACCCTGGCTACACGGTCCTTTCGTACGTCAATACTACAGCTGCGGTCAAGTACTATACTGATATCGTGGTGACTTCGGGCAATGCATTGAAGATAGTTAATTCTCTGCCAGAGGATGAGAAGATCATCTTTGCTCCGGATCGTAACCTCGGTAATTATATTAATGTAGTGACGGGCCGTAATATGCTCCTCTGGGATGGTGCGTGCCATGTGCATGAGCGCTTCTCAACCGAAGCAATCCTTAAACTCAAGGCTGAGCATCCTAATGCCAAGGTGCTCGTTCACCCTGAGTGTAAGCGTCCTGTAGCGCTCTTGGCCGATAAGATCGGTTCTACAGCTGTGCTTCTCAAGTATGCCGTAGCTGATGAGTGTCAGGAGTTTATCGTTGCTACTGAGAGTGGTATCCTGCACGAGATGATGAAGCAGGCTCCAGAGAAGACCTTTATTCCAGTTCCTCCAGAGGTATCAGAAGGTAGTGTAGGTTGCTCATGCAATGAGTGTGCTTATATGCGTCTCAATACTTTGGAGAAGCTCTATGCTTGTATGAAGGATGAGACACCGGAGATCAATGTAGATGAGAAGATCATCGAGCGTGCTAAGTTGCCAATTGATAGAATGTTAGAGTTGAGTAAATGATAGAAATTATGGCTCCCGTCGGCTGCTACGAGTCCTTAGCAGCTGCCATACAAGCGGGTGCAGGAAGTGTGTATTTTGGCATTCAAGGCTTGAATATGCGCTCTGCATCAGCTAATAATTTTACGATTGAAGATCTCAAGAAGATAGCTGATATCTGTCGCGAGCATGAGATGAAGTCGTATCTGACTGTCAATACCATTATCTATGGTGAAGACCTGGAGAAGATGCGACAGATCATTGATGCGGCCAGCGAGGCAGGTATCTCTGCTATCATTGCCAGTGATGTGGCTGCTATGAGCTATGCGCGTGGCTTGGATAGAGGAGGAGTGCCACGCATTGAGGTACATCTGAGTACGCAGCTCAATATCAGCAATGTAGAGGCATTGCGCTTCTATGCTCAGTTTGCTGATGTGGTGGTTTTGGCTCGTGAGTTGAATATGGATCAGGTCAGTGAGATTCATGAGGCAATCATCAAAGAAGGTATTAAGGGTCCTGGTGGAGAACTGATCCGCATTGAGATGTTTGCTCATGGAGCTTTGTGCATGGCTGTGAGCGGTAAGTGTTATATGAGCTTGCATGAGTATAATCGCTCAGCTAATCGTGGTGCTTGTGCACAGGTTTGTCGACATGGATATAAGGCTGTTGAAATCAATGAAGATAAATATAAGGAGCCAAAGTATCGCTTAGATGACCTCGATCATGATATTCAGCTGGAGATTGACAACAAGTATATCATGTCTCCTAAAGATCTCAAAACCATTCATTTTATGAATAAGATGATGGATGCAGGTGTGGAGGTCTATAAGATTGAGGGCAGAGCTCGTGGTCCTGAATATGTCAAGACAGTAGTTGAATGCTATAAGCAGGCAGCTGAAGCTGTTGAGAAACTGGGTATGCACAAAGCTGATTTTCAGTCAGCAACTCAGGAAGAGCAACAGCAGCGTATGGAGGCATGGAATAGTCTTTGTTCTGAGTGGGACGAGAAGCTGAGTCACGTCTTCAACCGTGGTTTCTGGAATGGCTATTATCTGGGTCAGCGTCTGGGTGAGTGGAGTGCTAACTATGGTTCGTTGGCTAAGGAGCATAAGGTCTATGCTGCCAAGACTGTGGGTTGGTTCAGCAAGATAGGTATTGGTGACTTCCAGTGTGAGGCTGAGGAGCTTCATAAGGGTGATAAGATCTTGATTATTGGTCCTACTACCGGTGTTGTAGAGCTGGTATTGGATGAGATACAAGTAGATTATAAGGTAGTGGAGACCATTCACAAGGGTGAGAGATTCACAATTCCAGTGAAAGAGAAGATCCGTCCGAGTGATAAACTCTATGTGATGAGAATGTAATTTCTTTTCATAAGAAGTTACACATTATATATTATATGAGTGAGAGGCTGAAAAACATACTGCAAAGCATCTTTTTGGTCTTATCTATTCTGCTGATTGGTATTTTTATCTTCTTTTCAAATCAGTTGGTCAACTGGTTGAGTCATGAAGAGAGAACCAAGGTAGAGATTTGGGCCAATGCATATAGCCAGCTGTTGTTGGCTGAGGAGGATGCAGATGTTTCGCTCGAACTCAAGATCATGGAGGGTAATACTACCATTCCTGTCTTCTATACTGATGATGAAGGTAATCTGTTGGGTAATATTAATATGGATATACCAGCAGATACAGCTGCTTTCATTGAGCATAAGATAAAGATACTTAGTGAGCAAGGACGTTTTTTTGACGTTAATGTAGCGCCTGGACTTTCTCAGAGATTATATTATGATGAGTCTGTGCGATTGCAGTTATTACATTACTATCCATACGTTCAGGTTCTGGTCATTATTGTACTGATTATTCTGCTCTATTATATTCTGACAGGTCGTAGGCGTGCAGAGCAGAATAGGGTATGGGTAGGATTGAGTCGTGAGACAGCTCATCAGTTGGGTACACCTATCCAATCGCTGATGGGATGGATGGAATTGCTGAAGAGTGAGTCGGAAGAAGAGAATGAGACTATCAATGAGATGAATAAAGACGTTCAGCGACTGCGTATGGTGGCTGACAGATTCTCTAAGATTGGTTCAGAACCTAAACTTGAAGAGACAGATATCCGTGAAATCATACTCAGTGTGTGTGATTATATGCAGAAAAGAGCGTCAAGTCACATACGTATCGATGCACAGGTTCCTGAGCAACCGGTGATCCGTAAAATGTCTGCTCCTCTATTTTCCTGGGTCATTGAAAATCTTTGTAAGAATGCTATCGATGCTCAGCCGACACATATTTTTGTGAGACTTTTTGCTGATGGAATCATCGAAGTAGAAGATAATGGTAAGGGTATTCCTAAGAATAGATTTAAGGATGTATTTCAAACTGGATATACCACTAAATCGCGTGGTTGGGGATTAGGACTGGCCTTGGTGAAGCGAATCATTGAGGAATATCATCATGGTCGTATTTTCATCAAGAATTCTACAGTAGATGTAGGTACGACTTTCAGAATAGAGATTTAAGACTAACATTGAAATAAGTTATCAACACTCTTAAAAATTGACTTATAAACACTCTTTTTTATAAAAAAGCTGGCTAAATAGTAATCTCTAAAGAACAAAATCGTCAATTTTTGATTATTTTTTAGTTTCTTGCTAAGTAAAGGACACATTATAAAAAAATAATTATTAACTTTGCAGCCGATTAACGTATCGATTACGCTAAAATATGGGCAAATTCGATTCTTATAACATACAGCTCAAGACGATGGAAATCGGCGAGAGCGTTGTAGAATACCACCTCGGCAATGAATTTTTTGAGTCCATTGGTGAGGAAGCAATTCAGAAAGGTAACGTCACCGCCAGAATAAGGATTGTAAAAAGTTTGAAGCAATCTGAACTTCACTTCGAGTTAGAAGGAAAGGTTATCGTGTTATGCGATCGTTGTCTGGAAGAAATGGACCAGCCAATCAAAACCAGTGGCCAGCTGATTGTCAGAATGGGCAAAGAGTTTAAGGATGATGGCGATGATGTAGTGATAATCCCAGAAGAACAGGGTGTCATCAACGTTTCATGGTTCATGTATGAATTTGTAGAATTGGCTATACCTATCAAGCATGTGCATCCATTTGGTCACTGTAACATGGGTATGGCAAGCAAGCTTAGCGAACATCTGGTAAGTTCTGATTCGTTTGAGAGCGATGATGATTCTTTAGAAGGTGCCGATACGATTAATCCTGATGCTGAGAGCAACGGACCTGTTGATCCACGCTGGAGTGCATTAGCGGCTTTGGCCGGACCTAAAAAGAAGGATTAATTTAATAACATAAAACAATGGCACATCCTAAAAGAAGACAATCAAACACCCGTACTGCCAAGCGCCGTACGCATGACAAGGCTGTGGTTCCTGCAGTCGTAGTTTGCCCTAACTGTGGAGGTTGGCACCTCGCACACACCGTTTGCCCTGAGTGTGGTTACTACCGTGGCAAGCTGGCTATCGAAAAAGAGTCAGCTCTCTAATCTCTACGACTAGAGAAATTACAGATTACGAATTACAAATTACTACCTTCGGGCCGTGATTCGTAATTCGTAATTTGCTTTTTTACAAGTAATTTGTAATTCTCTATTTGCTACAAGTAATTCGTAATTTGTAATTATTCGAGAAATATGATTACCGCAGCTATTACTGGTCTCAGCCATTACCTTCCTGAGTATGTGTTGACCAATGATGAGATTGCTACGATGGTCGATACCAACGACGAGTGGATTACCACTCGTACCGGTATCAAGTCACGTCACGTGCTCCGCAACGAGCCAACAGGATCGAGCCGTCTGGCTATTCCTGCTGTCAAGGATGTGCTTGAGAAGACCGGCACCAAGCCAGAAGAGGTTGAGTGCTTGATCTGTGCTACTTCTATGCCAGATTATATCTTCCCTTCTACTGCTTGCGTCATTGCTGATGCGCTTGATATCCGCAACGCTATGTGCTATGATGTACTCTCAGCTTGTACAGGCTTCCTTTACTGCTTGCAGCAGGCTCAGGCTTACATCAAGGCTGGTATGTATAAGAAGATTATCATCTGTTCTGCAGAGAATCTTACCTCTTTCGTTAATTATAAGGATCGTACTACCTGCGCTCTCTTCGGTGATGGTGGTGCTGCAGCTCTCATTGAGCCAAGCGAGGAAGGCTTTGGTGTTAATATCGCTAAGATCCATGCTGATGGCTATGGCCACGAGCACTTGATCCGTCGTGGTGGCTGTTCGGCTAATATCCCTACTCATGAGTTGGTTGATGAGGGTCTTCACTACATCCTTCAGGACGGTAAGTTCGTCTTCAAGCAGGCTGTTACCTTCATGACCAGCGCTGTGAGCGAGGTAATGGAGGAGGGCAACCTCACCATGGATGATATCGACTGGATCTGCACTCACCAGGCTAACAAGCGTATTATTGATGCTGTTCGTGAGCACTGCAATGCTCCTGAGGAGAAGGTGATCTGCAACATCGATCATGTAGGCAACACTTCTTCAGCATCTATTCCTATTGCTCTCCACGAGGCAGCTCTCGAGGGTAAGCTCAAGAAGGGTGACCGCTTGATGCTTGCAGCCTTCGGCTCTGGTTTCACCTGGGGTGCTATCTACCTTACTTGGGGTGACTGCAAGGTATAATTATCTGACAATAATATATAAAGGAGCTGATTTCAATTTGATTCAGCTCCTTTTTTGTTTTTTATGATCTATATAACTAATTAAACCTTTCTATTATATTTACGTCTTAAAGACAGAAAACAACTTAAAAACTCTATGACTATGAAGAAGTTTTTTATCATGCTGACTGCTATGGTCATGACTGCATTGACCTTTACATCTTGCTACGATGAAGATGTAGATACCTCTATTACTCTCTCAGGAGATTGGTATGGTAATTTTGGTATGTACTATGATTACTTTGATCGTTATGGTAATTATGTTACTACTTATGATAGCTATGATACTGATATCTCATTCTATCCTGATTATGACTATGCTACTCATGGTTATGGCTATCAGGTAGATTATTATAAGAAAGGTCCTTATAAGAAGGTCTATCATTCTTTCCACTGGGAGGTACGCAATCAGAATATATATCTGGAATATTGTCATGACTCAGAGTATGATACAGTCATTCGTGATTATCGCATGACTAGATCTTATTTCTCAGGTTATTTTGATAATGGTTCAGAGCGCTTCCAGCTTGATAAGTATGCTGATTACTATGACTGGAATCCTTACTGGAATGACTATGGTGATTACTATCACAATGGCTGGGGTTATTACTACTATGATAGCTACTATGGTCTAACCCGCAGTGCAGCAGCTGATTCTACAGACATCTTAGATGGTGGAAGTGTACGTTTCGGTAATCGCATGAAGTAAAAGAAAATAATTACAAGATAAAACAAAAGGTCTCGGGCGAAGATGTCCGAGACCTTTTTGTTATCTCATAATCAACTTACGACCATTTTTGATGTATATACCAGACTTTTCGTAGCTATATACTCTCTTTCCCATCAGGTCATAAACTACATCATTATCTGAAATATCCTGACGAATGCTGGATATTGAGGTAGCATTGAGCTGATTTTCTTTGAGTGTTGCACCAGCACCTGTTTTCTCATCACTTACAGTTTCCTGCACTAAAGAAGCGTCGTATGCCGTATAATTGTAGTAATCGGATGGAATGAAGTAGCTGATGTCACCCTTCTTTTCCTGCTTGTCTTCTGTACCCTTGGTTCCGACACCCTTATTTCCTACCATTGTGATATTATAATCGGTGTATCCGGTCTTGGTTGCGTAGTTTTTCCAAGGATTCTTCACATTGACAAAAGCGCTATTCTCAATATATATATTAGAGCGATAGCCACCGCCTACACAATAATTTGTTTTTTGGCTTGTGTAAAGGCAATTAAGGATATGAACCTTTCCGAAGCGAACGCGTGGCATACGCTCGATGCATCCTTCATCCCACCAACAGTTGGCAAAGGTCATGTTGAGATGACCTTCGTCTTTGCTTGCATTAGTATCACTTCCACCTACCAGATTGCTGTAACAGTGAGTATTTGAACCTCCACTACCACCTGCCCATGGCGCAATCAGATAACGGAAGCGACACCAAGTGATAGAGATATAGTCAGAACCATTATTGACATCGAAATTACCGTCTACGCCATCCTGAAAATCGCAATGATCGACCCATATATGCTGGCAGTTCTGGAGCGTCAAGTTATCGTTGCCATCTATATCATAGGCACCTGCTCCCTTGAAAGTAAGGTTACGCAGGATGATATTACTGCTGTTCTTGATCAACATGATGCCAGACTTGCTTACAGTCTCGCTGTGAACATCATTGACCAATGCAGAACCAGGCAATCCGTAGATAGTTTTGTTCTGCACCTTGTCAAAAGAGACTTGACCATCGACTTTCAGTTCACCACTGATAAAGATGGTTTTCTTATCTGATCCCTTGAAAGCGGATTTGAGTTCGTCGAAAGTGGTGACAGTCACCTGATTCTCGTCTTCACTACCCGTAGTCACAGATTCCACACTTCCCCATCCTACAGGCTTATGTTCATCATATTCTGACGAACTGGCATAAGCCGGCAGGACAGCGAGGTTGAATAATAGGAATAAAAGGCTTAGACGGGGCATATTTGTAAGTTTTTACTTGTTAAGATACTTCTCTGCATCCATAGCTGCGTGGCAGCCAGAACCAGCAGCAGAGATAGCCTGACGGTAGATAGGATCAGCTACATCACCAGCGGCAAAGACACCAGGGATATTAGTGGCTGTGGTAGGGTGCTGTACCTTGATATAACCATGCTCATCAACCTCTACTCCAGCGTGCTGAGTGCCGTCTGCATCGGTCTTAGGAAGGAAGACCTCAGTATTTGGATGATGACCAATGGCGAGGAAGAAGCCGTCGATTGCAATGTCGAGTATCTCCTCATGGTCGGTACCCTTGCCACGAACAAGGTGAGCGCCTTCTACGCCATCCTCACCAAAGAGGCCAACGGTCTGAGTCTCCCAGAGGATCTCGATATTCTCGCACTCCTTAACTTTCTGCTGCATCGCCTCGCTAGCACGAAGCACGTTGCGACGGACGATGAGATAGACCTTCTTAGCCAAATGTGAGAGGTACTGAGCCTCCTCACAAGCAGTATCACCACCACCGACAACAGCAACCACCTTCTTGCGATAGAAGAAACCGTCACAAGTAGCACAGGCAGAGACACCCATGCCAGCATATTTCTGCTCGTCAGCAAGGCCGAGATACTTAGCCGATGCACCTGTAGAGATGATAATGGTCTGCGCTTCGAGCTCAGTGCCATCGTCAACATGTACTTTATGAGCGCCACCAGTGGTACTGAACTCAACCTTATCTACAATACCGAAGCGTACCTCAGCACCAAGACGCTCAGCCTGACGGCGGAGATCCTCCATCAATTCAGGACCGGTAGTGCCATCAGGATAGCCTGGGAAATTCTCAATTTCAGTCGTCTGTGTCAACTGTCCGCCACTGATAGGGCCCTCATAGACAACAGGATTCAAACCAGAGCGAGAGGCATAGATGGCAGCGGTATAGCCGGCAGGGCCGCTACCGATGATGAGGCATTTTATATTTTCCATAATGATATTTTATACTTGTTATTTGATATTTGCAGTTTGTTGCTTATGTGTCATAATATCCAACACTGTTTTGTCCGTCTCATTCATACCATTACCACCTACACGAGTAAGGTTGCGGATACAGCGGTCGACGTCGTCCTCGATGAGGCCTTCATAGCTAGTCACTGAGCGATTCTGGATGGCCAGCATGGCAGAGAGGACTGCTGTGGCGACACCTGACGAGACTTTTAAAGCACAGGATGGCTTGGCTCCATCGCATACCATACCAGCCAGGTTGGCAATCATATTCTTCACTGAGTAGGTGATCTGCTCGTAGTTGCCACCCATCAGGTAGGTGATGCCACAACTCGATCCTGTCGAAGCGACTACACAGCCACAGAGCGCGCTGAGGCGACCCAAGGACTGCTTGATATAAATAGCAGTGAGGTGACTGAGGATCAGCGCTCTGGTGAGCTCCTCCTCCGTATTGTGATTCTCTTCTGCAAATACGACAACTGGCATGGTGCATGAGATTCCCTGATTGCCAGAACCTGAATTGCTCATCACTGGTACCATAGCACCAGCCATACGAGCATCACAGGCAGAAGAGGTGGCCGAGAGGATGTGACTGAATATGGTATTGCCCATGATGCCGATACCTAGTGGTCGTTGCAGGGTTTTGCCAAGCGTGTGGCCATAGTTGCCTTTGAGCGCTTCATTAGCTGCATTCTCGTTGAGGCGACGCGCTTCATTGATGAAGGTAAGTTCCTCAATTGGAGTTGTAGTGGCAAACTCATAGACCAGATGGAGGCTGAGCTTCAGCGCTTTTTCCTTCTTTCTTTCTTCTGCGACAATCGGGTCATCGAGCAATACGGTGCTGCGACCCTCAGCGGAAGTCTTCAGAACATATATAAAATGAGTATGCTCGTGAGCAATGATTGCCATAGAAGAAGAACCGTCTTCAGCGGTGCAGATGACCTCGATGTAAAGCTTTTCGGTGATATCCCGCTTCAAGCCAATGGAAATATTATCTCTTTCGAGGTATTTCTTGCCGGCTTCTACAGCTTCATCATTTACCTCGCGGAGCACTTCAAGTCCATACTCGCTCTTGCCTATCAAAGCACCTAAGGCCACGGCGATCGGCAATCCTATCATACCAGTGCCAGGGATGCCGACACCCATGGCATTCTTCAGGATATTGGCACTCAGCAGTACTTTGATACGTGCTGGCACTGAGCCTAAGGTTTCGGTGGCTTTGGCCACACAGAGGGACACTGCCATCGGTTCAGTACATCCGATGGCTGGTACGACTTCACGGTTAATAAGCGCAATGATGCGCTCGCGTTCTTCTTTTTCGAGCATACTATTTATAAAAGTTTAGTAATCACTTCACCACTGGCAGCATCAGCTTAGAGCCAGGATGCAAGGTGATAGTACAAGGTACGAAATCATCCTTGGTGCAGTGATAGATATCTAAGAACTGCTGAGGATTAACATCGAACAAAGGATACATAGAGCTCTGTACCTGTACCATCACACGGTGACCTGGCAGGAAGGTGTGCTGCACGTCGTTGAGGCGGAATTTTACTGGGGTAACCTCACCTGGCTTGAATGGCACAGGATCGACGTTGACATCTGTGTTGTTGATATCAGCCACTCCGGCAGTGTTGCGATACTTACCACGCATGATCTCCCAGCGTACCATCATCTGGCAGCCAGCCATGAGGTAGCGGCCATTACCATTGCGACCAGAAGAAACAGCAGGCTTGTCGGTAAAGAGACTGTCAGCGTAAGCGAAGTTATCTGGGAAGACGTCGATGAGCTTTACAACAAAGTCAGCGTCGGTGGTAGAGAGACTTACGTTGAGCTCAACATCTACAGGACCACAGAGGGTCAAAGGCTCTGAGAGTACCTCGCCGTCGATAGTGAGGACGTCTGGACGACGATAAGCGAAGCGCTGATCATCGAGCATGTAGGTAGTGGTGCGGCGAGCGCCTGGCACTGAGGTGTATGGCACTGGGTGCAATGGATCACTCACATAGCTGAGAGACTTGCCATTCTCTGGCACGAGGTACCAAGGAGTGTTGACATAGTTGTTACGATCTGCCCACTGCTCGTGGCTGTAGTCATGCCACTTGAGCGCACCAGTATCGAAGATTTTGACACCAGTGAATGGCTCCTGACCCTTGCCTTCGAGGTAGTAGCTGAAGAAAGGATACTCGATATTCTCAATATACCACTCAGAGGTGATCTCGTTACCGAAGTAGAAGTTGCCGAACCAAGGTGTCTGACCGCGGTTCCAGAGGCCGTGAGCCCAAGGACCCTCTACGAGGCTGAGGTGAGTCTCAGGCGACTGAGCGTGAATAGCACGATAGGTCTGGAAAGCACCATAGCAGTCCTCTGCATCGAACAGGCCACCTACGACCATCACAGCAGGCTTCACGTCATGGCAATGGCCAGCAGTTGGGTTCATAGCCTCCCAGAAAGCGTCGAGGTCAGGATGGTTGATGACATCATTCCAGCCAGTGACGCTATCGCCGAGGAGCTTGCTGAAATCAGCAATGCTACCCACGCGATTGTAGCTGTCATAGAGGTCAGTATGTACAATGTTAGCACCTGACTTGAGGTTCTTGCGATAGTTAGGATCGGTGTAAGCCTCCTTCTTCATGCCGTACTCAAAGCCGAACTGGAAAGAGAACATATCGACCAAAGCAAAAGCACCATTGTGATGCACATCATCGCCACGCCACCAGTCAGTGACAGGAGCCTGAGGCGAAGCAGCCTTGAGCGCAGGGTGACCAGAGAGAGCGGTCATGGTAGTATAGAAGCCTGGATAAGAGATACCCTGTGTACCGATGCAGCCGTTGCTGTTGGTATTCTTGACAAGCCACTCGCAGGTCTCATAGGTATCCGAAGCCTCATCAACAGGAGCCTTCTTATTGACGATGACGGTGCCGTCCTTGCGGAACTTAGGAGTCTTCTTGCCCTCCAAGAATGGACGGACGTCGACAAACTCGCCTTCGCTCATATTCTTGCCACGGACGTCCTGATAGACGAAGATGTAGCCAGCGTCCATATAGACCTGAGCGCCTGGCTTATTGATCTTGCGCTGCACAGCCTCACCTTCCATACCGTAAGGACCTGAGCTGTAGCAGGTGCGGGTCATCATGATCGGATGGCCCTGAGGACAAGGTACTGAGTCGATAGGTTCATAGATGGCAGTGTAGAGCTTTACTCCATCGCGCATCGTAATCATCACTTCACGCTTCTGGTAGCGTGGTGCAGCCTGCAGGAGGTTGCTCAAGAGATCTGTTGTCCCTGAAATCAGGACAAGAGTCAATAAAAGTAATAAAAATCTTTTCATCTTTAGGGGATATTTTTGCCACAAAGGTAAGGTAAATACTGCTTTTTTCCAAAAATTGACTCTTTTTTTTATGGATTCTCGAAAAAAGTAACGATATTTGCCGCGTTATTTAAATAAATAATGAGTAATTTCATGCATCGTATTCTCTTTACACTCTTCTTTTGCCTCTTTGTGGCAGGAGTTGTGAAAGCACAGACACCAGATCTCGTCGTACCTCTTTGGCCAGATGGAGCGCCTACTGACAATGGTGCTACAGGACCCGAACAGGACTTTGGCGATCATGTGACCAACGTATCTGTACCTGAACTCTGGATCTGGCTTCCTGAACACTGCAACGGTGTAGCTGTCATGGCTACGCCTGGAGGATCATACTACGATGTGTGGTACATGCACGAAGGCAAGAGTTGGGCCGAGTGGTACAATGCACAAGGTATTACCTTTGCTGTCCTGAAGTATCGTCTGCCTCGTGAGGAGCACCGTGAGGTTCCGCTTGATGATGCTCGTCGTGCCATGCACATCCTGCGCGACAGAGCTGCTGAGTGGGGAAACTACCAGAAGGTAGGTATTCAGGGTTGCTCAGCTGGAGGTCACCTCGCTGCTTCTCTCTGTAACTTGTATCAGGAACCCGCAGAGCGTCCTGACTTCCAGATTCTTTTCTATCCTGTCATCTCTACCGATCCTGCCATCACTCACGCTTTCTCGGTACAGAACCTTCTTGGCAAGGAACCTACTAAGGAACTTCTCGACGCTTACAGCTTGGATAAGCGCGTCACCAAAGATACTCCACCAGCCTTCATTCTCGCCTCTTCTGACGATGGCTTGGTGCCGGTGCAGAATAGCGTTGCCTACTATAATGCATTAGTAGCCAACGGTGTTTCTGCCACGATGCACCTCTATCCGATCGGTGGTCACGGCTGGTCGTGGAAGACCGATTTCCCTTATCATGAGCAATATAAGGCCGAGATAAGTCAGTGGCTTTGCATGACACAACTCCTAACTCCTAACTTCTAACTCCTCACTATTTCAAATGCATAAATCAGGCTTCGTAAATATCGTCGGCAACCCTAACGTCGGCAAGTCAACACTGATGAATTCCCTCGTCGGTGAGCGTATCAGTATCATTACCAACAAGGCGCAGACCACCCGTCATCGCATCATGGGTATTGTCAATACCGAAGACATGCAGATTGTCTACAGCGATACTCCGGGTGTCCTCAAACCAGTGTCAAAGCTCCATGAGTCGATGCTGGCTTTCTCCACGGGAGCTTTGCAGGATGCTGATATCCTGCTCTACCTTACCGATACTGTCGAGAGTCCAGAAAAGAACGAGATCTTCCTGCAGAAAGTGCAGAAAATGGCCGAAGACCAGGGACCGATGGCTCCAAAGATCATCGTGGTGCTCAATAAGATGGATCTCATCACCCAGGCCGAGCTCGTCCAGAAGGTCGAGGAGTGGCACCAGCGTCTCCCACAAGCAGAGATCATCCCTATCTCGGCTCTTCATGGCTTCGGTACAGACATCCTGATGAGTAAGATCAAGGAGTTGCTACCAGAGTGTCCTCCTTACTTCGATAAGGATCAGCTGACCGATAAGCCAGCGCGTTTCTTTGTCACTGAAATTATCCGCGAAAAGATCCTACAGCTTTATGACAAGGAGATTCCTTATTCTTGTGAAGTGGCAGTAGAGAGCTTCAAGGAGAGCGAGAAACTCATCGACATCTCAGCCATCATCTTCTGTGAGCGTGATAGTCAGAAGGGTATTCTCATCGGCAAGCAAGGCTCCATGCTCCGCAAGCTCGGCACTTTGGCGCGCAAGGACATCGAGACCTTCTTTGGCAAGCAGGTCATGCTCAAGACCTTCATCAAGGTCGAGAAGGACTGGCGCAACAATATGCGTGACTTGACAAATTTCGGATATAATTTAGAATAAGATGAGAAGCATATTTGGTTTAGGCGAAACCGTTTACGACATCATCTTCAAGAATAACCAGCCACAGAAAGCCGTGCCAGGAGGTTCGGCTTTCAATGCTATCATCTCTTTGGGTAGAACGGTCGGTGCTTCGGAGGAGAAGAAAGCTGAAGTGAAGTTCATCACAGAGGTCGGCGATGACCATATCGGCCAATTGACCATGGATTTCATGCGTCAGAATCATGTCAATACAGCTTGTGTGACGGTCAATCAAGGTAGCAAGAGCCATATCTCGCTGGCTTTCCTCGATGACGATAACAATGCACAATATGCCTTTTATAAAGATCATGCTGGCGTGAAATTTGAGGCAGGAGAGCTCCTTCCCGTCTTCACTTCTGACGATGTCGTCGTTTTCGGATCCTTCTTTGCCATCAATCCAGTGATTCGCGAGAAGACTCATCGCCTCCTGCAGGCATCTCACGATGCAGGCGCTTTCCTCTATTACGACATTAACTTCCGCAAGAGCCACATCGCAGACATTCCACAGGTGATGGACAATCTCGTGGAGAATATGCGTTTGGCCACCGTCGTCCGTGGTTCGGCCGAAGACTTCGGTTATCTTTATGGCACAGAAGATCCTAGTGAGATTTATGAGAAATATGTTCGCAGATATTGTCCTGTCTTTATCTGTACGGACGGACCTCGTGCCATCTATCTATTTGCTCCAAATCCTGCTAATCCAACAAGTTCTTTAGAGATTCGTATTCCTACAGCCACCTTGCCTGACGTGGTTTCAACCATCGGAGCAGGAGATAACTTCAATGCGGGTTTTGTCTATGCTGTGATACGTGATGGTATCCTGGCTAAGGATCTTACCAGGCTTACCCCACCTCAGTGGATGCGTCTGGTAGCATGTGGTCAGCAGTTTGCTGCACACGTATGTCAGCGTATCGAGAACTATGTGGATGAAGAGTTCTCTCCAGTGTGATCCTTTGATAATTCTGTTTAATCATATATTATATAGCTATGTTTCCCAAAGCCTTATCAATCTGCCTTCTGCTGATCATCTCATTACAAGTAAAGGCGCAATACCTTGAGAAAATCTACGATTACATCGAGAACACCAGTGTTTTCGAGGAGAATCAGGAAGAGGGTCACGCTTATTATGTGGTTGACCAGCACTTGTCGCTCAATGGTACCTGGCGCTTTTTCTTTGCAAATACACCTGAGGAGATTCCGCAGAATTTCTATAAGCCAGGGTTCAGTGATAGCAAATGGAATAAGATTCAGGTGCCAAGCAACTGGGAGATGGAAGGTTATGGAGATCCGCTCTTCCGCAATGTTCCCGCTCCTTTCAAGGCAAATCCACCTTTCGTCCCAAGGGAATACAATCCTACCGGAGCCTATCGTTGCTCCTTCAATGTGCCAGCAGATTGGAAAGGCCAGCAGGTCTTCCTACGTTTGGAGAAAACTCAGAGTGCATCCTTCATTTGGGTCAATGGCCAGCAGGTAGGTTACAACGAAGGCGGTCAGGAACCTGCAGAATATGACGTTACTCCGTATGTAAAGCCAGGAAAAAATACTCTGGCCGTCTGCGTCGTCAAGTACAGTGACGGATATTATCTCGAAGGTCAGGACTACTGGCGTCTGGCCGGTATCTTCGATGACGTGACGCTCTATGCTACCCCAAAGACCCGCCTCTTTGACTGGTTTGTAACCACCGATCTTGACGATCAGTATCGCGATGCTGATCTGAAGCTTTGTGTCGATGTGAAGAGCTATGAGGAGTCTTCAGCAACTTATGCAGTTCGTGCTACATTGACTGATGCCCAAGGTCAGAAGGTGAAAGAACTGCTGTCCGATAAATTCCAGATGGCAGGCAAAGGAAAGAAATCTCTTACCTTTGCCTCACAGATTGAGAATCCTAAGAAATGGACCTGCGAAACTCCTTATCTCTATCATTTGAAGCTTGAGTTGCTATCTGAATCTGGAGCAGTCATGCAGCAGATTTCAAGCCGCATGGGCTTCAAAGAGACAGAGATCCGCAACCAGACGTTCTACCTCAATGGTCAACCGATCAAGGTGAATGCCATCAATACCCACATGCAGGATCCTGTGAAGGGGCATGTGATGGATGAGGCTACAATCCGCAAGGACATGGAAATCCTGAAACAGCACAACTTCAACGCGGTTCGTACCTCGCACTATCCTCCAGTTAACAAATACCTCGAGCTGGCCGACGAGTATGGCCTCTATATCATCGATGAGACAGGTGATGAGGCGCATGCCACAGAGTATGTCTCTAACGATGAGAAGTTCCTCCCGATGTATCTGGAGCGTGTGCGCCAGTTGGTTTTGCGCGATCGTAATCATCCTTGCGTCCTCTTCTGGAGCGCTGGCAATGAGAGTGGTGAGGGTCCGAACATCACTGAGGTCGTGAAAGAAGGCAAGAAGTATGACCCTACACGTTACTTCATGTATGGAGGCAACGCCTACGCTCATCCAGGAGAGGAGATTATCGGTCCTCGCTATCCTACTCCTTATGAACTGGAGATGAACACAGCCCTGGTTCCTGCGTCAGAAGACCCTCGTCCGTCGTTCATGGACGAATACCTCTCTGTGGCAGGTAATGCAGGCGGTGGCTTTGACGAGTATTGGAGTGTAGTTCGTCGTCATCCACGTCTGATGGGTGGCGCCATCTGGGATTTCGTTAATCCTGGTCTTACTGATCGTATCCGTCCGCTCACCGACAGTTCGCCTTATCATACCCCAGTGCATTTGATGGGATATGCGAAGGTGCATAAAGGTGTACTTCACCTCAGCGGTCACGATGAGTGGGTAGAGGTTTATCGCAGTAAGAATGTAGAACTCACCAGCAACGCGCTTACTATCAGCTTCGATGTGAAGCCTGGTAAGTTGAGCGGTATGTTTGAGGGTGCTCCTTATATTACCAAGGGCAACACACAATTTGGTGTGGTACAGAAGGGTAGCGACAAGCTTCAGTTCTATATCCATACGGGTGTCAAGCATACGCTCGAAGTTAACTTGCCCGCTGACTGGGTAGGCAACTGGCATCATGTCACTGCATCCTGGGGCAATAAGGAAATGAAGCTTTATATTGACGGCCAGCTCTTGGGCACCGCATCAACTGAAGCTAAAAAACTGTCGAACTTCCCATATCCTATCAATATCGGTCGCTTTGCCGGTAATCATGCACAAGACCCGCAAACAATCTATACTGCCGATGCAGAGATGGATAATGTGGCCATCTTTGATCAGTGTCTGGCCGATGGCGAGGGTAAGGCTGAGGATGCAGTACTCTATCTTACCTTCGATGGCAATGGCGATGAAGGTACGTTCTTCACCATCGGTGGCAACATGCGTACCTATGGCTGCATCTGGCCAGATCGTACCGTACAGCCAGAGATGCTACAGATGAAGTGGACCACACAACCTGTCAGCGTCCGTCTGCTGAACGCCGAGACGGGAGAAGCTGAGGTTACTAACCGCCTCTACTTTACCGATCTCAGTCAGTATGCTTCTCACTGGCAGTTGATGGCCGATGGTGAGATGCTCGAAGAAGGTGATCTCCAGCTGAGTGCCGCTCCGCAGCAGACGCAGATCGTCCGCATCCCTTATCACAAACCTGCTATCGTGGCAGGCAAGGAGTATCGCGTCCATTTCACTTCCTCTTTGAAGCAGGATGAGGTTTGGGCCAAGGCTGGTCATGAGGTGGCATGGGATCAGTTGGAACTCACATCATGGAACATTCCTGCCCCTGCACCGACCCTCTCTTCATCGAACGTCAAAGCCGAGGAAGACGCGCATCAGATCAAGATCAGCGGCACCAACTTCTGTTATATTATAAATAAGGAGACAGGTAATCTTGAGCAGATCACACTCGATGGTAAGCCAGTGCTCAAAGAACCGCTGACATTTAATCTGTGGCGTGCACCGCTGGCCAATGAGCTTGATGAGTGGGATGCCATGCGTGTGAGCGGCAGTAATGTAGAAGGTTATGGTTCGATGGTAGCTACCTTGTTCTATGCCAAGGGTCTTGACCATCCACACATCCAGTTGGCCGACATCCAGCTTTCGCAGACAGCGTATGCTACCCAGGTCCGTGTACGACAGCTCGTCCGCGTGGGTGCTCCTTCTTTCGAGACACTCGATCCTTATATCCAGGGTATTGTCATGGCAGGCTTTACGCTCGACTATACTTATAGTTTCTACGATGACGGCACGGTGAAGATCCAAAATCATGTAAGTCCGCAGGGTAAGTTCCCAGAGCTTCTGCCACGCGTAGGCTTTACCACTTCGGTGTCAAAAGATTTCGATCTTCTCACCTGGTATGGTCGTGGACCTGAAGAGAATTATCCCGATCGTAAGACCGGTTACCCTGTAGGCGTATGGTCAAAGACCGTGGCAGACATGTACGAACCTTACCTCCTACCACAGGATCATGCATTGCGTACCGACCTTCGTTACTTGCAACTCAAGGATCAGGAAGGACGTGGTTTGCAGATCTCGATGAACGAGCATTTTAACTTCAATGCTTATCAGTTCACCACCGACAATCTCACCAAGAGCCAGTTCACCTATCAGCTGCAGCCTTTGACTGACCGATACACGCTCAACCTCGACTATGCTACCACAGGCGTAGGTTGCACGGCGGTTTATGTGCTTGACGAATATAGGGTTAAGCCAGTACCTTACGACCGCGAGATAACTATCATTTTGTTTTGACCCACTAGCAAAATAGGTCGAAAAGAGCGATTCTTCCTCTTTTCGACCTTTATTTTTGCGCTTTTTTTTGCTAAATCATTTAAACTAAGTACCTTTGTGCAGTCATAATGACACTTTAATTATTAATTCGCTATCGGATACCTTACCCAAGATGCTGAGGCTGGTTGCACGACCGTGAGGGTCGCTGATGCCGGAAACCGCAGCACCAAAAACAAGGCTGGTAGCATAAATATTTTTTACAACAATGGGAAATTTAGTAGCTATCGTAGGTCGTCCTAATGTAGGTAAGTCTACACTTTTCAACCGCCTTACGGAGACCCGTACGGCCATCGTCAGCGAGACCGCTGGCACCACTCGCGACCGTCAGTATGGCCATGTCCTCTGGGGAGGTCGTGAATTTTCTCTCGTCGATACAGGTGGCTGGGTAGTCAACTCAGAAGACATCTTTGAAGACGAAATCAACAAGCAGGTAGAGATTGCTATTGAGGAGGCTGACGTCATCCTCTTCCTCGTCGACATCATGAACGGTGTGACTGACCTCGATGATCAGGTGGCTCGCATCCTTCGTAAGTCTGGCAAGGAGGTCATCGTCGTTGCCAACAAGGCCGACAACTATGACCAGCATGCTTATGCTGCTGAGTTCTATAGCCTTGGTCTCGGTGATCCTTTCATCATCTCTTCTGCTAACGGTTCTGGCACCGGTGATTTGCTCGATGAAGTATGCTCACGCTTCACCAAGGATGACAGCGACGATCTCGAAGACCTTCCTAAGTTCGCCATCGTAGGCCGTCCTAATGCGGGTAAGTCTTCATTGCTCAACGCCTTCATGGGAGAGGAGCGTCACATCGTTACCGACATTGCTGGCACTACTCGCGACTCTATCTACACCAAGTACGATAAGTTCGGCTTCAACTTCTATCTCGTAGATACTGCAGGTATTCGTAAGAAGAATAAGGTCTCAGAGGATATCGAGTATTACTCAGTGCTCCGCTCTATCCGCGCCATCGAGAACGCCGACGTCTGCATCCTCATGATCGATGCTACCCGTGGTATTGAGGCGCAGGACATGAATATCTTCTCGCTCATTGAGAAGAACCGCAAGGGCCTCGTTGTCTGCGTCAACAAGTGGGACATCATGGCCGATAAGTCAAAGGAATCGATCAAGTGCATGGAGGATGCTATCCGCTCACGTTTCGCTCCATTTGTCGACTTCCCAATCATCTTCGCCTCAGCCGTCACCAAGCAGCGTATCTACAAGGTCATCGAGACAGCTGTCAAGGTGTATGAGAACCGCAAGCGCGTTGTCAAGACTTCGGAGCTCAACGAGTATATGCAGGAAGTTATCGGTGCTTATCCACCACCAAACAACAAGGGTAAGTTCGTCAAAATCAAGTATGTGACCCAGCTGAAGGCCACTACTACAACCACTGACGAGAAGAATCCTGAAGTCATTGTATCGGCTCCCAATGTGCCTTCATTTTGCTTTTTTGCGAATCTGCCGAAATGGATAAAGGACCCATATCGCCGCTATCTTGAGAACAAAATTCGCGAGAAGTGGGACTTCTGTGGTACTCCTATTAATATCTTTATGCGCGAGAAGTAAACGTTAGAAAGATGGGTATAAACGATAATCAGATTGTTCTCTTCCAAAGCCAGGATGGCAG
Source organism: Bacteroidales bacterium (assembly GCA_045600445.1). GTDB lineage: Bacteria > Bacteroidota > Bacteroidia > Bacteroidales > UBA3663 > Liminaster. Next base: position 636 of record JAZRXZ010000007.1, on the reverse strand, counting down.
TATCCATTTGGAAGTTAATAAGGACGGTAATTCTGTATGGTTAAGACAGGAACAGATTGCTCAATTGTTTGGCAAAGATGTTTCTGGCATCTCGCGTCATATATCAAAGATTTTTAAAGATGGAGAACTTGATGAAGAAAGCAATTTGCAAAAAATGCAATTTGCAAATTCAGATAAACCGGTTAATCTTTATTCTTTGGACGTAGTGCTTGCCGTCGGTTATCGTGCAAATAGTCGCAGAGCTGTTGAGTTTCGTATTTGGGCTACTTCTATACTTAAGGAGTACATAGTCAAAGGATTTTCTCTTGACGACGAAAGACTAAAGCAGTTGGGAGGTGGCAATTATTGGAAAGAGCTTCTTGACCGTATCCGAGATATCCGTTCATCGGAAAAAGTCATCTATCGACAAGTCCTGGACATATATGCAACGGCCATTGACTATGATCCTAGAAGTAACCTATCGATTGAATTCTTTAAGATCGTACAGAATAAACTTCATTACGCTGCTCATGGTCATACGGCTGCAGAAATCGTATATGACAGAGCTGATGCCGAGAAGGATTTCATGGGAATGACCTCGTTCAAAGGAAATTGGCCAACGCTAAGAGATGCTCAGATAGCTAAGAACTATCTTTC
>JAZRXZ010000006.1:0-1219 GCA_045600445.1 Bacteroidales bacterium | reverse complement strand
GCAGATTTACAGTCTGTCCCCTTTGGCCACTCGGGAATCCACCCATAACATCATATTAAATTAATGATGAGAGCCGACAATCAGAATCGAACTGATAACCTGCTGATTACAAGTCAGCTGCTCTGCCAATTGAGCCACGTTGGCACAACGTGCAAAAAAATGAAGAGATGGTCACTACAGGGCTCGAACCTGTGACATCCTGCTTGTAAGGCAGGCGCTCTCCCAGCTGAGCTAAGCGACCATATCTAGTTATCGGCACGACCTGGATCGTGACCATAAGCTGTAAAAAAACAGCAGCGACTCGGAGGGGGCTCGAACCCCTGATCTTCGGCGTGACAGGCCGACGTAATAACCAACTTTACCACCGAGCCGTAAAGCTTCAACAAAAGCATTATAACAGACGAAACTATTAAAATGCAAGTACTGAACCTTCAAAACTGCATATCAAACTTAGTGTAACCGATTGTTCTTTTTCTTTAGCGTATTCTTCTGCTTGTCACTTCTCTTGTTCACTTTACTCTCCTTCGGAAGAATTCAACTTGTTGAATTCTTCGTTAGGTTCGCTTCGCGAACCTTTGAACAAGCTCCTCGACCTATTAGTACCGGTCAGCTCAACATGTTACCATGCTTACACCTCCGGCCTATCTCCTTGTCGTCTTCAAGGGGTCTTACTTCTTTCGAATGGGATATCTCTTCTTGAGGTTGGCTTCACGCTTAGATGCCTTCAGCGTTTATCCTTTCCAGACATAGCTACTCTGCAATGCAATTGGTTTGCAACAGATACACCAGCGGTCTGTCCATCCCGGTCCTCTCGTACTAAGGACAGCTCCTCTCAAATATCCTACGCCCACGACGGATAGGGACCGAACTGTCTCACGACGTTCTGAACCCAGCTCGCGTACCGCTTTAATGGGCGAACAGCCCAACCCTTGGGACATCCTTCAGCCCCAGGATGCGATGAGCCGACATCGAGGTGCCAAACCTCCCCGTCGATGTGAACTCTTGGGGGAGATCAGCCTGTTATCCCCAGGGTAGCTTTTATCCGTTGAGCGATGGCAATCCCACTTTATACCACCGGATCACTAAGTCCTACTTTCGTACCTGTTCCACCCGTCGGTGACACAGTCAAGCTCCCTTCTGCCTTTACACTCTTTGGATGGTTTCCAACCATCCTGAGGGAACCTTTGAGCGCCTCCGATACCCTTTCGGAGGCGACCGC
>JAZRXZ010000005.1:0-5973 GCA_045600445.1 Bacteroidales bacterium | reverse complement strand
GCTGGTAGCAATAACTTGAATAGTTCTTCGTAGGTGCTCATCTCGCTTCTTGATTTTGATGCCGCAAAGATAAGTATTCTTTTTGAACTATCAAAGTATTTCATATCATATTACAAACACTGGGTTTTGCAGGTGCCCCGAGAAAACTCTTATCTTTCATTGTAATGCTCGTTATGAGTATGACAATGTTGATGGCTCAGAACAAAACTGTTACTGGTACCGTCATCTCTTCTGAAGATGGAGAGCCTGTCATCGGAGCCTCGGTATTTATCCCGGGTACTTCAGTCGGTACTGTTACCGACTTGGATGGCAATTTCTCCCTCAGTGTTCCACAGAACACTACTCAGCTTTCTTTCTCTTTTGTCGGTATGACTTCTAAGATAGTCGCTATCGGCAAGAACAACAAGCTTAACGTAGTCCTTGACTCTGATGACAAGGTGCTTGACGACGTAGTTGTTACCGCTATGGGTATGAGCCGTAGCGAGAAGACCCTCGGCTATGCTGCTACTACCTTGAAGGATGAGGCCTTGACCATGGCTAAGTCTGGTTCTTTGATGAATGGTCTTCAGGGTAAGATGGCAGGTGTACAGATTTCTGGTGGCGGTTCTACCGGTCAGTCACAGAAGGTCATCATCCGTGGTATCTCTTCTTTGAACGGCAACGCACCTCTCTACATCGTCGATGGTGTACCTATCAACAGCGAGCGTGCAGGTAACAACTATGCAGACTTCGGTTCTGGTGAAGGCGACATCAACCCTGAGGATATCGCAAGCGTAACCGTATTGAAGGGTGCTTCGGCTACCGCACTCTATGGTTCGCGTGCAGCCAACGGTGTTGTTATGATCACCACCAAGAAGCCTGAGCAGACAGGCAAACCACAGGTTACATACGATGGTTCTGTTCAGTTTACTGGTATCCTCCGCGTTCCTAAGAGCCAGAACCTCTTCGGTGAGGGCTGGGGTGCTTGGTCAAACGAGGAGAACGGCTCATGGGGTCCACTGCTCGACGGTCGTGATCACTGGTGGGGTTCTACCGAGCTCGCTGAGACTATGGTCAAGCCTTATAGCTTCGTCAAGGACAACATCCGCAACTTCTACAAGACTGGTACGGAGTTCAATAACAACGTCAGCGTAAGTGCTGGTACTGACAAGGTCGGTGCTGTATTCAGCTATGGTAATGTAATGTCAAACGGTATCCTTCCTAACAACGCAGATACCTATCAGCGTAATACCTTCAGCCTTCGTGGCTATGCTAACTACAATCGCTTCCACATCAACATGTCAATGAACTATGTTCGCAAGGATGAGCGCCGTGTTGATGCATACGACACCTACATGGAGCTGTTGCAGGGTGTTACCGACGTTGACTTCTCTCAGATGAAGGATTACAACGACGAGCGCTACAACCTCGACAATTACTTCACCTTCTATGCCGTCAACCCATACTTCCGTGTTGACAATAACTACTACAAGCACCACAGCGACCGTTTCTACGGCAACCTTGAGCTCAAGTACGACATCACCAAGGACATTCACTTGATTGGTCGTATCGGTGGTGACGTTAACAACTATACCACTAAGTATCGTGCTGCTGAGATTAAGTTCTCAGAGGGTTCTTATCAGGCTAATGGCAACGGTTCGACCGTCAGCGATGCTCTTGGTATCTACAACAGCTACAGCTACAACCGCTCACAGATCGATGCCAGCGTCCTTTTGACAGGTGATCACAAGTGGGGTGCATTCAGCTTCAACGGTACTCTCGGATGGAACCTCAATGAGCGTTCTTACGAGTATGTAGGTGCAGCAAACTCGGACCTTGATATTAACGGATGGTACTCGCTTGACAATACTACCTCATACTCAGTAGCTGAGGACTATGTTTCTAAGCGTCGTAACATTGGTCTCCTCGGTCAGTTGGAGTTCGGTTGGGACGAGTGGGCATTCCTTACCTTGAATGCTCGTAATGACTGGTCTTCTACCTTGCCTATCAATTCAAATAGCTTCTTCTATGGTGGTGTCAGCGCTTCAGTACTTCTCAACCGTGCTATCAAGCCACTGCAGAATGTCTCTTGGCTTGATCTCTTGAAGGTTCGTGCTTCTTTGGGTCAGACGGGTAATGACGCAGGTGTTTATATGACCAGCGCATACTTCATCCCTTACAGCGGTTACTACTATACTAATCTGCCTATCAACGGCGCATCAGGTCTTACCGAGTATAACCGTAAGCCAAGCACTGATCTGAAGCCAGAGATTACCACTGAGGTTGAATACGGTTTCACCGCAAACTTCTTCCGCAACCGCCTCGGTATTGATTTCGCATACTACGATCGCGACACCAAGGATCAGATCATCTCTGCATCACTCGCTCCTGAGACCGGTTATACCTCAGAGACACGTAACGTAGGTAAGCTCAACAACCACGGTATCGAGCTCGCTATCAATGCTACTCCTATCCGTACCCGTGATTGGGAATGGACCCTTGGCTGGACCTTCTCTAAGAACTGGAGCAAGGTGAAGGAGCTTTGGGATGGCCTTGACGAGTACACTTACTCAAGCTGGCGTGGCGTTGCCCTCGTAATGCATGAGGGTGAGGAGATTGGCCAGATTCGTGTTCCTGCTACAGCTAAGGTTGAGGATCCAAGCAGCCCATACTATGGCTATGTCATCGTCAACAACAACGGTGCGCCTACCACCAACTCTACTAAGTATGAGTACATGGGCGGCACTCAGCCAGACTTCGTCATGGGTCTTACCACCCAGGTACGCTGGAAGAACCTGAGCGCGTCTGCTACTCTCGACTGGCACAAGGGCGGACACATGGTTTCTAACACCTCTTACATTACCCACTTCAACGGTAATGCAACCCAGACTGTCAAGAACTATCGTGACGGCTTCGTATGGCCTAATTCTGTCCGTGTAGTCAATGGTGAGTATGTTGAGAACAATATCCCTATTCAGTCGAACCGTTTCTGCTACGAAATCGGAAACTACTCATACAACCCAGAGGTTACTAAGGAGTTCGTCGTTGACCGCAGCTACCTGAAGGTTCGTGAAATCGCCGTCAACTACGATTTCCCAAAGAGCCTGATTGCCAAAACCAAGGTGCTGACTGGCGCTACCATTGGTGTTGTAGCTCACAACCCATTCTTGTTCACTCCTAAGGCTCAGACCTACGTTGACCCAGAGTCTTCTAACCTTGGCAACGACTTGTCTTCAGAGCTCGGTGAGACCACTGGTACTATCTCTACTCGCAGCTGGGGTATCAATCTCAAACTTCACTTCTAATGATTTGTTAAACATTTAAATTGAAGAAATCAAAATGAAGAACTATAAAGTATTGAGCCTTTCAATGGCTGCCGCTGCCGCATTGATGACTACATCTTGCCAGAACAGCGATTATCTCGATATCAACGACAACCCAAACTACGTTGCCAACGCTGAGGCCAAGAACCTCTTCCCATCAGCTGAGGCTTCGACCGTTGCCGTCCTTGGTCACTACGGCCAGGTAGCTGGCAGCTTCTGGTGCCAGTACTACACCCAGGGTAACTCTACCAACCAGTACAACACCGTTTCTGTCTATCAGGTAACTACAAGCAGCTCTATCCCTCCATGTGCTACATTGTGGGTAGACGCCTATTCTCACGCCCTCGCCGATCTCAAGATTGCTATTAAGAATGCCGAGGAGACTGGAGCATGGGAGTATTATGTAGCCTCAAAGATCCTGATGGCATACAACTTCCTGATGTTGACCGACTCTTACGGTGACATTCCTTTCACCGAGGCACTCAACGTCGAGGTTAAGAATCCTAAGTTCGATGACAGCAAGAGCGTTGTATATCCAGGCATCCTCGCCCTTCTTGACGAAGCACTCGCAAAGGAAGCTGACGCTGTAAAGCGCCCTTCGATGGATGTAAATGACTTCTTCTTCGGTGGTAATATGACAAAGTGGTGTCAGTTTGCCCGCAGCCTCAAGCTGAAAATGTATCTGAAGGACTACACTGCCAACGCAGCAGCCATTAACGATTTGCTTAAGGATACTAGCAAGTTGCTACAGGAGGATTGCGCATGGACTAAATGGGAAGATTCTAATAACCACGGCAACCCATTCTATGAGGCAAACATCCGTCAGCTGAATACTCAAGAGAACGTACGAGCATGCCATACTCTCCTTGAGTTCCTCAAGAAGAACAATGACCCTCGTATCATCATGCTTTACAATCCAACAGCAGCTTCTGGTCTTCGCGTCAACTCTGAAACTAAGACCCTGATTGACAATATCCAGACTGCATACGACGGCATTCCTTTCGGTGGTAGTTCTGCAATCAACACGACTGACTATCCTATCTCTATGAGCTCACGTGCACGTCAGGCATACAGTGATCCTGTCTATCTCATGAACAATTCAGAGGCTCTCTTAATGATTGCTGAGGCACATCAGCGTGCCAACAATACTGTGGGAGCTAAGAAGTTCTACGATATGGCAGTCGAGGCAGGTCTGAACCGTTGGGCAGATGTTGCAGCTAACATCAACACCGAGGATTTCACCGAAGGCGTCTATAAGTACGATGGCACTCTCGAATGCATTGCACGTCAGTACTGGCTCACTTACGCTGGTGCCAATGCATACGATGGCTGGTTGACTCGCAACCGTCTTGGCTATCCAGTGATTCAGGCTAACATGACAGTTCTCCCCGAGAACTTCTACGAGGATGAGACTGCGGAGCATAAGCTGACTGACAATTACAACCTTGGCAGCTTGGTTGACCCTGTTGCTACAGTTCTCCAGCCAGGTCAGTATCCTGCACGTCTGCTCTATCCGACCAATACTACCATGTATAATGTTACTGCTCAGGAGTATGTCGAAAAGAATGGCAATGACCTCCTGAAGAAGCTCTGGTGGCAGAAATAATATTGGTCAGGAAATATAAACTTAAAAACATAAAGATAGATTATGAAAAAGACATCATATTTTCTGGGCATAGTAGCAGCATTGTGTCTCGGCTTTTCTTCTTGTAAGGAGGGCACCGACTTCGATATTGAGATGGTTACCCCACTTCATCCTGTAGGTGGTCAATATTTTGGCTATGTCTATGGTATTGAGGACAACTCAAACCAGTCAGATGCTGATTTCTGGAAGGCTGTCGCAAGTAGTGTATCATATGATGCTGCTAACGAAGCCGTCATGTATAATGGTCAGGAGATTGAGTATGTAACATACAACTACTGCTATCTCTCAAACACCACTGACTATGCTACAGACAAGTGCTGGGTGCGTTTTGGTTCTACTACAGCCTCAAACTATTTCAACATCAACTGCAAGCTTGATTTCAATAAAGCAGACTTCACTTTCAAGGGTACTAATGTAGGAAACTACCGCGGCAACTCTGCTACACCTCGTGACGGCGAGAACATTGTCATCTCTGGTATTGCTCAGCACAACACATACAAAACCCCTACTGGTGGTATTGACGATGAGATGATCTTTATCTACAGCCTAGAGAACAAGCCTGGTATGCGTTATATCGTATGGGGCTTTAAAAATACTCTCTGGGATGAGGATCGTGGTGAAGGATTCGATTCAAGTGCCGAACTTGTACGTGCCATCAAGGCATACGCTTCAAAGCTGTAATCAAGGATAGTAACCTATCCCACACTATCTGGAGGGCGTGTCAAAGTCCATAACAAGACTTTGCACGCCCTCATTTTTATATTCTGTCTTGCAAGTATAAATCGTCCGAATAACGATTTGTCATATATTGCGCGCGTAATATGATGAACTCTTGGATGTCATATAATGCGCCCGAAATATGACAAAATGGACTCTAACTATCGTTGTCCTCCTCCAAAAAAAGTTGAATGGATTAGACGTTAACTCCAGCCTTAGTTGAATGCTTTTGAGCTTAACTCCGACAAGAGTTGAATGATTATCTCTTAACTCCAAGACCAGTTGAGTTCAGCCTTGCCTTGCCTGTTC
>JAZRXZ010000004.1:0-37051 GCA_045600445.1 Bacteroidales bacterium | reverse complement strand
ATTATGGCTGAAAATATTCTTGCTCCTGAGCTCAGTAAGATCCCTGAGGGTGAATTGGCTGAGAAGTGGACTAACTATAAGGCTCACCAGAAATTGGTGAATCCAGCAAACAAGCGTAAGCTCGACGTAATCATCGTAGGTTCTGGTCTTGCAGGTGCATCTGCAGCTGCGACCCTCGGTGAGCTCGGCTTCAAGGTAAAGTGCTTCTGCATTCAGGACTCTGCTCGTCGTGCACACTCTATCGCTGCACAGGGTGGTATCAATGCTGCTAAGAACTATCAGAACGATGGTGACTCTATCTACCGTCTGTTCTACGATACCATCAAGGGTGGTGACTACCGTGCTCGTGAGGCTAACGTATACCGTCTTGCTGAGGTATCTAACAATATTATTGACCAGTGTGTTGCACAGGGTGTACCTTTCGCTCGTGAGTACGGCGGAACCTTGGCTAACCGTTCATTCGGTGGTGCTCAGGTATCTCGTACCTTCTATGCTAAAGGTCAGACCGGTCAGCAGCTCCTCCTCGGTGCTTACTCTTCATTGATGCGCCAGGTGGCTAAGGGCACCGTTACCATGTATACTCGTCACGAGATGATGGACGTTGTCCTCGTTAAGGATGAGAATGGTGTTGATCGTGCTCGTGGTATCATCGTTCGTAACTTGGTTACTGGCGAGATCGAGCGTCACTCAGCTCATGCAGTAGTTATCGGTACTGGTGGTTACGGCAACGCTTACTTCCTTTCTACTAACGCTATGGGTTGCAACGGTTCGGCTGCTATCCAGTGCTACCACAAGGGTGCTATGTTCGCTAATCCTTGCTACGCTCAGATTCACCCAACCTGTATCCCTGTTCACGGCGACATCCAGTCTAAGCTCACCCTTATGTCTGAGTCTCTCCGTAATGATGGTCGTATCTGGGTTCCTAAGAAGCTCGAGGACGCTAAGAAGCTCCAGGCTGGCACCCTCAAGGGCCACCAGATCCCAGAGGAGGATCGCGACTACTACTTGGAGCGTCGTTACCCTGCATTCGGTAACCTCGTACCACGTGACGTAGCTTCTCGTGCTGCTAAGGAGCGTTGCGATAAGGGCTATGGCGTCAACGCTACCGGCCTCGCAGTATTCCTTGACTTCTCTGACGCTATCAACCGTCTCGGAAAGCAGGCTGTTGCTGACCGTTACGGCAACCTCTTCCAGATGTATCAGAAGATCACCGATGATAATCCATACGAGACTCCAATGATGATCTATCCTGCTATCCACTACACCATGGGTGGTATCTGGGTTGACTATGAGTTGCAGACTTCTGTAAAGGGTCTCTTCGCTATCGGTGAGTGTAACTTCTCTGACCACGGTGCTAACCGTCTTGGTGCTTCTGCTTTGATGCAGGGTCTTGCTGATGGTTACTTCGTATTGCCATTCACCATCCAGAACTATCTCGCTGACCAGATCCAGGTTCCACGCTTCTCTACCGATCTCCCAGAGTTCGCAGAGGCTGAGAAGGCTGTTAAGGAGAAGATGGAGAAGATCATGGCAGTTCAGGGTTCACGTTCTGTTGACTCTATCCATAAGGAGCTCGGTCACATCATGTGGAACAACGTAGGTATGGGTCGTACCAAGGCAGGCCTCGAGGAGGCTCTCGTACAGCTCAAGGCTATCCGCGAGACCTTCTGGAAGGAGGTATTCGTTCCTGGCAAGTGCGACACTCTCAACGTTGAGCTCGAGAAGGCTATCCGTCTCCTTGACTTCATCGAGATCGGTGAGCTCATGGCTCGCGACGCTCTTCTCCGTGAGGAGTCTTGCGGTGGTCACTTCCGTGAGGAGCACCAGACTCCAGAGGGCGAGGCTCTCCGTCATGATGATCAGTACATGTATGTCGGTTGCTGGAAGTACATGGGCGAAGGCAAGGAGCCAGAGCTCTGGAAGGAGAACCTCAACTACCAGTACATCAAGGTACAGACTCGTAACTATAAGAACTAATTCACTCTTCTAATATTCAATAAAAACTATGGGAAAAGAACAATTTCTGAACGTAAACGTTAAGGTTTGGCGTCAGCGTGGCCCAAAGGAGAAGGGCGAATTCAAGACCTATCGTGTAGAGCACGTTTCTACCGAGATGTCCTTCTTCGAGATGCTTGATACTCTCAACGAGCAGCTTATCAACAAGCGTGAGGAGCCAATCGTATTCGATCATGACTGCCGCGAGGGTATCTGCGGTATGTGCTCACTCTATATCAACGGACACCCACACGGTGTGGATCAGGCTATCACTACCTGCCAGCTCCACATGCGTCGCTTCAAGAACGAGGAGACCATCACCGTTGAGCCATGGCGCTCAGCAGGTTTCCCTGTTATCCGCGACTTGATGGTTGACCGCTCTGCATTCGATAAGATCCAGCAGGCTGGTGGCTTCACCTCAGTTAACACTGGTGCAGCTCAGGACGCTAACGCTATCCTGATCTCTAAGGTTGACGCTGACGAGGCTATGGATGCAGCTTCTTGCATCGGCTGTGGTGCTTGCGTTGCAGCTTGCAAGAACGGTTCTGCTATGCTCTTCGTTTCATCTAAGGTTAGCCAGTTCGCTCTCCTTCCACAGGGTCGCGTAGAGGCAGCTCGCCGCGTTAAGGCAATGGTTGCTAAGATGGATGAGCTCGGCTTCGGTAACTGTACCAACACTCGCGCTTGTGAGGTTGAGTGTCCAAAGTCTGAGAAGATCAGCAACATCGCTCGTATGAATCGTGAGTTCATCAAGGCTAAGCTCGCTGACTAATTTCTTTCAACAATAATTTCATATCGCCTTCCTACATATACATTATTATATATAAGAAGGCGATATGATTTTTTCGTAACATCGGATTACAAAGTAATTAGTAATTTGTAATTAATCTCACTATGGATTCATTTGGTAAATTTTTCTGGGGAACCCTTCTCCTCGTAGGTGGAGTCATCTGGCTTTCATTCATCATGAACTGGATTGATGACCTTGACTTCTTGAAACACTGGTGGCCTCTGATCATTATCATCCCATGTGTATTGCGTCTCATGTTTGCCAATGATCGTTTCCTCTCTATCATGGGAATCATCATCGGTGTCATCTGGCAGATTCACTATCTGGCACCAGAGACCATCGACCTGCACATGGCACGTATGTCTATGGCTCCAGTAGCCATCATCTGTCTGGCTTTGCACATGCTGTTAGGCCGCAGGATGAATAATTGCGACCACAATCATCACCATCATCATTGATCATCTCTACTTCATGAATCGATATCTCTTTACCCTTTTTACTCTTTCGGCTATGAGTCTTATGTCAGTCATGGCACAAGGCCCACTGACCATGCCAACTTCTCTCAGTGAAGTTCCTACGGTCAAAGGTGTTCCTGCATCTGCAGCTAAGGCTTGGCAACAGCCTGAAGTCAATCAGATCAATCGCCTCCCGATGCACACTCACAAGATGGGCGAGCAAGCTCCACGTGTCACGCTCAATGGCGTCTGGGACTTCTTCTGGCAGCCAGACACTAAGCAGATGCTCGATGGTTTCTACCGTCCTGACTACGATGCCAGCGACTGGGGAACCATGCCTGTCCCTGGCAACTGGCAGCTCAATCCACAGCGCGATACCAACGGCAAGATCATTAAGACCTACGGCGATCCGCTCTACGTCAACATCGGCTACTGCTGGAACCGTCGTGCTAAAAACAACCCTCCTTTCGTCCCACTCGAAGAGAACTGGGTAGGCTATTATCGTCATGAAGTAAACATTCCAGCCGACTGGAAAGACCAGCAGATCATCGCACACTTCGGTAGTGCACCGAGCTGTATGTACCTCTGGGTCAATGGCAAGTTCGTCGGCTATAGTGAGGATTCTAAGCTCGAAGCTGAGTTCGACTTGACTCCTTATCTCAAACCAGGACAGAAGAACCTCTTCGCCATCCAGATGCTCCGCTGGTGCGACGGCACGTATCTGGAGGATCAAGACTTCTTCCGCAACAATGGCCTCAGCCGCGACTGCTGGCTCTATGCCATCAACAAGAGCAATCACATCGAGGATCTCCGCCTCAACGCTGGCCTCGAGAACAACTACCTGGATGGCGTACTCACCATCCAGACGACGCTCAAAGGCAAAGGAAGCGTGACGCACAAGCTGACCGACGCTGAGGGGAACGTCATCGCAGAAGGCAAGGAATCGACCATCCGCGTCAAGGACGTCAAAAAGTGGTCAGCCGAGACTCCTTATTTATATATATTGACCTCTACCCTCTCTGCCGGCGGCAAGGAGGTGCAGCAGGTGAAGCATAAGGTCGGCTTCCGCAGCGTCGAGATCAAGGACACGCAGCTGCTGGTCAATGGTCAGCCGATTCTCATCAAGGGTGCGGATCGTCATGAGCTCGATCCGGACGGTGGCTACGTAGTCAGCAAAGAGCGCATGATCCAGGACATCCTCGAGATGAAGCGTATGAACATCAACGCTGTCCGCACCAGCCACTATCCTAACGACGCCAAGTGGTACGACCTCTGCGACGAGTACGGCATCTATGTCGTAGCCGAGGCCAACGTCGAGAGCCACGGCATGGGTTATGGCGACGAGACTTTGGCCAAGAACCCATCGTACGCCAAGGCTCACTTAGAGCGCGACCAGCGTAACGTGCAGCGCAACTTCAACCACGCCAGCATCATCGTCTGGAGCATGGGCAACGAGGCCGGTTTCGGTCCTAACTTCGAGGCTTGCTATGATTGGATCAAGCAGGAAGACCCATCGCGTCCTGTGCAGTACGAGCAGGCCATGCTCAACAAGTACACCGACATCTTCTGTCCGATGTACTGCGACTATCGTGACACCGAAAACTACAGCAAGAACGCTCACGGCGACTACTGGTACCTGAAGGACGTTGACTTTGACAAGCCGCTCATCGAGTGCGAGTACGCTCACGCTATGGGCAATTCAGAAGGAGGCTTCAAGGAGTACTGGGAGCTGATCCGCAAGTATCCGAAGTTCCAGGGTGGCTTCATCTGGGACTTTGTCGACCAGTCGATCCGCTGGCCATTGCCTGGCATGAGCCGCAAGGCCTCAGCCGCTTCACAGAACCCTATCTGGGGTTATGGTGGCGACTATAACGACTACGATGCCTCGGACGGCAACTTCTGCGACAACGGCCTCATCGCTCCTGATCGCAGCTGGAATCCTCACGCTTACGAGGTGCAGTACTACTACCAGAATATCTGGACAGAGATCGAGCCAAACGACGAGAAGATTAACCTCACCATCCTGAACGAGAACTTCTTCCGCTCTCTCGACTACGTTACCCTCAAGTGGGAGCTCCTCCGCAATGGTGCCGTCGTAGAGACAGGCATGATCGACAACCTTAACGCCGCAGCACAGCAGTCGCAGAAGGTCACCATCGCTCCTACCATCCTGCCAGATGGCGCAGAGTATTTCCTCAACGTGTCTTATCAGCTTAAGAAGAGCGAGCAGTTGCTCTCAGCAGGTGCTACCATCGCTCGTCAGCAGTTCCAGTTGGCCGCTGGCGTCATGCTTCTTTCAGCAGACGCTTGCCAGAGCGGCACTTGTCAGCAAGGCGCTTGTTGCAACGGTATCGACCCATTGCCAGCCGTTGACATCCAGTTCGACAAGACCACTGGCTTCCTCTGCAAATACATGGTAGGTGGCATCAACTACCTCAACGAAGGTGCTCAGCTCAAACCAAACTTCTGGCGTGCTCCTACTGACAATGATTATGGTGCTGGCATGCAGAATCGCTTCGCTATCTGGAAGGACCCTATCCTGGCCGTCACCAAGACTGAAGATGTCAAGGCCGATGATGGCTCACGTATCTTTACGGCCGTCTATGTTGTAATGAATAGAAACATAGAGCAGAAACTTGGCGAGCTTACCTTGCAGTACACCATCGACAAGAGGGGTAGAATCGGAGTAGCTCAGTCATTCCGACACAACCCTGATCTTGACAAGCTCGAGGGTCGTGAGGCCATTCCTCCGATGTTCCGCTTCGGTATGCAGATGGCTATGCCAGCCGACTTCGAGCAGGTACGTTATTATGGCCGTGGTCCTATCGAGAACTACTGCGACCGCAAGGATTCTCAGTTCATCGGCATCTATGAGAGTACGGTCACCGATCAGTTCTACTCATACATCCGTCCACAGGAGAATGGCACACACACCGACCTCCGCTGGTTCGATCTTTCTCTGACCGCCGGCTATGGCGTCAAGAATCACACCTTGCGCGTCACTCCAGGCAATGGCAGCCTCAGCGCCAGCGCTCTCCACTACACCGTCGAGAGCCTTGACGAAGGTCCTAACAAGCACAACCTCCACTCTCCAGACATCGCTCCACAGCCTCTCACCAACCTCTGCATTGATTTCATGCAGATGGGTCTCGGCTGCGTCAACAGTTGGGGAGCTTGGCCACGTGAGGAGTACATGCTCCCATACAAGGACTATGAATTTGTCTTCACGCTGACACCTAGGTAAGAACATCCGTCCTGCACGCAGATTGTCTTTTCTTGTATAAAAGAACGGCCAACATGTTTGCATTTTGCACAATTTTACTTGCAAAACGTACAAAAATGACTATGGGGAGAAACTTTTTTGCGTTTTTTAGAAATAATTAGAAATAATCATGTATATTTGCACCGTCAAAAGACGTAAAAAGAAAACTCTAAAAAAATAATATAAACATTATTAATTAAGAAAATTATGAAAAAGTTTTTCTTGATGGCTGTCATGGCAGTAGCTGCCCTCACAGCAAGTGCACAGAAGGGTGAGTTCCATGTAACTCCACACATTAGCCTCGGGTATGCTCACATTTCAAATTCAGAATTAAACATTGACGGTTTCTCGGCAGATTTGTCTAGCTGCGTGTCGGGTAGCGTCGGTGCAGATGTAGAGTATATGATCACTGATATGTTCGGCCTTTCTGCTGGTGTCGACTACAACTATATTCAGACTTTGAAGGCAACGATGAAGGCTGGAAGCTCTGAGACAGATTTCTATGCTACCTATTCTTATTTGAATATTCCAGTTCTTGCTCAGGTTCACTTTGGTGAGGGATGGGCTATCAAGGCAGGTTTCCAGCCTATGTTTATGCTTGATGCCGATTTGCATGCAGACGGAAAAGATAGTAACATTTCATTCTTCCAGAAAGGTTCGCTTAAGGACCATTGTGAGAGCGTAGCCTTTGCAGTTCCAGTAGGTATCTCTTATACCTTTGAGACTCCTATCACCGTAGATCTGCGCTGCAATATACCTGTTTCTAATATTGACAAGGAGGGCGACAACAAGATGCTCGGCGTCATCGCTACCGTTGGCTACCGCTTCTGATTGTAACCGATCCATTACAACAGATCAGATATTATAATCACCACCCTCTTTCGGAATGCACTGAAAGAGGGCGGTGATACTTTCGTTTTTTTATTTTATGCGTATGCGCAAGATTTTCTTCGTATTCTTTTTGCTCAGTGCCTGTCTTTGCGCCAAGGCTGTAGAGCCGATTCCCCTGCCACCGCTCACGATCAATGTGACAGATGCTACTACCTTTAATGCCATGGCAGCCATGGATAGCATTCTGGCATCATCGACCCAAGCCTATAACGATGACAAGGAGGCCAGACGTGCGGCCTACAATGCCAAGTATGGTACTTACACGCCGAAGCGTGAGATGGAGCTCACCTCGGTGCCTCTCGTCGCCTTCGGTTTGATAGCCAAGGGACAGAAGAAGAACTTCCGTGCAGCGCGTAACAACTTCATCCCGAGCTATAAGAACGGTATGGACGATTACATCCAGTTCGCCCCAGCCCTCACGACCTATGCGCTTAATCTGGCAGGCTACAAGGGCCGATCGTCGTTCAAGCGACTGTTCTTCAGCTCTGGTTTTGCCTTTGCCTTCATGGGCATCTTTGTCAACGGTATCAAGTACACGGCTTCGGAGATGCGTCCTGACGGTACTACTGCCAACTCATTCCCCTCGGGTCACACAGCTACAGCTTTCACCTGTGCCACGATCATGCACAAGGAGTATGGCCTGACTCGCTCGCCATGGTTCTCGGTAGGTGCGTACTCTGTCTCGACCCTTACGGGTATCATGCGTACACTCAACAACCGCCACTGGATCTCTGACGTGCTAGTAGGTGCCGGCATCGGAGTCATCTCTACCGACCTCGGCTATATGATGGCCGACTTCATGTTCAAGGACAAGGGCATCAACCGTACCATTGCAGAGGGCAATAATGACCTGCGCAAGAACTCGTCGTTCTTCAAGCTCTCGCTGGGTACATCGGTCATCAGCGACATCAAGCTGCCAGAGACGGCCGACTTCACCCGCTATGTATGGCTCTATGCATCGCCAGATGCTCCTGAGATCGACTCGGAGCTCTTCCCGGTAGCTACCAAGGACAGTGATCCGTTTGCCGATGCTACTGACCAGATCCGCAACCATCGTACCATCAAGGTGGGTACCGCCACTTCGGTAGGCGCTGAGGCTGCTTACTACCTCAACCCTTATGTGGGTGTGGGAGGTCGTGTGCGCATCGCCACAGCCCCGGTCTATGCTGAGGGCCTGCATGCCAGTGTAGAGATCGACGGCAAGCAATACAAGGGTACGGGTTCGGCTTCGGATGTGTTGTCAGTGACCGACTGGGCAGCGGGTCTCTACGGCAGCCTGCCATTCACGCAGCACTTCGCTATCGGTTCGAAGGTGCTCTATGGCCGCCGCTATCTGGGCGACATCAGCCTAACCGGTACTACTGACGTCATGTATCCGCTCAACGGCGAGAACTTGAATCTGACCTTCTACGGCGATGGTCTCGACATCTCGGCTAAGGCCGCAGACATGCTCTCGACGGGTATCAATGCCACCTATACGATGGGCAATGGCGTAGCTCTGTCGGTCTTCTGGGACTATGACTTTAACCACACCGACTACAGCTGTGCCTACTGGCCAGAGAAGAGTGAGGTAATGGAGTGGGCCGAGGGTGGCCGAGAGTTCTCCTTCCGCCAGCGTAATCATACCAACACCATCGGTGCTTCGATGACGGTGATGTTCTAATCCCTTTAATCTCTTGCAGAATCAATGAAATACATTCGAATATTGCTCCTGTCGCTTGTGGTTCTGACCAGCTGTGACTTCAGTGCTGATCAGATAGAGTATGAAGACGTCATGGGTATGTATCGTGGCGAGGGTGAGGCATTTGTCACCGTCAACGAAGAAGAGGGAATGACGCTGCCTGATGGCCGTCATCTTAACTATGGAGATACTCTGGTCGACGTGCTGAAGTCGCCAGAACCGCTGGAAATGGGCATTCTGGTGAATACCGAAGGGCGTATGATGTTTGCCACTTCGGTGCCGAAGATCCACGTCCTCGGCCGAGAGATGAAGATCGAATATCTGGGTGTGGACCGGCTGCCGGTGATCAACAAGGGCAATCATATCATCTCATGGGGTATCCGTGAGATGGAGACTCCATCGCTCACCATGCCTGTAGAGACTGTGTATATCCCGGTCAACAACCTTGACATCGACTATGTGGAGGGTGGAACGGAACACTCTATCAGAGCACATGGCTATGTGGCTGTCTCGATAGTCAACTATACCATCCAGATGGATCTGATGATCGAGGAGGCACCTGGCTTCCTGACTGAGGGATGCGCACTCTGGATGAAGTATAAGGGTGTGATGTACTCTAAAGAAACCATTAAAGAGAGGTTTTAATACAAATCATAATTAACCCCTGCCATGACGAACTACCATAGATTCCTTACTACAACACTGCTGACCATCGTCATCGGTTTGCTGTCATGCCAGTTGCTACAGGCACAGTCGATCAAGATCAATCTGGACAAGAAGGTCATCTACTCCGACTCTTTGAACCTGCCGCCACAGACCAACATCAACTCCGTGCTGACCATGATGTCGGAGCTGCTGCAGCGACCGGGAGAGACGATCTACTCTAACTATGACATCCAGGTGGATGGCATGAGTGTGAGTGATGTCAGCGAGGTGGCACTTTATCAGCTGGACCTGCAGGATGTGGAGCAGATTGAGATCACTGAATCTCCTACTTCGAGCTATCAGAAGAATGGTCAGGGCGGCAGTATCAACCTGGTGCTCAGACAGAAGGACAATAACGATGACGGATATTGGGGCAGTGCAGGCCTTGATGTGTCGCATCCGAGCGCCGTGGGACCTCAGCTGCATCTAGGCTACCGCACGAAGAAGTTCTATCTCTCGGCATTGGCCATGAGTGATATCTATCATGGCTCCAGCATCACGGAGGATCTGGCTTTCGCGGATGGTAAGCTCAAAGAAATTACTGCGAGCCAATACGATGAGCATTACCGCTCTCAGCTGGCCAATGTGCTGATGGAGTATGTCCCTACCAGTAAGGACAAAATCAAACTGAACCTCTCGGAGTCGTTTATGTATGACAAGGAGTTCGACGCCCCGGGGTATGACGACGATTTCTCCGTCTTGACAAAGAAGCGTAATACCAGCCTGAAGGCCAAGGCTATCTATTCACACTCCTTCAAACGATCGGACCTCGATGTAGAGGCACAGTTCGGCTACACCCCTAGTGTGCAGAAGTATCTGACGCCTTTGTCGCAGGATCTGGATGCAGATTTGGATAAGTATAATGTGTCTGGCAAGGTGGAGTATAAGGCCAACCTCCTGAAACCCACCAGTGCCAATCAGGTGAAGGTCGGTGTGGGTACCAGCTTCAATTATACTTTCGGTGACGAAGATGTAGACTATAGATCGCTTGAGTACGAGGATGCAGCGGTCAACTGCATCGAGACGCATAACCACACCTCTTTCGTCCAGCCTTTTGCCTATGCAGAGGCCAAGTTCGGACAGCTCAGGATGAAGGTGCAGAGTGAGTATCAGGTGTTCAGATACGATATCTACGAGCGAGAGAATGAGTTTGTGGGAACGAGTCGCGACTTCACAGGTCAGGCAATTGTGGAGTGGCACTTACATCCAAGCCATGCCCTCCGTCTGGTGGGCGTCAGAGCGTTGCAGCGTCCTTCAGAGGGCCAGATGTACCCATTTATGGTGTTCAATCCTTCAGTCACGATGTATGTCAAGGGCAATGAAGGACTTACCCCAGCACTAACGAAGGAGGTCCGACTGGACTACATCGCTGATCTGCACTGGGGAGATCATAAGTTGCATTATGATGTGAATGTGAGTTACAAGGACGTGGACGATATGATCGAGTCGACCAATGTGACGGGATCGGGCTCCAGTGGTGGTCTGGGTTCGTCACTGCCGTATCAGACCTATGTCAACCATGGAGAGAACGATATCTTGTCTGGTAACGTCATGGCTCTCTATTCGTACAAGGCCTTCTCTGTATCGTTGACCGGTAATATCTTCCACAATAAGCAGGTGAAGCTGAGTGGTGATGACCACTATACGTATTATAATGTATCGATCAATCCGCACTTCAACCTCAAGGACGGCTGGCAGGGTAGCTTCGGACTGACCTACAACAGCAGCGTCGAGACTAAGCCCGGAACCTTGGGTAATTGTACGCAGGTATCGACCCTCATCGGCAGGCGTTGGAGAAACCTCTATGTGTATGCCTTCACCAGACAGGCACTGAAGAAGAATGTCGTTGATGTGACAGAAAGTGCCGAAACGAGATTTGAGCACAGGTACGAGTTGGTGCCGAATATGTCGGCCATCGGTGTGAAGTACCTGTTCTGATCGTGTCCTGACGCTCTTATTTTTGACTTGATCCTTTATCGGATGCCCCAGGTCGTATCGGTTACCTGGAACTCAGTGCGGCGATTGATCTGATCGGCCACCTGCTGCTGCTCCGGATTAAGGCTACTGACAAACTCCTCATCGAGCAACTGCCCGGTGGGGAGATATTCGTATTGCTCATGCAGCTTTTCATCGACCAGCTTCGGATGCGCCTTGCCATAGCCGACAGGGGTGAGGCGTCCGGCCTGGATGCCCTGGCTGATGAGATAGTCAACGACCGACTGGGCGCGGCGCTGGGAGAGATCCTCGTTGAATTCCTGCGAGCCTACACGATCGGTATGGGCAGAGAGCTCGATGGCGGTGTAGGGGTTCTCATTGAGCAACTGCACAAGATCATCGAGCGAAGGATAGGACTCTTCGCGCAGGCTAGCTTTATTATAGTCGTAGAAGATGTTGTCGATGAGGACAGGCTCGGCAATGCTGGGGAGATAGAAGTCCACCTCATAGTCGGCGTCTTCCTCTTCTCCGGCGCTGGTGAACTGCGCCTTGCGGTTAAGGTAATCCTTCTTGCCGGCCATCATGACGTATTCGGTAGAGCGGTCGATGCTGACCTCGTACGATCCGTCGGGCTTAGTGAGAGACTTATAGTTCATGCCATTGCGGCCTACGACGCGTACGATGGCCTCAGGGACGGGTTCCTCGTCGGTATCGTAGACGTAGCCGGTGATGCGTACTTTGATGCTGGGGAGGCGGAAGGTGTAGAGATTATCGTAGCCCTTGCCCTGCTGGCGGTTGCTGCTGAACCAGCCTTCCTGCTGCTCCTTGGTGTTGCGGCTGAAGGTCATGCCGAAGTCATCGCCTGTGCTGTTCATAGGTGCTCCGAGGTGCTCGACGTGCCAGGTGCCCCATTCGTCCTCACGAGCAGAATAGAGGTCGAGACCACCCACGGTCTCACGGCCATCGGTGCTGAAGTAGAGGATACCATCGGGCGAGAAGGTAGGGAACATCTCACGGCCGGGGGTGTTGATGCTCTCGCCGAGGTTGGCTGCCATACCTACATCGGTAGCACCATTGAGCGGAGCTCGCCAGAGGTCGGTGCCTCCAAGGCCGCCGGGCATATCGCTAACGAAGTAGAGCCACTTGCCATCGGGAGAGACGGCAGGATGGGCGAAGATGCTGAGCGTATCTGTCAGGATGTCGAGCAATGTGCCTTTGCTCCACGTGGCATCACTGCGCTGTGAGTAATATATGTGAGGGATTCGAGTCTGTCCTTCTCCGGCGCCGGATGCGGTGTAGTACATCGTATTGCCATCGGGAGAAAAGCAGGGAGTACCTTCGTCAGAGGCGGTGTTGATACCACCTTCGACGAGCGTCGGTTTTTTCCATTTACCCTGTTCGTCACGAGTGCTACACCAGAGGTCGCAGAACTTGGTGCCTGTGATGGGGGAGAGATCTTCGCCCATCGATTTGTCAGACGAGGAGGTCCAGTAGAGGACGTCGTCCTGATCGCCCCAGATGGCGGGACTGAAGTCTGCACGGCGGGTATTGGCCAGCGTGAAGCGCTTGACCTCATAACGGCTCGCGTCGGCCTCTACACGGCGTTTTAAGGCTTCGAGGAGGGGTAGTACCTCCACGGAGTCAAAGTCGTAACGTAGCGCATTCTGGAACGCAGGGATGGCCTGTCCGGGAATCATCAGTTTTTCGTAGCAGAGACCCAGATAATAGGCGGTCTTACCTTTGTCTGCACGCTCTGTCTTTGCGTCGGTCTGACGATAGACTTTCTTCAGTGTCTGCGAGGCGTCATAATATTCTCCTCGCTCATATTGGGCAATGCCAGTGCTCAACCTGGCAGAGGAGCAGGCTGTGAGGAGTGCCATAAAGAGCAGAGCCGTGAGGAGGAAATTTATATTGTGACGCACGATTATTACAAGCTAGGGGGGAACTCTTAACCTTTAACTCTTAACTTTTAACCAATAACATTTACACCGGATATTGCATCGTCACGCAATGCAGCGACCCATGCTGACGGATGAGTACACGGCAGTCGATGCCGACAATCTCACGATCTGGGAACGCCTGCTGGAGGACATCCTTGGCCTGTGCATCGAGCGCTGGCTGATTGTATGTCGGGTAGAGGACGGCTCCATTGATGATGAGGAAATTGGCATAGGTGGCAGGCAGACGCTGATCGCCTTCTTCTTCTACAGCATCGCCAAAATCGCTCTCCAGGATGGCCTCAGGCATCGGCAAAGCCAGGAGACGGTATGGCTGACCCTCGGCGGTGGTGAAGGTCTTGAGCTGATCTTCCATAGCCTTGAGTTCGTCATAGTGAATGTCTGACTCATCGTCGCACTTGACATAGACGATGGTATTGTCAGGACAGAGACGTGCCAAGGTATCGATGTGCGAATCGGTGTCATCGCCTACGAGGAAGCCATGATCGAGCCAGAGGACACGCTGAGCACCAAACAGGGTGGCGAACTGAGCGTCGAACCACTCCTTGGTAGCACCTTCATTGCGGTTCTTGGAGAGAAGACACTCGGTAGTGGTGAGAATGGTACCTGCACCGTCGCTCTCTACCGATCCGCCTTCGAGGATGATCCTGCGGTTGTTCTCGTAATGGGCATCCCAGGTGCAGAGGAGGTCATTGTCTTCGAAGACGCCTTCCTCGAAGATGCGGCTGTTAATTTGATTATCGAGGTTCGATGCGAACTTCATGCCCCAGCCGTTGAAGCAGAAGTCATGTAGGGTGAGCTGCTCGCCACCTTCGTCATCGGTATTATATTGGCCAGATCGGGTGGTGATGAAACCATGATCACGAGCCCAGGTGTCGTTGGTCGGACACTCCTGTAGTACGATCGGCTGCATGTCGACGCCTGCAGCGCGCAACTGTGACTGCACTTCTTCAGGTTCTGGTGTGACGATAAGAAGAGGCTGGCGAAGCGATACCTCGCGAGCTATTTCGATGAAACACTTCTGGGCAGATTCAAGATAAGGAGCCCAGTCTGTCTCGGCATGAGGCCAGGTAAGTTGTACGAACCGTTGTGGTTCCCATTCGGCAGGAAGCATATAGAAATAAGAAGTGAAAAGTTAAGAGTGAAAAGTTGGTTGTCGCGCAGAATAGCGGTTTACAAGGATAGGATTACTTGCGGAACAATTTTTTCAGCCTCGCTTTGAGCTGTTGCCTGCGACTGAGTCTCTGCCCGGGAAGTAAAGAACCTGCAGGAAGGAGCGTACGGAGCGTCTCACGCAACTCAGCATAGTGCGCCAGGGCAAAGTCACCCTGCATAGTCTGCAAGCGCTTGAGGCTGTCTTTATCGCGCGTCTGGAGCATGATGAGTGTACTCACAGGACAAGGACAAATCTCCACACGTGTGGCGGCCAGTGGCAGAGGGATTTCTTCGTTACCCAACTGCAAGGTGATGAAATACGCCAGCGTAGTGTCTTCGCTTACCAGCAGGGCCTGGCTATCAGTAAACCAGGGTTCTGTGGACTGAGAGGCGTAGACGTCGATCGGCATCGTCCAGAAAAGGACCTGACAGTCGTGCTGCCTGAGCTGCTCCAGTTTCACCACATCGAAGTCTCCCCAGGGCTGCATACGGGTGATGTCAGCGTCGAGCTCCTTCATGTGACGACGGAGACCCTCCATGCTGTTACAGAGGTTGCCCCATTGAGCCAGCAGACGAGACGCGACGTCAACGTCGAGCGCTTCGGCATCCAGATCGTCCTGCAGGTCTTCCGGCTGCAGACTAGAGGCCATCTCAGTCAGCGCCCTTTGCAGACGCTCTTTGTCAAAGTCGCTTTCTGCCCACTCTTCATCTGATGGAGTATCCAAGTCAGTGGCATCCTGTGACTGTACAACCTCGTCATAAAGACGGTCTATAAGTTCTTTGAGATTACTCATTTTGTTGGTTTTCTTATGGCGCAAAGATACATAATCTTTGGCAAAAATCCATCATTGCCTCGTAAAAAAGAAAAAAAATGGCAGTTTTATGGTCTAAAACTTTCCAATATCAGGCAAAAATACTATATTTGCACGCTCATAATGTTATTGACCCTATGCAAAAAATCAAGGTATATCTCCGATTCGCCATGCGTCACTGGTTTACGTCCCTGTGTCTCGCATTCCTGCTGTATATGATTTTCGGCGGGGAATTTTCTGTCGTGAATATCCTGAAACTGAAGCGTCAAGCAGCCGATCTGCGTAGCGAGATCAGCCAGTATGAGGATTCGATCAATAACTTCCAACGTCGTATCGATCAGGTCAATGTCGACTCAGAACATCTGGAGAAACATGCCCGTGAGCGACTGCACATGCATCGCCGCAATGAGGACCTTTATCTGTTTGATGACTGATCTCCAGACCACATGACCTCCTGATTCCATCATTTCATGAAAATTCTCACCTTTCTCGCCTATATCCTCGTCATCCTTGGCGCCATCCTCTATATGCCTATGCGAGAGATGACACCCTACATCTTTGCCGTGGGCTGTATGCTGCAGTTCGGTAGCCATTTTGCTGAGCGATATCATGGCAGTAAACTGCGTCAGAAACGCATTAATTTCATCCGTCATCTGGTGGGTGTCATCTACTTGGCATCGGGATACTTTATGATGTTCAAGACCGAGATGTCGTGGCTCGTACTGCTGACCATCGCGGTGGTGCTCGATCTCTATACACTTTATGTAAAGGAATAAGTTCTCGCGTGACTGAAACGATTAACTTTTAACTCTTAACTTTTAACTTTCGAAGTGAAAGGACTTGTACTTGAAGGAGGCGGACTCCGTGGCATTTTTACCTCAGGTATCATCGACGAGATGATGGCCCAAGGACTAGTAGGCTTCGATGGCATCATCGGCGTCTCGGCTGGTGCATGCTTTGGCGTCAATATGAAGTCCAATCAGCCAGGGCGAGCTTTGCGTTATAACCTGAAGATGGTGGGCAATCCTGAGTACATGAGCATCCGCTCGTTTATCAAGACGGGTAACTATATCAATGCAGAGTTCTGCTATCACGTCGTCCCTACGCAGATCGATGTCTTCGACGGAGAGGCCTTTGCCAAAAACCCGATGGAGTTCCACCTCGTCTGCACCGACTGTGCTACCGGAGATCCTGTCTATCACCAGATTGATCACGTCGACTATGAGGTGCTCGAATGGATTCGCGCATCGGCTTCATTGCCTATGGTCTGCCAGCCAGTACCGCTCGATGGCAAGCTTCTGCTTGATGGCGGCATGTCTGACTCCATCCCGCTCAAGTACTTCCAAAACCTTGGCTATGACCGAAATATCGTCATCCTCACCCGTCCGCTCGAATATCGTAAGACCCCATTGAGCTGCAGCTGGTTCGTTAAGACCGTATTGCGCAAATATCCTGCCATCTACGAGTGTATGAAGCGCAGGCATGAGATGTATAACGCGCAGATGGAATATGTGATCAGCGAGGCGAAGAAAGGCAATACGCTCATCATAGCGCCACAGGAACCGCTTCAGATCGGCCGTGTGGAGATGAAACCGGAGAAGCTGCATCTAATGCACCGCCTCGGTCGTGAGGCTTGTCAAAGGCAGATTGAGGAGATTCGCGACTTCCTGGCACATTGATAAATAGTATCGCACATAGCAGTCATAAAGTCTATGAATGCAAATTTGATTTGGCAGATTGGATAATAATCTGCCATTTTATTTTACTTTAGGCATGATTTTGTACAGAAACTAATCGTTTTTCTAAAAATATACCTAACTTTGCCACGATAATCCACTATATAAATATAAGAAAAAGAAAGATGAAAGTAGCAATTGTCGGTGCCAGTGGTGCCGTTGGCCAGGAGTTCCTGAAGGTTCTTGCTGAGCGTAATTTCCCAATTGATGAGCTTCTTTTGTTCGGTTCTGCTCGCAGTGCCGGTCGTACTTACAACTTCCGTGGCAAGGATATCGTTGTCAAGGAACTCACACACAATCCAGAGGACTTCAAGGGCGTAGACATCGCCTTCACCTCAGCAGGTGGTGGTACCTCTAAGGAGTTTGCTGCTGACATCACTAAGTACGGTGCAGTCATGATCGACAACTCTTCGGCTTTCCGTATGGATGCTGATGTACCTCTGGTTGTTCCTGAGTGTAATGCTGCCGATGCATTGAACCGTCCACGAGGCATCATCGCTAACCCTAACTGTACGACTATCATGATGGTTGTCGTCCTCCAGTGCTTGGAGCGTCTCAGCCACATCAAGCGTATCCACATCGCTTCATACCAGGCTGCTTCTGGTGCCGGTGCAGTGGCAATGCAGGAGCTTGAGACCCAGTACCGTCAGGTATTGAACAATGAGCCTGTGACCGTCGATAAGTTCGCTTATCAGCTCGCTTATAATGTCATTCCTCAGATCGACGTCTTCTGCGACAATGGCTACACCAAGGAGGAGATGAAGATGTTCAATGAGACCAAGAAGATCATGCACACCGATGCAGCTTGCTCGGCAATGTGTGTTCGCGTACCTTCACTCCGTAGCCACTCAGAGGCTGTATGGGTAGAGACCGAAGAGCCTGTAAGCGTTGAGGCTTTCCAGGAGGCTATCAAGAACGGTGAGGGTGTACAGCTCATGGACGATCCTGCTACCAAGACCTACCCAATGCCACTCTTCCTTGCTGGCAAGGACGATGTTTACGTAGGTCGTGTCCGCAAGGATCTCGCTAACGAGAACGGTTTGACCTTCTGGCTCGTAGGTGACCAGATCAAGAAGGGTGCAGCACTCAACGCCGTCCAGATCGCTGAGTGGCTCATCGCTAACAATGGTTTGAACAAGTAATTCTGCTAAAGGAATTACAACATACTCATAAAAAAGATTGGCATCCCTTCCACGGTACAGTGGAAGGGATGCCTTCGTTATTCCATCTCATCCAGTGTACGGTGTAGAGGATGCCACGATTACGGCATCTCCCCCAGTGTACGGTGTAGAGGATGCCACGATCACGGCATCTCCCCCAGTGTACGGTGTAGGAGATGCCGTGAGTAAAGATTGCGTTTTTTAGTCTTCCTTGAGCAAGGCTTCACCTATTGAGTCATTCGCAAACTCGTCGATATTGATATCGTTGATGTCGAAATCATTGTATATCGTACTGAGACTGAGTGAATCAGGCGTGAAGTTCTTATTGCGCCGGCCAAAGGTGCAAGCGCGGATGAACATCTTGCCGATGAGGCGGAAGATGATGCGCTTGTAGGAGAACTGAGGCTCGTCAATGCTGCCAGAGATAGGTACATTGATCTGGAAATGGCCATTGCGATCGGTCAGCAGGTTAATGGCTGTACGGAATGGGACAGGCATCTCTGGTTTGATACCCTTCTGCTTCTTGCTGATCATCGGCTGTTCGGCCATAATGAGCGCGTTGCCCGAGAGATTGCCATCCTGTGTGGTAATCTGGACATCTGCAGAGAGGGTTCCATTCTCGAGCGAATTACCGAACATCTGCAGAGTGTATGGAGAGAAATCGGTAATCTCGACGTCGGCTGCGTGGATGTCTAATGAAAGGTTGCGCTCATCGTCCAACTTGCCTTGATAATCGAGCGTGATGGAACCTGTATTGCCCATCAGCGCCTTGCACCTGATGTGATTACGCTGATTGAGCGAGAAGTTCGGTGCATTGAGATTGATGCCCCCCACCTGATAGGTGAATGGAGTGACACTGGTGGCTTCATCGCGGTAAAAGAGGCTGCCATCGAGCAGCCTACACTGATCGATGCGAAGCTGGAAGTCTGGCTGGGTGTCTTCTGAAATGTCTGAGGCCGAAGGGACCTGATCATCTGATTCCTCTTTGACCAGCGTGGCCAGGAGTTCTGCCATCTTGTGTTCGGCCAGCTGGCGCATACGGTCGAAGTTGTCGAGGCTGTCCTTGTCGTAGGAGATGTAGAGCGATGGCTGGTGAGCCACCATCTGGCTGAGAGAGATGCGGTTTTCCAGCAGGTTCATCTCTCGGATGTTCATCAATACGCTGTCGCAGCTGAGTACCACATCGCCACGGTCGTCCTCCATATAGATTTCATGCGCATCGGCCTGTCCTGCCAGGCGGAAATCGAGGATGTGGCTGAGGCTTCCTTCCATCTTCAGGTTGGCATTGAGCTGTCCGGTGAGCTTCTCCGACCACATCGCCTGTTGCACGTACGGCAGGATCCCCTCAAGGCTGAAGTCATTGAGCAACAGATCGATCGTATAGTGACGTGTGCGATCATTATAGCTCATCTGCGTGATGAGTTTGCCTCCATCGACAAACTCCAGATCGAGGCCCATATTAGTCACCAGATCACGGAGGTCGATACCTGGGATATGCAGGTTCACGTCGTTGATACGGATGTTGCTGCGTACGAGCAAGTCCTGATAGTGGATGCTACTCTTTGAGAGCTCGATGTCGCGGATAACCAATGGATAGCCACCCTCGGTCTCTTGTTCCTCCTCTTCGGAGAAACGCTGCAGGATGTCGGTGAAGTTGAAGACCGTATCGCGCTGCTGGATGTTGATATCCAGCTGGCTAAGTCGCAGTGTTTCCAGGTCGATGATTCCCGTCAGCAGATGCAGCATCGAGAGGTTGGTCTCTGCACGGTGCAGGTGGATGAATGGCATGATTCCGTCTTCTTCGAACACGGTGAGTCCCTCCATCGAGATTGATCCCGTGAAGATGTTGGCCTTAAGATCGTTGATCCGGATCTTGCGTCCGAGTATCTCTTCACCGTTGTCACATACGTAGTTGCGGACGATATTCGGTGCTACCCACGAAGTCAGTGTTCCTAACAGGAGGATGACTCCGAGAGTGATGATGACAGGCAGGGTTTTCTTCATTGATGTGATATAGTAGTTTCTTGAAAATTAACTTTTTGTAGAGAGGATTTTCTCCGCCAGAATCAGGTCTTCCGGATAGGTGACTTTGATGTTGGTAGTGTCTCCTTCGACCACGTAGATCGGTTCCTCTGGCAGATATCGATGCACCACGCCACAGTCATCGGTCGTGATGAAATTAGGGTCCCTCAGACCTTTCTCGTAGGCTTCTGCGATAGTCTCCAGACGGAAGCACTGAGGCGTCTGTACATTGCGCAACATGACGCGTGGTGTGATGTGACAGATGTGTCCCTCGGCATTGACCTCTACGATGGTGTCAGTGCAAGGAATAGCCACATCCACAGCCTTGTAGGTAGTCAGTGCAGCAATACAATCCGTGATGATACGCTGAGAGACGAGCGGGCGTACAGCATCGTGAATCAGAAGATTCAATGAGGAGTGAGGAGTGAGGGCTTTTGCCTCGCAAAATGCAGAGGAGTTGTCTGCCTTATAAATTCCTATCGCAGCCAAGCTGCTGTCATACCTCTCCTTGCCGCCAGGAACGATGTGCTTTACCTTCGGATAAGGTGCAGCGATTTCTTTGATACGGTCGATATAATCTGCATGAGCCACGATGACAATCTCATCGATCTGTGCATGGCTGTGAAAGGCGCGGATGCTATGCTCCAGGATGCTTCGGCCACTCACCCTGATAAACTGTTTAGGTTCCGGACCACCCATACGTCGGCCACTGCCACCTGCCAGAAGTACTGCTACGTTCATACTTATCTTACTATTATTTTTGCGCAAAGTTAATCATTTTTTGCAGAGATTGATTGGTTTTTCTTCGGAAAATGATCGTTTTGCGATAAAATAACGTGCGCGTGTGAAGATTTTTGCCTCTGCATAGCAGAAAAGTGCAGAAAAATAAGTATCTTTGCCACGAATTATGGGTGAGTGAAAACTGCACCCTGTTCGCTACAACACAGGAATTTTCGAATGAGAACTATAGCAATATTAGGAAGTACAGGCAGCATCGGCAAACAGACGCTCGAAGTCTGCGCCGAGCATCCTGACCTCTTTTCAGTATACGCCATCACGGCACATCGCTCGGCCGATCTGCTGATCGAGCAGGCTCGTCAGTTCAAGCCTGAGGTCGTAGTTATCGTCGACGAGAATTATTACGACCAGGTCAAGGACGCCTTGGCAGACCTCCCGATCAAGGTCTGGACAGGTGCTGAGAGCCTCTGCCAAGTCGTCACTGCAGGCCCTATCGACGTGGTCGTGACTGCCATGGTCGGTTTCGCTGGCCTCAAGCCTACCATCGCAGCCATCAAGGCGCAGAAGGCGCTGGCATTGGCCAATAAGGAGACACTCGTCGTGGCTGGCCAGTTGATCAATGGTCTTTGCCGCGAGTATCAGGCACCTATCCTGCCAGTCGACTCAGAGCACTCTGCCATCTTCCAGTGTCTGCAGGGTGAGACCATTGCCCGTGGTTGTTTCCCTTGGATCGAAAATACTGGTCGACCTGACATGCCAAGCTATCTCGACAATCCGGTCGACAAGCTTATCATCACCGCCAGTGGCGGGCCTTTCCGTACCTTCACCATGGATCAGATGATTGATGTCACCGCCGCTCAGGCTTTGAAGCATCCTAACTGGGACATGGGAGCCAAGATCACCATCGACTCCGCTTCGATGATGAACAAAGGCTTTGAGGTCATCGAGGCCAAGTGGCTCTTCGGGATGACCGCTGAGCAGATCGAGGTGGCTGTGCATCCGCAGTCGATCATCCATTCGATGGTGCAGTTCAGCGACGGTGCTATCAAGGCGCAGCTCGGCCAGCCGGATATGAAGGTCCCTATTGCCTACGCGCTCAGCTATCCTGATCGTATGCCAAGCCAGATTAACGGCAAGCTCCGCATCGAGGACTACGCGCATCTGACCTTCGTGCGTCCTGACATGGAGCGATTCCCTAATCTCCGCCTCGCCTTCGAGGCCATGGCCAAGGGGGGTGACCGTACCTGTGTGCTCAATGCCGCCAACGAAGTCACCAACGAGGCATTCCGCAAAGGACAGTGCAAGTTCCTGCAGATGGCCGAGATCAACGAGAAGACCCTTGCCGCCATGCCATTCGTGGCAGAACCATCGCTCGAGGATTATTTCGAGATTGATGCAGAGGCAAGATTGAGAGCCGCAGAGCTACTCAGATAATTATCATTTTTCATTATTAAAGTTTCATTCTTTGGAAGTATTTTTGTTCAAGGCCCTCCAGCTGATCCTCGCTCTGAGCATCCTCGTATTTGTTCATGAGCTCGGTCACTTCATGTGGGCACGTATATTCAAGGTCGGTGTCGAGAAGTTCTATATGTTCTTCGATACACCACAGTTCGCACTCCTCCGTTGGAACAAGGAAGGACTCTTCCTCTGCAACCTCAAGGTCTCTACGAAGGCCAATCCGAGCGAGACGGAGTATGGTATCGGATGGATACCTCTCGGTGGCTATTGCGCCATCTCAGGCATGGTCGATGAGACCCATTCGGCCGACGATATCAAAGACATGGAGGGCGACAACCTCTTTGTCAAGAAAGGCAAATTCGCTCAGTTCATGATCATGGTAGGTGGCGTGGTCAATAACCTCATTACCGCCGTCCTTATCTACATCTGCATGTGCTGGCACTGGGGTAAGGACATCGTGGAGCTCCAGAACCTCCCATACGGTCTCACCTATAGCGAGTATGCACACACCCTCGGCTTTGAGGAAGGAGATGAGATCGTGGCGGTCGATGGCAATACCGTCGATCTCGGTACGCTCCATTCTCGCCTCCTGTTGGCCAATGACGTCACCGTAAAGCGTAATGGCGCAGAGAAACTTATCGCCCTGCCAGATACCATGGGCCAGGTCTTCCTCCGCGAGCCACTCCAGCTGGAGCTCTTCGCTACACCATTCCTGCCATTCGTCATCGATTCTGTCGCTGCAGAGAGTCCTGCAGAGAAGGCTGGCTTGCTGGCTGGTGACTCATTGGCATTGCCATCGCACACCATGACCTTGCTGTTGCAGGACAATGCAGGCAAGGCGCTCGATATCGACTTCTACCGTGCAGATTCCCTGATGCATGCTACTCTTCAGCTCGGTGAGGATGGCCTGATGGGAGTCTTCAAGCGCAACTACATGCTAGGACGCTCTACTCACATCGAGTACTCTTTCCTGGAGGCAATCCCTGCCGGCATCCAGCGTGGCTGGACGATGCTTTACAACTACGTCCGTCAGTTCAAGCTCGTCTTCACCAAGGAAGGCGCTCAGTCGCTCGGTGGCTTCGGTACCATGGGATCGATCTTCCCTGAGACCTGGCAGTGGCTGGCCTTCTGGTCGATGACCGCCTTCTTCTCGGTAGCATTGGCCTTCATGAATATCCTGCCTATCCCGGGCCTTGACGGTGGTCACATCTTCATTCTCCTGATCGAAGCCATCATCCGTCGCCCTATCAGCGACAAGGCCAAGGAACGTGCACAGTACGTCGGCATGGCCATCATCATTGCGCTGATGGTCTATGTCAATGCAAATGATATCTGGAAGTTTATCATAAAGCCATTTATTGGATAGTCTATGACTACAATAATTCTCAAACCTCGCAAGGAAGAGTCACTTCTCCGCTTTCACCCCTGGGTGTTCTCCGGTGCCATCGACAAGATGATCGATGACGAGACCGGAGAGGATTGTCAGCCAGAGGAAGGCGACTGGGTACGTGTCATCAGCCATAAGAAGCAGTTCCTGGCGCTCGGTCAGTATCAGATCGGATCGATCGCCGTACGTATCTTCTCGTTCGATGAGGAGGAGTTCGACGATGACTTCTTCCTGCGTCGCCTCCAGTCGGCCTACGAGCTCCGCTGCTCGCTCGGCCTGATCCGTGAGGACAACAACGCCTATCGCCTCGTGCATGGTGAAGGTGACGGTCTGCCAGGCCTGATCATCGACGTCTATGCACACACCGCTGTCATGCAGGCGCATACCCAGGGCATCCATTACATCCGTGAGGCCTTGGCCGAAGACCTGATCCGTGTGGCAGGTGCTGAGATCCGCAACGTCTACTATAAGTCCGAGACCACCCTCTCTTATAAGACAGAGGCGCGTCAGGAGGCTGCCGCCGAGGGTGAGAGCGTCAATGGCTACCTTATCATCGATGGCAAGCCCGTCAGCTCTGCAGCCGAGGGCAAGGCCCTTGAGGCATCGATCAGCGATGTGGCGCTGGAGAATGGCCTCAAGTTCCACGTCGACTGGCTCAAGGGTCAGAAGACCGGTTTCTTCGTCGATCAGCGAGAGAACCGCGCGCTTGTGCAGAAGTACTCTGCAGGCCGCAAGGTGCTCAATATGTTCTGCTACACTGGAGGATTCTCGTTCTACGCCATGCGAAGTAACGCTACGTTGGTGCATTCGGTCGATGTCTCTAAGCAGGCCATCTCATTTACCAATGCTAACGTCGACCTCAACTTCCCAAGTGATCCACGGCACCAGGCCTTTGCGGCCGATGCATTCGACTTCCTCGACGATCCTGCACGCTTCGGCGCTCAGTTGCCTGCCGGTGAGTTCTACGATCTGATCATCCTCGATCCACCTGCTTTTGCCAAGCATAAGAAGGTGCTTCGTAACGCGCTTCGTGGCTACCAGAAGCTCAATGCCAAGGCGCTTGAGAAAATCAAACCTGGAGGAATCCTCTTTACCTTCAGCTGTTCACAGGTTGTCACCAAAGACGACTTCCGTTGTGCCGTCTTCTCTGCCGCTGCACAGACGGGTCGTCGTGTCCGCATTCTGCATCAGCTGCACCAGCCTGCAGACCATCCGATTAACATCTACCATCCTGAAGGAGAATACCTGAAGGGTCTTGTATTATATGTTGAGTAATATAAGGAGTATGAAAACACACTATCTTATCTCCATTTTAAGCATCTGCTCGTTACTTGTCTCGTGCGAGAAAAAAGATGTCTCGGCGCCCAATGAACTCGATCTGATCTTTACGACCGATGTACATGGAGAGTTCCTGCCCAATGACTTCATGCGTAATCGCATTGACTCTGCGTGCATGGCCAACATCTATTCTTTTGTGGAGCAAACACGAGAATATAACCCTAAGGGCACCATGCTGCTAGACGGTGGCGATCTGACCGAGGGAACTCCTGCCATGTATTATTACAATTTCGAGGCAACGGATGAGCCACATCTGGCATCGCAGATGGTTAATTTTATGAAGTATGACGCTCTTTGTGTCGGTAATCATGATCTTGAGACAGGCAAGGGTATCTATCAGGAACACCTGATGAAAGAGTTCCAGATGCCATGGATGGCTGCTAATGTCGTGGATCGTCAGACCGGAGAGCCTTTCTTCAAGCCTTACTGCATTCTGGAGCGCAAGGGATATCGCATTGCAGTCCTTGGCCTTCTCTCTACAGAGAATAACAAGTGGCTGCCTCGTACGACCTCTTCCAACCTCCGCTTTGACAGCATGATTGAGACTGCCAGGAAATGGGTTCCTATCATTGAGGAGCGAGAGAAACCAGACTTGCTGGTAGGCCTCTTCCATGCGGGTCATGAGGAGAGCTACTATGAGGATGATGAGGGTAACAGATTCCCTGATGGCGCCTTTCTCGTAGCCAATGAGGTAAGAGGATTTGATATCATCCTTCTGGCACATGACCACCAGCAGGAGAATCAGGTGATGGTTAATAACTATGGAGACTCTGTTTACGTACTGCAGCCATTGCCACATGCTGATGAGGTCGCGTCGGTCAAGGTGATGATGAGAGAGGGTCGTAAGGCCAATAATCACATTCAGGCAGATTTTTATCCGACTCTTCATCTGACCAAGTCATTACCATTCAGTCCTACTTACCTCACGCGTATTGAGGGTATCAAGGAGCGTGTCGATCACTTCTTGGATCGCCCTGTAGGTAATGTCCATGAGAAGTTGGATGCCGCTGCAGGTCTTGTCGGCCCGTCGAACCTTATCAATCTTATCCATGAGGTTCAGTTCTTCATCACCGAAGCAGACGTGTCGTTCGTAAGCTGCTTGTCAAACTTCAGCGATATCCAGCCAGGCGCCCTCTCTATGCGTCAGCTGTTCTCTATGTACAAATATGAGAACCAGGTCTTCAAGATGTGGATGTACGGCCGTGAGATTGATCAGTTCCTTGAGTATGGCGTAGGCCGACAGTTCAACCAGATGACCTCTGATAAGGATCATCTTCTAGCGTTCAAGTACGACGATAACGGAGAGATCATCATGGGTCGTTTCGGTCCTGAGCTGGTTACTCCACAGTATAACTACACCCAGGCAGCTGGTATCTATTACATCGTAGACGTCACTCAGCCTATTGGTGAGCGTGTGTCTATCTCGACCATGGCCAATGGCCAGCCTTTTGATCCTGATAAGAAATACTACGTAGCACTCAGTTCGCACCAGGCTTCCGGTGGCGGTGGTTTCCTTCCTTATGGCTTAGGATGGAGCAATGAGGAGTGTACTGACCGCACGGTCACATCGTCGGTCAAGGACATGCGAAGCTATATCAGCGAGTTTGTCTACCGTACTGATTTTGACAAGAAACGTTCTTCGATAGGAACCTGGCGCGTCATGCCAAATGACTGGTGGCAGAAAGCCAGCCGTCGTGACGTAGATCTCCTGATGCCATATTTAGTCCGATAATTCTAACGCACATGAACATTATCGTTGCTGCCGCCGAGAACAATGCTATCGGCTACCAGGGACAGATGCCTTGGCATCTCTCTGCAGATCTCAAATATTTCAAGGCCACTACCATGGGTCACGCCGTCATCATGGGTCGCAAGACCTATGAGTCTATCGGTCGTCCTTTGCCAGGTCGTCGCAACATCATCGTCACCCGTGATGCCAGCTATGCCATCGACCCCGCCTTGCTCGAGAATCTCAAGCCAGGGACAAGTGTCGAGATCTACACCTCGCTTGAGGACGCTCTCGCTGCCGCTCCTGCCGATGCTTTCGTCATCGGTGGTGCGCAGATCTACAATCTTTTCTGGCCACACGCCGAGAGACTTTACATCACGCGCGTACATACTATAATTAATGAGTATGATGCAGCCATCCCTGCCGTACCAGAGGGATACAAACTGCTCTCAGCAGAAGATGCTCCTGCCGATGAGAAGAATGATTACCCGATGACCTTCGAGGTCTGGGAGAAGTAATGAATACGATCCTCTGCATCAACGGCTCCGACAGTATGGGCCACTCCGGCATCCAGGCCGATATCCGCACCATCAAAGACCTCGGTGGCTACGCCGTCACCGCCGTCACTTCGGTCACCGTACAGAACCATACCGGCATCCGCGTCGTCCACGAGCTCCCTTCCGAACTTGTCTCTGGTCAGATTCGCGCCATCTACGAGGAGGTGCGACCCAAGGCTGTCAAGGTTGGCATGATCTGCGACCCTGACACCATCCGCATCGTCCGTGATGAGATCGTCGGTTGTCCGCACATCGTCTGTTCTCCCGTAATCCTTGCAGCCAACGGCGGCTGTCTGATGTCCGACGACGCTATCCATGCCTTTTGCCACGACCTGCTTCCTATTTGCTCACTACTGATGCTCAAATGTGTCGATGCAGAGATCATCCTAGGTCGCCGCATCACTACCGATGAGGACATGCTCCAAGCCGCGCAGGAGTTGCAGGAGCGAGGTGCTCAGTGGGTGTTGCTTCGTGGAGGCACCTATCTGGAGGGACACATCAACGCGCTGCTGGTAGGACCTTCCACCGGCTCTCAAGGAGGTTATCAGCAGTTCTTCTCGTCAGTTAACATCCAAGGCTGGCAGCGCCACGGTGTTGGCGGCACGCTCTCCACGGCCATCGCTACGCGTCTTTCATTAGGCGATAATATCCCCAAGGCCGTGAGTCACGCGCATGACTATCTGCATAGTCAGTTGGTCTTCTCGTCGACTCATTCGTCCGTAAATCTTCGCCCTAACGACCTCTACAATCGCTTCCTCTCGCTTATCGCTGCTCATTACCGAGAGGCACATGACGTGGCCTTCTACGCTGAGCAGCTCAGCATCTCCACCCGCTACCTTTCGCAGATCACCAATACCGTAAGTGGCCAGTCGCCCAAGCAGGTGATCGATAACTACCTGCTCAAAGAGACTGACCAACTCCTGATGTCCACCTCTCTCACCATCCAGGAGATCTCGCAGACCTTAGGCTTCTCTTCGCAGATGGTATTTGCCAAATTCTATAAGACTAAGCGCGGATACTCGCCGACGGATTATCGTAAGAAGTAGAAGGTCTCGTGAGAATTCGTGCAATACCTTCCGAGATGCGGGAAGGTATCCCAATGGTTCAGGCGATACCTTCCGAAGTGCAGGAAGGTATTCCAATGATTCGGGTGAACCCTTCTGAGATGTAGGAAGGTATTCTGATGATTCGTGATATACCTTATTATATAATATAAGGGATCGGACTGATTCGTCCGATCCCTTAACTGATTATTGATAGGATCTTCTGCCATCAGGTGTAAGATCCAAGCTTTAGCGGTTCAAAGATGCAGTATATTTCGCTAGTTTTACTTGCAAAACAGCGAAAAAAGCTTGCATTTTGTTCAAATTGCAAAAATAAATCAAAAATTACATAGTGAAATTAATTTTTTTCTCTAATTTTGCGTCATAAAATAAACAAAAGGATTGTAATTAATCTATTATATTATTAAGTAGTATGAAAAAGAAATTTGCTTTACTCTTTGCCTGCCTGATGGCAGCTATGACCTGTCAGGCAGAGTTGCGTCAATTCCGTGGCATTGACCGCGTGGATATCCAGCAGCAGATCGACCTTGACACCTGTAATGTCTATATCGTACCAACCGTGCTTGCAGATCTGCATCCAAGAAAGACCAAGAACGCAGACAAGCAGCAGGCTGCTTTTGACGAACTGGGAGAGACTGTCAAGAAAGAACTCAAATCAGCCTACAAGAAGGCTAGTTTTGAGGTAATCGACAATGCCAAGAAGGCTCCTGCCGGTGCTGTGATTATCGAGGTAATCCTGAAAGACATCGACTGGAGTACTGCCACCATGAAAGATGTCATGATGGGTGCTAAGGAAGATATCTCTGGTGGCTACAATGTCAGAGTCAGCAATGCTAAGGGCGTGGTGCTGGAACTGGACAACCGCCGCAAGCATAACACTGCGATGAAGTCGAGCAATCCGGTAAAGATCATCAAGATCTATAATGAGGTGATTGCAGAAGACCTGATTGATGTCCTCAAGAAGAACAAATAACGCGCAATAATATATGACGATGAAAAAGATTCTATCTTTCCTGCTGATCGGAGTCCTGGCTACTATGCTCTGTCAGGCGCAGGATACGAATGCCACTCCTATAGATCACGTCAATGTGGTGCAGCAGATCGATCTGAATACCTGCCAGGTGTATATCGTGCCAACAGTGACGGCACACCCGAAGGGCGAGAAGAAACTGAAAGATCAGCAGATTGCCTTCAACGAATTGGGCAAGACCATCCTGCGCGAGCTGAAGGTGGCTTTTCGTGAGGGTTCATATCAGGTCATCACCGATGTTAAGGATGCTCCTGCCGGTAGTGTAGTCATCGAAGCCTGCCTCAAGGAGATCGAATGGGGTAGCAGTGCTCTGCGCCAGCTTACCTACGGAGCCGGCGGCAAGATAGCTGGCAGCTACAGTGTCAAGGTCACCAATGATAAAGGCCTGGTGCTGGAGTTCGATACCCGTCGTGAGCACTTTACCTCCGGCATGACTTCTTCGGACATGGGTCCAGACGTCATCCGCGTCTATAACCGTGCTCTTGCTTCTGATCTGCTCTCTATTCTGCGAAAGATGTAGATATCCTAAGTATCAGTCTTTTCAATTATTTTTGTTCCAACTGCTTACGATACTCTCCCGGGGTCATGCCATAGGTGGCCTTGAACTGACGTCGAAAGGTGGATTGATCCTTATAGCCACACTGGAGCATCAGATCTTCAATAGAGGCCATCGGGAAGTCCTTGAGCATCTTTACAAACATAGACAGACGATATTCCGAAAGCCACTGACGGAAGGTCTTGCCTGTTTGACTATTGACAGAGACGGAAATATGCGTGCGACTGACACAGAGCACCTCAGACAGCTTCCTGATATCAAGATCCGGATTGAGGTAGAGCTGCTTCTCGGTCATAACCTGCACTATCCGTTCGTACAGAGCCTTCATGTTGCTGACGGTCTTCTCGGTCTTCGTCTCCACAAGTTGCAGCGAGAGCTCTTTGATATCTTCCTGAGAGTCAGAGAGGTCTTGCTGTGTCAATTCGATAATCTGCCTGTTTGCGCTGTCCTTGCGCATCAGGAAGGCGATAATCAGGCCTGCAATGACCAAGATGACCAATAACACAGAAAGCAGCGCGATGACCAGTCGCTGACTGGATATCTGATTCTCCGCATCCTGACGCAGCAGGCGCTCCTCCTGCACCATATTGATAGACATCTGCTCAGTAAGCGAATTCAGAAGCTCGTGCTGACGGATACTGTCGCTCACTACCAGTGCACGCTGCAGATAGGCGGTGCTCTGCTGATAGTCATGACGTGACGAAGCCTCTTCAGCCAGCAGAGAGAGATAATCGACGTATTCGCTGACCAGACTATCTCTCTGATAGAAATCGCCCACCCTCCTCTTTGCCTCTGTATACTCAGCCTTGCGACCCGTAAAATAAAGTTCACGCAAGACATCTGCCAGGTTAGACGGCTGATGGGCTCCTCCTGTCTGGCTCCATAGTTCGATATAATGATCTACAGAGTCTGTATCGGCCTTAGGATCGGCAGAGAGGCCCTGCTCGACCTTCACTCGATAGGCGGTAGCGATATTGCCATACATCTGAGTCTCATAGAAATCGGCAAAGTCACGCGTTGCCGAACTCGACTCACGCATGGTCTCAGGACGCTCTTCGATGAAAGACGGATCACGGTCAAACCGATGCACCAGGTCAAGGATCTCATGTGAAGTGCGGATGAGCTGGTCATAGTCTCTGGCATCAAAAGCGAGGTTGCCCTGCTTCTTCTTAAGCGAGATGAGTGCAATCAGGCCACCGAAGGTCTTATCTTCCTGCAAAAGGAGATTAGCCTTAGCGTAGATCTCACGGGCCTTTTCGGTGCGACCCAGCATCTGCTCCGCCATGCCTACACGAGCCAGGAGAGCCGCCTCATCATTGCGCATACGAGCATTACCATGGCAGAGCGCAATTCCACGGTTTGCATACTTCAGGGTCTCAAAATGTCGGTTATGATTGGAAGTGATATTAGACGCCAGGACGCAGATCTCTTCTTCGATATAAATGTCTCCATGAAACTTGCTCTCATCGAGCAGACGGTCACAGATCACGATGGCACTATCGCCATTCTGCTCTCCGCCGAACAGGATCAGTGCATGGTAATAGTCACAGCGCTGGGGGGAGATCAAGCCGTCCTGACAAATAGAATCGAGCATGTGATGTGCCAACGCCGGATCAGAGTGCATATAACCCATGCAGCTGTCAATCGCCAGTCCTGTATTCTTGGTCATCGGATATTCTGACCCATAGCCGTCTAATCCGGGACGGTCATCCGTACTGCATTGACAGAAGGTTGAAAGCAGAAGTAATACAGTAAAGAAGAATACTGAATATTGGCGCATAACTTATATTTTGGGGGCAAATTTATACGGAATATGACCTTGCAAAATGAATATTTTACATTTTGAACATGAAAAATTGAACGTTTTGCAAGCTTTTTCATCAATCGTCAGGAAGAAGTTCATCAACAATCTCCTCGACTTCCTGATTGTCGTAGTGCTCGTCTTCGACCAGTTTACCGTTGATTTTGCAGACGACACCCGGCTGGCTGCGCAAGAAATCAACCAGCGTCGGTGTGACACGCACCTTGTGCTGTCGGCTATACAGACGGACGATATAGTTCTTGATCGGGTCGCACACCTCAAAGTAAAGTGAGGTATTGGCATGAGGCTGCACGGCAGGCGCATTGTCCTCCAGGCTGCGATGGATGATAGCATCCTTCATCTGCTGGATGGTAGAGCGCTTGAGCTGACGATGGTCGAGGACCACGGTCAGGCTCTCCATGAGATTGTCTGCCACCTCGCTGAGCTGCTTGATAGTGCCGATGGTAAACTCTACGTCGAAGATAGTACGAGCGTCACGCACGAAGCGCTTGTTCTGATACTTGGCCTGGATGTAGAGATACATACCCTCCTTGCCAAAGCCACGCCAAGTAGGATAAGCGTTGCCGAAGAGCACGAAGTCATGCTTGCCGCTGTAGTCTTCGAGCGTGAGGATGCCGTAAGGATTGCCTGCACGAGACGTTCCTTCGCGCCAACCCGTAACGATACCGCCGCAGGTGATGTCACGACCCTGGATCTTGCGGATACGCTCCACCTCAGCCGGATTGCCCGCCAGTTCACGCAGCTTGGCATCGGCCTCCTCCTTACCCTTCGGATTAGGCAATGACTCCAGTTCGGCCATCGTAGTATTGCAGGCGAACTGCAGGACGAGTTTGTACTCATCTAGCGGATGAGCCGACAGGAAGAGGCCTACGAGCTCCTTCTCCTTATTAAGGCGCTCCAGGGTGCTCCAATGCTCCACACCGCCTTCTTCTGGTTCCGGATGCTTGATGGTTATCTCAGCGTCACCCAGGTCGGCAAAGAGCGACATCTCGTTGCTCTCCTTGTCGGCCTTGTATTTCTGTGCATATTTGCAGACCAGATCGAGGAACGCCTCACCACGTGCATTGACGCTGGCATACTCCTCACGGCTGTAGGTTCCGAATGAGTCGAAAGCACCTGACATGGCCAACGATTCGAGCGCCTTGCGGTTCAATGCACCCTGCTCTACACGCTCCACCAGATCGAAGATATCCTTATATGGGCCATTGGCATTACGCTCCTTCACCACAGCATCTGCGGCACCCTCGCCGAAGCCCTTGATACCGGCCAGGCCGAAGCGGACGGCACCCTCCTTATCGACCGAATAGCGCTGGCGAGAGAGGTTGATGTCCGGACCCTTGACGGCCAATCCCATAGCGCGGCACTCATCCATCT
Organism: Bacteroidales bacterium; assembly: GCA_045600445.1. Classification (GTDB taxonomy): domain Bacteria; phylum Bacteroidota; class Bacteroidia; order Bacteroidales; family UBA3663; genus Liminaster. The sequence goes on along the minus strand of JAZRXZ010000004.1, from coordinate 3,441 downwards.
GCTTGGCCAACTCGGTCACGTTATTCAAAGAACGCGACAATACCGCCGACATATACTCTGCTGGATAGTGCGCCTTGAGGTAAGCCGTCTGATAAGCCACCCATGCGTAGCACACAGCGTGGCTCTTGTTGAAGGCGTACGAAGCGAACTTCTCCCAGTCACCCCAGATCTTCTCCAGGATCTTCGGATCGTGACCATTCTTCACACCGCCGTCAATAAATTTCGGCTTCATGGCATCGACGATGTCCTTCTTCTTCTTACCCATGGCCTTACGCAACGCATCTGACTCACCACGGGTGAAGTCGGCCAGCAGTCGTGACAGCAGCATGACCTGCTCCTGATAGACGGTGATACCATACGTATCCTTGAGGTATTTCTCCATCACAGGGATATCGTAGGTGATCGGCTCACGCCCGTTCTTACGCGCAATGAAGGCAGGGATGTAATCCATAGGTCCTGGTCGATACAGCGCGTTCATGGCCACGATATCGCCGATACAGTCAGGCTGCAGTTCCTTGAGGTATTTCTGCATACCCGGTGACTCGAACTGGAACGTACCCACAGTTCGACCCGAGGCAAAGAGCTTGTAAGTCAGTTCGTCGTCGATCGGAATATGGTCGATGTCGATCTCCACGCCACACGTCTCCTTGATGTTATCGAGCGCCTCGTTGATGATACCGAGGGTCTTGAGTCCCAAGAAGTCCATTTTAATGAGGCCCGTCGATTCGATCACATGTCCGTCATACTGCGTCACAAGCAGCTTGGTGCCATGGTCATCGACCACCGACACAGGCACGACCGTATCGATCGGATCACGGCCGATGATCATGCCACACGCATGCACACCAGTACCACGCACGTTGCCCTCGAGCATCTGACCGAGCTTCATCACGTTGCGGATGTGCGGATCAGGGCTGTCGCAAGCCTCGCGCATCTCCGGCACGACCTTGATACAGTTCTTGAGGTTGCACTTCAGCGCCTTGCCGTTCTCCTCAGGCATACGATCTGGCACCAGTCCTGCCAGTCGGTTGGCCTCAGGGATCGGCACCTTCTCCACGCGCGCCATATCCTTGATGACCATCTTCGTGGCCATCGTACCGTAGGTGATGATGTGCGACACACGGTCAGCGCCATACTTCTCCTGTACCCACTCGATGACGCGGCTTCGGCCATCATCGTCGAAGTCGGTATCGATATCAGGCAGTGAAATACGATCCGGATTGAGGAAACGCTCGAACAGCAGGTCGTACTTGATCGGGTCGATCTTGGTGATGCCCAGGCAGTAAGCTACGGCCGAACCGGCAGCCGAACCACGACCCGGTCCTACTGAGACACCCAGTTCCTCACGGCAAGCGCGGATGAAGTCTGACACAATCAAGAAGTAACCCGGGAAGCCCATGGTCTTCATAATGTGCAGCTCAAACTTGATACGCTCCCACACATCAGGACGGAGTGCTGCCACGATCTCATCATCGGTCATCGGCTGAGCCATCGAGTCGCCCTCGTAGCCGTACTCCGCGGTCAAATAGTGGTTATCGCGCGCTCCCTGCAGAGTGAGATGGCGCAGGTAGTCGGCCTCGAACTTGATACGCACCACCTTATTGATATCACCGTTGCCGAGTTTCTTGAACTTCTTCTTGGCGTCCTCCTCCGACAGCACCACATTGCCGTTCTCGTCCTGCGTCATCTCGTCGAAGAGCATCTGCTCGGTGTACTTCTGACGATAGTCCTCCTCCAGGCCGAACTCAGCCGGGATCTCGAAGTTAGGCATGATAGGGCCGTTCTCGATGTCATACTCCACACATTTGTCGATGATCTCCACTGTGTTGCTGAGCGCCTCAGGCACGTCCTTCCACAGCTCGTTCATCTCCTCGGTGGACTTAAACCACTCCTGCTTCGTGTAGCGCATACGGTTCGGATCGTCGAGGTCCTTGCCCGTATTGAGGCAGATCAGGTGGTCATGCGCCTCACCGTTCTCCTCGTCCACGAAGTGCACGTCGTTGGTGGCCACCAGCTTGATATTGTGCTTGTGAGCCATCTCGATGAGCCACGGGTTGACCTTATTCTGCATCTCGATACACCCCGGATTATAGAGCGGATCCTTCGACGGATGGCGCTGCAGCTCGATATAATAATCCTCGCCGAAGAGCTGTTTGTGCCAGAGGATCGCCTGCTCAGCGGCCTCCAAGTCACCCGACTCGAACTTCTTAGGCACCTCACCACCCAGACACGCCGAGCAGCAGATCAGGTCCTCATGATACTGCTCGAGCACCTTATGGTCGATACGCGGGCGCATATAGTAGCCATCGACCCAGCCGATCGACACCAGTTTGATCAAGTTCTGGTAGCCATGCTTGTTCTTGGCCAGCAAGATCAGGTGCCAGCCGCTCATATCGGCCTTACCCTCACGCAGTTCCATACCACGACGAGCCACATAGACCTCACAGCCGAAGACAGGCTTCACGCGTGGCAGTCCCTCCTTCTCGCGACCCTTGTTCTGCTTGGCAGCGATGTCGAAAAACTCCTTGATGCCGAACATATTGCCATGATCGGTGATGGCAAAGCCTGGCATGCCATCCTTGGCAGCCTTATCAAAAAGCCGGCCTATCTTGCACTGGCCGTCGAGAAGGGAGTATTCTGTATGTACGTGGAGGTGGGCAAATGGTTCCATGTTTGTCGTTTTTAGTGCGCAAAGATACTCATTTTTCCCGTCTTCGCCAAATTATATGGAGAAAAAAACAAAAAATCCTTCATAAATACTGGACGTTATTGCAGTATTTCGATTGATACCTTTCTGGCAACGGGAAGGTATCGCAAGATTTCCGGGGATCTCTTCCTGATAGCGGGAAGGTATCGTAGGATTTCGGGCGATACCTTCTGGATCATAATAAGGGATCGGACAGTCTTGTCCGATCCCTTACTTGTTTATTGATTAGTTATCAGCTATCAAGTGCATGCTCCACGGTGGCCATTGGAGCGACCAAGGCGATATTCGAAGGCGGTGCAGCCAGTGTAGCGCTCTAAGAATCTCGACATCGTGCGATTGCCGGAGAAGCCGCAGAGCTTGGCTACATAGTCGTAGGAGTGCGATGTCTCAGTGAGCAGGTACTTGACATGCTGCAGACGCCACTCTCGGAGTGCAGTCACGAGGTTACTTCCCGTGAGCAGCTCGATGGCGTGGCTCAGGTAGCTGCGCTGCACGTCGAGCCGCTTGGCCAGCTCCTTGCCGGAGATTCCTGGCGAGCGCTTGAGGTAATACACGACGTCGGCGAGGATGGGGATGCCGATGGGTTGATCCCTAGCAAGGGTATAGAGGTCGGTGATGTTAATGATCGGATTCATTGTTTGAGATATAAGCATATTCTTTTTCTGCATCGAAGCAAGGACACGCCTTAGCTACTCCTGGCAGATCGCGATGGCCGACGATCCTTGCCTCCGGGA
>JAZRXZ010000003.1:0-11889 GCA_045600445.1 Bacteroidales bacterium | reverse complement strand
TTTCCAGTCTTCATACACTTCACCTTCCACCAAGACAAGTGGATCTGGTGTATTGCCCTTTGTTCTGATTTCAAAGTCTTTTTGAAATCCCATACCTACAACCTTCACTGACTCTATCTCTTGTTCGGATGTTTTCTCTTGCGCCTTGGCTGTCAGGGTAAAAGCCAGCAGGGCGACTGGGAGCAAGGCCAGATAGCGGCTCTTGGCTCCACGTAGTTTGATCATGTTGTTCATCATGACGATACGAAGTTTTAGTTTGTTACGTTTGAAGCCATTGACCAACGAGAGGCCAGCAGGCCCTGCCGCCTTACGTATCAATAGCAGTTGATATTGTGTTACATTAAAGCCTTGACGGAGTACGGCAAGATCGGCTTGATATTCATGTACCTGCGAAAGCGCATCGGCCATGAGCCATACGAACGGATTCCACCATTGAATCGTCTGCACAACGAATAGCAGCAGACGATCGTAGCTATGATTATGTGCGATGTGGGCACGTTCGTGCGAGAGGATGGTCTCTCCATTCTCTGCGTAGTCTTCCTGCGAGATCACAATGCTGTGCATCCAGCTGAACGAAGGGAGAGCGCAAGGAGTGAGCAGAAGCGTGTTACCATCGGTTAGTTCCTCACGAGAATTGTCTTTGTCGTGCAATATTTTGTAAAGACGCCAGAGGCCGCGCAAGTACCATGCGAGGAATAAGATTGTCCCTAATAACCAGAGTGCGATGAGAAGATCTGTCCAATGTATTTCGATGCTTGCAGGTTCTTCGATGTCTCCATTTTCAATGATTATGTATCCATCCCAGTCTTGATATTCCCCCAGTGGGCTGAAAGGTACTGCCTCCACCATATCGACCTCAGTATGCAACCAGTTATCTACGAACATGGGCATGGTGTGACGGGAGAGGGGAAGCGTGAGGCTAAGAAGCAGAATACCCAGCAGGATGGCTCGGTTAAGGGCAAAGAAATGTTCCTTTCGGAGCAAGAGCTGAAAAGGTATGTAGAGAACGGTTAGCACAAGTGCCGACTGCCAGAGATAGGTGAACATAGATGCCATAGCTTTACTTCTTTACTAATAACAATAGCTCCTGGATATCGTCAGCTGACAATCCTTCTTCCTGCACGAAGAACGAAAGCAGCGATTTAGCCGATCCATCGAACAGATCCTTCTTGACTTCCTGCATAGCGCGTCGACTGTACTCTTCCTTGCTAATCAATGGAAAGTAGGTATAGGTGCGACCTGAGAGTTTCTTTGCCTCCAGATAACCCTTCTTCTCCAGGATCTTCATGAAGGTTGCCGTGGTGGTGTAGGCAGGTTTGGGATCATCGTACTTTGCGAGTACATCATATACGGTGCCGCCATCGGGCATTTCCCAAAGGATGTTCATGACGGTCATTTCGCTCTTGGTCAGTGTCTGGTTCTGCATAGTTGTCGATTGCTAATAAAGATTACAGCGGCAAACAGGAATCTCTCCCATTTGCCGCTGCAAAGATATAGTCAATCTATCGAATACGAAAGACTTAGTTCTGATTTTAATGTTTATTAATCAAAAGTTTAACATCCATTATTCGTATAAGAAAAGTGTTTATTAGTAGTTAACATTTTCACCTATTAAATCATCTGCGCATCCCTTCCGTGGTATCGGGATAACGATGCCGCGATTCAAATATCTCGGTCACAATATCAAGGGGAGCCTGTTTCTGTTGGAATCTGTTAGAACTTCATTATTTTCTTACCACCGATGAGATTTATGCCCTTCTGTGTTGATCGGAGCTGACGTCCAAAGAGATCGTAGACAGGAGAATCCGTGTCTGATAGGCAGGAAGGGGTTTCAATGCCCAATTCATGTTCCGTAAGAGGGATGATACTATTGAACTCCTTCCAGACATCGTCAGCACGATATAAATCTACAGAGGCTGATGGCACATGAAGCGTGCAACTGCTAAGCGAAGAGGTCTGGAAAGCAATGGCATCTGTCTCTGGCACATTCTCCGTGTAGCAATACACATCACTGAGGCTTTTGCACCAGGAGAAAGCCTGGAGTCCTATGCTTTTTACGTTGTTGCCGATGGTTACTTTCTTGAGATTACCGCAATTGAAGAATGTGCCGTATTCTATTTTCGTCAAGCTGTTTGGCAATGAGATCTCACTAATGCCCGATTCATAGAAAGCATTTTGTCCTAAGCTTGTCAAACTGCCTGGAATCTTAACGGTGTCAAGGTTTAGGCAGTAAGCAAAGACATAATCATCAATGGTTGTCACACTGTTTGGCAAGTCGATTGAGCTAAGGTTCTGGCATTCAGCGAAAGCACCAAAACCAATGCTAGTCACTGAGCTTGGAATTGTGACGGAAGTCAATTGTGAGAACCTCCCAAAGGCATTATTCCCAATACTCTCTGCACTCTCTGGGATTGAAACTGATGTGATACTGGTCAATCCAGTGCTGAGCAAGGTTGTGCAACCCTCGGCATAAATCAGTTCCTCCACATTGACACAGTCAGTGAAGGCTTCCCTGTCGATCTCGCTGACACCCGAACCTATTGTTACAGACTTCAGTCCCGTGCATCCCCCAAAAGCTCCTGTCATAATCTTTTTAACACTATTGGGGATAATGATCGACGGGAGGCTCTTGTAGCCATTGAATGCGTACTCGGATATTATCTCTACGCTTTCTGGAATTACAACCGAAGTAGCACTTTGGAAAACGAGTGGCAATATCGTTTTTGTTCCTTCGGCATAAATCACTTCCTTCACGTTGTCGCAACCCCAAAAGGAAAGTGTTTCAACCATCTTCAGGTTATTTCCCAAAGTGACACGAGTGAGTCCTGTGCAATTATGGAAAGCTTCAAATTCTATATGGGTCACGCTATTCGGAAGCACCAATGATGTCAATCCTGTACAGCCATAGAAAACTCTACGACTGATTCTTTCGATATTCTCAGAAAGTCTTATGGAAGTCAGCTCGGTACAATCCATAAATACTTCGTCTTCAATGGATACAACAGTGTATGTTACCTCATCCACAGTAATCTCGTCAGGAAGATAAATGTCTCCAGAGTATTTTTCATCACCATTTTTCACCACTAAAGCATTATTGCTAGTAGGAAATAGTTCGTAGTAGATTCCGTCCACTTTTTTTACCTCAAATGCCCAACTCGTAATTGCCAAAAAGGCAAAAAACAGTGTAATAAATAATCTCTTCATAGTTCTTAAGTTCATATATTCGTATTAGTAAGGGGTTGATGAAACAAAATCTGCGTGACAAATTTACATCATTTTTCGGCTTTACCATATAGGAATGGACGAGCACATTTCTCATTGAAGAACTCGATCAAAGGGCCCATAAAGAACGCCGTGACGATGGTGCCGATACCTGCGATGGTAGGAATCATTGCCCATTCACCGCCTGCAAGCAGATAGAGGGAACAGCCGATGATCACACATACCAGATCGGTAATGATGCGGATATACTTGAACTTCCACCATTTCCAGGTGTTGGCCATGATCAACGCCACAGCATCGTAGGTCGAGACACCCAGATCGGCCGTGATATAAAAGGCCGAACCGAAGCAGATCAGTACAATACCTACGATAAGACAAATCGCTCTGACCCAAAGCGCTGGTTCTGCCAAGAATGGTATCATGCGGAACATGTCGTAGGAGAACTCCACGACATAACCCAACAGGAACAGATTGATAAATGTGGCAATACCGATATAATGGCGGTCAAATACCAGAGCAAACAGGAACAGGACGGCATTGGCAATCATATACAAAGTGCCGAACTGGATAGGTACAAGCGCATCCAGACCTGCCATAAACGTCTGAAATGGGTCAACACCAAACGACGCAATCTTAAAAATCGCTACACTGACAGCTCCTGTAAGGACACCAAACAAGGACATCAGTATTCTTCGAGATAGAGTTTTCTTTTCCATAAATAACATTCTTCAATTTCTTTTCTTTGATTATTTGTGCTGCACACATAAAGAGTACGCTGCAAAAATAATGATTTTTATTCAAATCGAAGAAAAAAAAATTGAAAAAGTGAATATCTTTTGATGATTTTGATATTTATATATTGGAAAAATGCGCAAAACAAGGAGGTAATGTCCCCGAAAAGCGTGTTTCTTCGTACAGGATTTTGTCAGGAAATAGAAATACCTTATCTTTGGCCAGAGTTAATGACGAATGACTCAGGACTATTTGCCAAAAACAACAAATAACACAATACAATCTATGAAAAAGACGCTCCTTACAATTCTTATGTCGATTATCTGCCTGATTTCCACGGCTCAGAGCCTGGCAGGCAAGACCGTTCTCTTCGTCTATGGCGGATGGGAAGGCCATGAACCAGTACAGTGCAGAGACATCTTCGTGCCGTGGCTCCAGAGCGAGGGGGCAGAGGTTATCGTCTCTGACTCATTGTCGATCTATACCAACAAGGAAGTGATGGGAAAGGTGGATCTCATCGTGCAGACCTGGACACAAGGCCAGATCAAGCAGGACGAGGAGATGGCATTGCTCAATGCCGTGAAGAGTGGAGTAGGTATTGCCGGATGGCACGGAGGCCTGGGCGATTCGTTCCGCAATAATACCGAGTATCAGTTTATGGTCGGCGGCCAGTGGGTGGCGCATCCAGGCAACGTCATCGACTATGATGTGGACATCAAGGATCAGGAAGATGCCGTGACAGTGGGTCTCTCTACCTTCCACATGAAGTCGGAGCAATACTACGTGCATGTCGATCCTGCCGTCAAGGTGCTCGCCACGACTACGATGAAAGGCAAAGGTGCTCCCTGGGTCGAAGGCGTAGTGATGCCAGTAGTGTGGAAGAAGATGTATGGCGACGGACGAGTCTTCTATTCCTCACTCTGCCATGTAGCCAGCGACTTCGACGTGCCCGAGGCCTTGGAGATCATGAAGCGCGGCATTCGCTGGGCAGTCAGATAACTTGGGACGATAGAGTAATCCAAAGCAAGCAAGGCGTCCATTCCTTCATGCAAGAATGGCTGTCCTGCAAGCAAGGCGTCCATTCCGTCATGCAAGAACGGCTGTCCTGCAAGCAAGGCGTCCGTTCCGTCATGCAAGAATGGCTGTCCTGCAAGCAAGGTGTCCATTCTTTCTTCATGGCATCTCCTACACTGTACAGTGGGGAGGATGCCGCGACAAAGGCATCTCCTACACCGTACGGTGCAGAGGATGCCTTCTTGTCTGCATCCTTTCCTTTCTTGCAAATAATACCTGTATTGCGGCGATATTTAGTTATTCTGCTGCAAAATCACCTCTAATGCTTGCAAAATGTAAATGATTGCACAAATGCGGTGTTAAAATGATAGATAGAATTGGCAAAATAAGAATATTGCAAGTAAAAGTATTGATTTTGTTGAAAAAAGTAAGCAGAATGTGATGATAATATAATAATGTGCCATATATTTGCGGTGTTAAACTTGACAAATGATTATTTTAAGGATATAAATTTAGCAAAAATCGATTAGCAAATGGTACAGAAAGCAAAGAAGCAACCCAAGGTGGAAGGCCTCTACTGTGCGGCCAACGAGCACGATGCCTGCGGTGTGGGCATGGTGGTGAACATCCACGGTGGCAAGAGTCACGACTTGGTGGACAATGCGCTGAAAGTGCTTGAGAACATGGAGCACCGTGGCGCTGAGACACGCGACAAGACCGGCGATGGTGCCGGTATCCTTATACAGATTCCTCATGAGTTCATCCTCCTGCAGGGTATTCCTGTGCCGGAGAAGGGTCGTTACGGTACGGGTCTTGTGTTCCTGCCAAAGGACGAGGAGCGCCAGAGCGAGATTCTTTCGATCATGATCGAGGAGATTGAGCGTGCCGGCTTGAACCTCATGCACTTGCGTGCCGTCCCTACCAACCCTGAGGTGCTTGGCGTAGGCGCTGCTGCCGTGGAGCCAGACATCAAGCAGGTGTTTATCACTTGCGAGGGTCAGAACGACGAGAACTTCAACCTTGAGCGCGTGCTCTACAAGGTGCGCAAGAAGATTGAGAACCGTGTGGAGGACGAGGATTTCTACATCTGTTCGCTCTCAAGCAAAGACATTATATATAAAGGTATGCTGACTTCGGGTCAGTTGCGCCGATACTTCCCTGACTTGAGCAACAACTACCTCACCTCAGGCCTTGCGCTGGTACACTCGCGCTTCTCGACCAACACCTTCCCGAAGTGGAAGCTGGCTCAGCCTTTCCGTTTCCTCTGCCACAACGGTGAGATCAATACCGTGCGTGGTAACCGTGGTTGGTTCCAAGCGCGTGAGACCGTCCTCTCAAGTCCTGCTTTGGGCGATGTGAAGGAGATCAAGCCAATCCTCCAGCCAGAGATGAGCGACTCGGCTTCGCTCGACAATGTATTCGAATTCCTCGTCATGAGCGGCATGTCTTTGCCACAGGCAATGGCGATCCTCGTGCCAGAGTCGTTCAACGATAAGAACCCTATCTCTGAGGATCTTAAGGCATTTTATGAGTATTATTCGATCCTCATGGAGCCATGGGATGGTCCTGCAGCCTTGATGTTCTCTGACGGCCGCTTCGCCGGTGGTATGCTCGATCGTAACGGCCTCCGTCCATCGCGCTACACCATCACCAAGCAGGGTATGATGGTGGTTGCCTCTGAGGTGGGTGTGATGGACTTCGAACCAGGAGATGTGATCAGCAAGGGCCGTCTGCAGCCAGGAAAGATCCTCCTTATCGATACACAGGAAGGCAAGATCTACTACGATGGTGAGATCAAGGAGCAGCTCGCTCATGAGCATCCTTACCGCCAGTGGCTCTCGACCAACCGTATCGAGCTCGAGAAGCTGAAGAGTGGCCGTAAGGTGGATAACTCTGTGCCAAACTTCGAGCGCAGACTGCTTAACTTCGGCTTCGGTCAGGAAGACATCGACAAGACCGTCGTGCCAATGGCCGTCAATGGTCAGGAGCCGGTGGCAGCCATGGGTAATGATACACCATTGGCCGTAATCAGCGACCGCCCACAGGTGTTCTTCAACTACTTCCGTCAGCAGTTCGCCCAGGTTACCAACCCTGCCATCGACCCAATCCGTGAGGAACTCGTCATGAGCCTCACCGAGTACATCGGTCGCGTAGGTCACGGTATTCTGACTCCTGACGAGAGCAACTGCCACATGGTGCGCCTGCCTCAGCCGGTGCTCAACAATACTCAGCTTGACATCCTCTGTAACATCCGCTATAAGGGCTTCAACACCGTGAAGCTGCCAATCCTCTTCGAGATCGAGAAGGGTGCCAGCGGCCTTCGTCAGGCCATCGAGGATCTTTGCCATCAGGCAGAACAGAGTGTAGATGAGGGCGTTAACTATATTATTTTGAGCGACCGTGACATCGATGAGACACACGCAGCCATCCCTTCATTGCTGGCTGTCTCTGCCGTACATCACTACCTGATCAGCGTGCAGAAGCGCGTACAGACGGCTCTGATCGTAGAGTCGGGTGAGATCCGTGAGGTGATGCATGCTGCATTGCTCCTCGGCTATGGTGCTTCGGCCATCTGCCCATACATGACCTTTGCCGTACTTGACGATCTGGTGAAGAAGCACAAGATTCAGGAGGAGTACAGCACCGCAGAGAAGAACTACATCAACGCTGTGGATAAGGGCTTGAAGAAGATCATGTCGAAGATGGGTATTTCGACCATCCGTTCTTACCGTGGTGCCAAGATCTTTGAGAGCATCGGTTTGAGCGAAGACCTGCTTCGTCGCTACTTCGGTACAGAGATCTCGACCATCGGCGGCATCGGCCTTCGCGACATTGCACGCGACGCTATCCGTCTGCACGATGAAGGCTTCAAGCCAGTGGAGGTCAACGAGTTCCTGCCAAATAACGGTCAGTTCAACTACCGCAAGGACGGCATCCTGCACGCTTGGAATCCTGAGACCATCGCTAACCTGCAGATTGCTACACGTCTGGGTTCATATAAGAAATTCAAGGAGTGGGAGAGCATGGTGGATGACAAGGAGAAGCCAATTTTCATCCGCGATTTCTTCGGCTTCAAGAAGGCTGCTACCCCTACGCCATTGGAGGAGGTGGAATCGACTGAAAGCATCGTCCGCCACTTCGTGACCGGTGCCATGTCGTTCGGTGCATTGAGCATCGAGGCACATGAGGCTCTGGCAATCGCCATGAACAAGATCGGAGCACGAAGCAACACCGGTGAGGGTGGTGAGGATAACGAGCGCTACCACACGGAGATCGATGGCGTTTCGTTGTCGAGCAAGACCAAGCAGATTGCGTCTGGCCGCTTCGGTGTAACCGCTGAGTATCTGGTCAATGCAGAAGAAATTCAGATCAAGGTGGCACAGGGTGCTAAACCTGGAGAGGGTGGTCAGCTCCCTGGATTCAAGGTCAACAAGATCATTGCCAAGACCCGTAACGCCATCCCTGGAATCTCTTTGATTTCGCCTCCGCCACATCACGATATCTATTCGATCGAGGACCTTGCACAGTTGATCTTCGACCTCAAGAATATCAACCCAACCGCTGCCGTGAGCGTCAAGCTCGTTGCTGAAAGCGGTGTAGGTACCATCGCTGCCGGTGTGGCTAAGGCTAAGGCCGACCTCATCGTCATCTCGGGTGCCGAGGGTGGTACGGGTGCTTCGCCAGCCAGCTCAATGCGCTTCGCTGGTATTTCGCCTGAGATCGGTTTGGCTGAGACACAGCAGACGCTCGTTATCAACGGTTTGCGCAATCAGGTACGTCTGCAGACGGATGGTCAGTTGAAGACCGCTCGCGACGTCATTGCGATGGCTATGTTGGGTGCTGATGAGTTCTCATTCGGTACATTGCCATTGATCGTCCTCGGTTGCGTCATGATGCGTAAGTGTAACACCAATACCTGTCCAGTGGGTGTGGCTACACAGGATGAGAAGCTCCGTGCACGCTTCATGGGTAAGGCCGACTATGTGGTCAACTTCTTCACCTTCTTGGCTGAGCACGTACGCGAGTACCTTTCTGAAATGGGTGTCCGTTCGCTCAAGGAGATCATCGGCCGTACAGATCTTATTGAGGTTCATGCAGCCGATCCATCGACCAAGCAGGGAACCATCGACTTCTCACGCTTGCTCACCTTGCCAGAGACCGACAAGGCTCTCTACTGGGATCGTGGCGCCTTCACCAAGGTGGAGGGCGTGAAGGACGAGGAGATCATCAAGGCCGCTAAGAACGCCATCGAGACAGGTGAGGAGATAAGCCTCGACTTCGCCATCAAGAATACCGACCGTGCGGTGGGTACGATGCTCTCGGGTGAGATTGCCCGCAAGTACGGTGAGGCTGGTTTGGCCGATGGTACGATCAATATCAAGTTCAAGGGTTCTGCAGGTCAGTCATTCGGTGCATTTGCCGTTAAGGGCGTGAACCTCAAGCTCGAAGGTGAGTCGAACGACTACTTTGGCAAGGGCCTCTCAGGTGGTCGAATCTCGATCCTGCCACCAGCTCGTTCGAGCAAGGACTTCGTGCCAGAAGACAACATCATCGCAGGTAATACCGGCCTCTATGGCGCTACCACCGGTGAGCTTTATGTCAACGGTCGAGTAGGCGAGCGCTTCGGTGTGCGTAACTCGGGTGCCACCGCCGTCATCGAGGGTGCTGGCGACCACTGCTGCGAATACATGACCGGCGGTCGTGTGGTAGTACTTGGCGAGACGGGCCGAAACTTCGCTGCCGGTATGTCGGGCGGTTTGGCTTACGTCTGGGACAAGAACCACAACTTCGACTACTTCTGTAACATGGACATGGTGGAGATCAGCCTCGTGGAAGAAGCTGCGTATCGCAAGGAACTCAAGGAGCTGATCCGCAAGCACTATCTCTACACCGGTTCACCTCTCGCCGGCCGCATGCTCGACGACTGGAATCGTTATGTCGAGGAGTTCGTCCTTGTCATTCCTATCGAGTACAAGCGTGTGCTTGAGGAGGAGAAGGTCCGCAAATTGCAGGAGAAGATTAAGGCGATACAGGAGTAAACTGACCCTCCCCCCTGGCCCCCTCCCGTTAAATAGGGAGGGGGAGTAGATAGTAATTCTTCGCGAATGCTGTTATTGAGGGAGGAGGCTATCTGAGATCTTGATTTGAGATATTGATATTATTGTTAAGGATTTATTATATGATTTGCGATTCATGCGCAATCTGATAAATTAATATTAAAACTCCACAACCATCCCGCGGAGGATAAACATATCACTCCCCTTCCCTAATAACGGGAAGGGGTAAGGGGGATGGGTCTTTTTATGGGAAACCCAAGAGCATTTTTAACCGTACCTCGCAAGGACGCAGGTTATCGTCCGATTCACGAGCGTGTGAAGGATTTCAGCGAGGTCGAACAGACACTCAATACAAAAGACCGTCAGGAGCAGGCAAGCCGCTGTATGGATTGCGGTGTGCCATTCTGCCACTGGGCTTGTCCACTCGGTAACAAGGATCCTGAGTGGAACGACGCTCTCTATCGCGGAGAGTGGGAAACCGCTTATAAGATCCTCAAGAAGACCAACGACTTCCCTGAGTTCACCGGCCGCATCTGTCCGGCACTCTGCGAGAAATCGTGTGTCCTCTACCTCACCACCGGCAACGCTGTTACCAACCGTGAGAACGAGTGTGCTATTGCCGAGCGCGCCTTCCTCGAAGGTTACGTCACCATCGAAAATCCTGAGCGCAACGGCAAGAAGGTAGCCGTCATCGGTGCAGGTCCTGCTGGTTTGGCTACTGCTAATCAGCTCAATTACAAGGGTTACGAAGTGACCGTATTCGATAAGAATGAAGCTGCCGGCGGCCTCCTCCGTTACGGTATTCCTAACTTCAAGCTCGACAAGCACATCATCGACCGTCGCATCAAGGTGATGGAGCAGGAGGGTGTCAAGTTCGTATATAACACCCCAATCTCGCTCGAAAAGCTCGCTGCACAGGATTTCACCGACGAGAATGCCGTTCTCTCAGGCTTCGACGCTTACGTTGTCTCAACCGGTACTCCAGTGGCTCGCGACATCAACATCCCTGGCCGTGAACTGAAGGGTGTACACCTCGCTCTCGAACTGCTCAGCCAGCAGAACCGTGTCCTCGCAGGCATGGAATTCTCAAAGGATGAGCGTGTTACCGCTAAGGGCAAGGACGTTCTCGTCATCGGTGGTGGTGATACGGGTTCTGACTGTATCGGTACCAGCCATCGTCAGGGTGCCAAGAGCGTCACACAGATCGAGATCATGCCTCAGCCACCAGTAGGTCACAACGACGCTACTCCTTGGCCAAACTGGCCAGTGATCCTCAAGACCACCTCAAGCCACGAAGAGGGTTGTACCCGCCGCTGGAACATCAACACCCTCGAATTCCTCGGCAAGGATGGCAAGCTCACCGGTGTCAAGGTGCAGCCAATCGACTGGAAGCCAAATCCAGAAGGCGGCCGTCCAATTATGGTCGAAGCCGGTGAAGTAGAGGTCATTAAGGCCGACATCGTCTTCCTCGCCATGGGCTTCATCAAGCCACAGCAGCCACAGTTCCCTGCCAACGTCTTCGTTGCCGGCGACGCTGCCTCAGGTGCATCCCTCGTCGTTCGCGCCATCGCCAGCGGCCGCAAGACCGCTGAGGCCATCGACAAGTATTTCAAGTAATTGTGTCCATTTGCTAATATCAGAAGCTAAAAGGCAACGGCAATTTTCGCTTGTTTTCCGCATGGCTTCAAAAAAGTATCACCACTTTCGTGAGAAGGTGGTGATATTTTAGGTTCGCCCAGCATGGGCATGTTCTAACGGGTGTAAGTCCCTAAGCCGCCCTGATAGTGGGAAGGCTACAGCCAAAGACAAGGGTGTCCGTGGCGACGCGGAATTTGAAGGAAGTCGGCGGCAAACATCTGGTCTG
>JAZRXZ010000002.1:0-7293 GCA_045600445.1 Bacteroidales bacterium | reverse complement strand
GCCTTGAAGGCTGCCAGATCGGACGCTGGTGACGCCATGCAGACAGCCTGCATCTTGAGGCGGATCATGCCATAGAGGCGGTCACGCTCCTCGTCGAGCGCCACCATGTCAGCGGTGTACATACTGCCCTGTGCCTTGAGGACGATGTCCTGCTCAGCGTTGACGGTGTTCTTAAACTCGGTAAACTTCTCGGTGTTCAAGCCGAGATCTTCTACGCCGATCTTGCTGAGTGCAAGCACGACGTTGTTGAAGAAGGCCACATGCTCTGCGTTGCGGAGCTGGGCGAAGGGAAGGGTGTTAATGACTAACATTGTTAAAGTTAAAAGTTAAAAGTTTATAGTTAGGTTTGCCGCGCGGTTTTGTCTTTTGACGCTGCAAAGATACGCATTCCACCCTTCCCACTTGCCGCTTTCTCCCTCATTTAGCCGCTTTCTACGCCATTTAGCCGCTTTCGTTGCAAAAAAAAGTGAAAATTTTGGTGGCTGAAGAAAAATCGCGTATATTTGCGGCGTATTACGCATTATAATAACTACTTTTATTTACAGACAGAATGAAAAAGATTTTTTTGGGCCTGCTTATTTCTGCCATGTCGGTCATGAACGTTATGGCACAGACAGCTCCTCAGCATATCACGCTCAGCATCGAAGAGTTTCCTTTCAAGCCCAGTACGGGAGGATTGGCGTTGTCGATCATGTCGGTGGTCTCAGATTCTAAGGGGATCATGCTCCCAGACAAGTCGATGGCTCCACAGATGAATGATGCAGTCGTGTCGGGAGCTTTGAGCATCCCATGGATCGACAAAGCCGAGAATGGGGCGCCTGACTATACACTCAAAGGACATTTCACTCAGCTGGACGTCATGGAGGGCGATCAGAAGAATGTTGTCGTGAGAGCGCGCACATCGATCATCGACAACAAGACAGGCGAGGAGGTTGGCACGAAGGTCGTACACGGTTCGTCGTCATATAACATCGATAGTGATACGGGTGCCACGATGAAGACACGTGCTGCCGCGAGCTTTGCGCATTACATGCAGTGCTTCATCTTCGAGGCCTTGCCAGTCAAGGGCCATATCCTGGAGAAAGGTGTAGAGCAGGCCAACGGTAAGGTCAAGGAGAAGCAGTGCTACGTCGACCTCGGATCCATGCATGGCGTGATGCCTGAGATGATGCTCTATGTCACCGAGAATGGCAAATATAAGGCTGAGCTCCGTATTGTAGAGATACTGGGCGATGATATCTGTGCTTGCAAGATCGTGAAAGGCGATAAGTATATCACCAAGAGCCTCGCCAAGGGTGTTGACATGGTAGTGACTTCGCGACCAAAGAAAATTGATACGATAATGTAAGATTTAGAAAGGGAGTAAAAGGGGAGTAAGTTAAAAAGTAGTAAAAGGGGAGTAAAAGGGGAGTAAAAAGGGAGTAAAAAGGGAGTAAAAGGGACGATACCCTGCTGCGCTCTTGTGCTCTCGACATCTCGTCCCTTTTACTCCCGAAGCTCTCGGTTCCAATCGTCTCTTTTACTCCCGAAGCTCTCGACCGCTGTTACATTCGTCCCTTTTACTCCCTTTTTACTCCCCTTTTACTCCTCTTTTACTCCCCTTTAATTACCCTTTATAATATGAAAAAGATACTATCCCTTATAATGGCTTGCCTCTTCCTGCCAGCTATGGCTCAGGAAGTCGACACGACCCCAGTGTCTGCCCCTTCACAGCAGGAGCAGCTGCTCGTCTATGAGAACCCTACCCTCTCGGTCTACTTAGGCGACATTTCCTACGTACCTATGACCAAGGGTGAGAAGACCGCCAACCTCCTGACCGGTCTCTTTGCCGCCAGTGAGGTCAGCATCGAGGACGCTTCGATGGTCGAAGGTGCCAAAGAGGCCCTTGCAGGCTGTCTGCGTGACGTCAAGCGCTTCGACATGAAAGTGGGTGAAGTCTCTCCTGAGGATATGGAGAGCGGCCGCTGCCTGGTCTTCTCGGCTAAGATCATCTTCTGTAACTTCACCGAGAAGCTCAACCGCGACTTTATGGACAAGGAGGCCCGCATTGTGGCTTATATCACGCTCACCGATCCTAAGACCAATCGTATCTGCTTCAACGAGCAGGTATCCGGCTCCTGCTGGCTCAGCACCTACAGCACCATGGCACAGTGCCGCGAATATACACAGAACAACCTCTGGGTCGATGCTGCCTCTAAGATGCGTCGCGCCTACCCTCTCCGTGGCCACATGCTCGAGAAAGGCTTTGAAAAGGGCAAGAAGCAGAAACTGGTGGACTTCTACATCGACCTCGGTTCAGACCATCGCCTCTTCAATGGTGCTAATGTCGACGTCTATACTGTCAAGCGCATCGCTGGCCGTATTGCCCGTCAGCATATCGGCACTGCCAAGGTCCTTGAGGTACAGGGCAATGACATCAGCCTCTGCAAGGTGGTCCGTGATGGTAAGCTGATCAAGGAAGCCTTCGACCGTGGCGCAGAGATTGCTGTACAGGCATACTAGTTTTTGTAAGAAAGTTAATATATAATAATATGAGAAAGCTGATTTTATTGATTGTTTGCTTCATGGCATCGGTCATGGCCAATGCTCAGTATAAGGTTACTTCGGTTGACAGAGCGGAGACAAAGAACTCTGAGCTGCTCCAGGTACTCGAAACTGAGAAGAGTGTGCTGGTGTATTGCACATTCACTACCCCTACTGACGAACCACAGATTTACTTACTTCCTCGTAAGCTCAAGGCTGTAAAGAACAACGCAGGTTACAAGGTTATTAATTCCATCAACTTCCCGCTCTACGATGAGGCAGAGCCAAGATACATGGAAACTACGAAAAAGGGGCAGAAGTTTAACTTTGTATTGGAATTCGAGAAGTTCGACCCTGCCGGAGGTTTCGACATTATTGATGAAGAAACTGCACCAGACAATAATCCGATGACTTTCCACGGCATCCACTTGGAGACTATTGAACCTAAGGATGTCATCGACACAGAGCGATTCCTTGACGACGGTCATGTAATCTACGGCTATTATAAGCAAGATAACCATACCTACAGATATTTCATCAAGGAAGGTCTGATGATCATGTTCTATAACACTTGGTATGGCAAGGACCTGATTATCAACTTTGAGATTACCAACAATTCTGACCACGGTGTGATGTTCGATCTGGCCAAGTTGCGTTATACAGGTACTGACGCCAAGGGTAAACCAGTGGAGATAGTACGCTACACTCCTGAGAGCTATGATGGCCGCATAGAGAGTGACCGCCGCTTTGAAGCTCGTCAGCAGACGGGTGGCGATGCGGCAAGACTACTTGAGAGCAAGATTTATCATGAGCGAATCACCACTAATAACGACTGGGGAAAGATTGGCCTCACAGCCTTGGAATCGGCCTATAAGCGTGCACAGGAGAACCGTATTGACCAGTACCTCAAGGAGCACCCTAACAACGATCCTAAGGCACTGCGCTCTAACAGCATCAAGCCAGGTGAGAGCATCGCAGGCTTCGTTCCGCTCAAGATCAAGAAGGCAAAGAAAGTGAAGCTCACCGTACCGATGGATGGCTACAACTTCGTGGTCAATTATAATATTAATTAATAAAATCTCTTGTTCATAACACGGTCACTTCGGTGCCGATACAAGTCTGCATGCAGAATTGGTTGCCAGATTGTCTGACAAGCTTTTTTGCATGCAGAATTTGTTGCTACTGCCTGATATATTTTTTGCCTTTGTGTATCACCACACCACGGTACCCCTCACCCACCTTATTGCCAAAGAGATCATAGGTCGTTGTGTCGCCATCGTCTGAGTGCCTGCCTACGCTCACTAGATCAGTATTTTTCTTTTATTATGCGATGCAAAGATACAAAACTTGTTTGACATACGATGCACTGAAGTTTGATTTCTTCATTAATTCGTCGCTTTTCTGTGCAAAAAACAAGGGAAATATTTGGTGGAAGAAGAAAAATAGCGTATATTCGCGGCAAAAATTATGATATGAGAAAACTACTCCTCTTCCTCTTAGCGTCTCTGTGTGCGCTCACCGCATCGGCTCGTGAGCTCTCGGCCGATCAGGCCCTGCAGCGAGCCGTTGCTACACTCAGTAATGCCGGCGGTGGCACACGTGGCATTGGTGGCACTCACTATACCCTGGCACATACTAAAAAAAGCGTCAGCAATGGTGCCACGCTCTATTACGTGTTCAGCAACCGTGCTACCGGTGGCTTTATGATAGCCAGTGCCGACACGCGTGCCAATGCCGTGCTGGGTGAGACCGATAACGGCAGCTACGAACAGGCGCTCACCGTGCCTGGCTTCCGTGCCTGGCTCAGCTGTTGTCAGGAGGCTCTGCAGCAGCTCAGCAGCACTGCCGAGGCTCAACTGGCTTCGGCCATGCCTGCGGTGGATATTCCTGAGCAGGTGATTACCAGTGCCGACGGTACCCAGAGCCTGACCATAGCCGGCCAGTGCAACACCCCTGACCCTAACCTGCCTGCCACCGTAGAACCTCTGCTGGGCACCATTGCCTGGAATCAGAACACCCCCTTCAACGATCTCTGCCCTAAGCAGATCTATTCAACCGAGCTGTGTATCACCGGCTGTGTGGCTACAGCTACGGCACAGGTCATGAAGTATTATGAGTGGCCTAAGCATGGCACAGGCTCGTATAGCTACACTCCTAAAGGCTTTGGCTATGAGCTGAGTGCCGACTTCTCACAGTCAACCTACGACTGGGATAATATGCTTGATGACTATCAAGCCGATTATACCGCCGCTCAGGGCAATGCCGTGGCTCAACTGATGAAAGATGTAGGTATAGGTGAAAATATGGATTATGGCCCTCAGAGTGGTACCCCTCACACTAATGTCTTGATAGCACTGACTTCATACTTCGGCTATAACAAAGGCATGCTGATGTGTAACCGTGTCAACTATAATTATACCGAGTGGAACAACCTGCTGAAGAATGAACTGGCGGCCAAAAGACCATTGATCTATAGTGGTTCGAACAGGTATGTAGCATCGGGGCATGAGTTTGTGATAGATGGTTACAACGAGGTGGGCAATTACCACGTTAACTGGGGTTGGGGCGGTTCGAGCAACGGTTACTATGACATCAACTTCCTCTATCCTAAAGACCAAGGCTTAGGCGGCAGCAACGGTAATTATGCTTCAGAGCAGCTTACCATTCTGAATTGCTTCCCCGATCTGGATGGTACCTCTACGCCACAATATCAGATAGCTATTGCTGGTGAGATTGCCTTGAAAGAGGGTACTATTTCTTACACTATAATCAATCATGGAATGGCCTATTATACAGGTCAGTTAGGCTTTGTTGTGGTAGATGGTGATAAGATTGTCAATACTTATAAAGACACAGATGTTGTACTTGAAAACCTCGGTTTCTCGTATGAAATGACCGTAGATGCCACATTAGACAACCTTGGCATTACTCCTGAGACGCTTGCCAATAAGACGCTGCGTGTTTATCCTTATTACTCTGACACTGACGGTAACAAGGTGCCACTGT
The DNA here is from genome assembly GCA_045600445.1 of Bacteroidales bacterium. Classification (GTDB taxonomy): domain Bacteria; phylum Bacteroidota; class Bacteroidia; order Bacteroidales; family UBA3663; genus Liminaster. Next base: position 1,764 of record JAZRXZ010000002.1, on the reverse strand, counting down.
GCACTGCGGCTTTTGCCAACTACGTCACTCTCAGCGTAGATCAGGAGGGTCAGATTGTCAGCGAGTTTGACAAGACGGTTAATGCCAATCCGTCGTGCGAGCGTATTGAAATCACACGCGACTATTTGTGCTACAATATCAAAGCCACTGCACAGATAAGCAATACCGAGAATAGCCCGACCTTCGATCGCCCAGTCTTCATGTATATCTATGACGAGAATAGCGATATACTGGCTGAGGGTGCCAACTTTGCTTTTGTTGAACCTGGTAAGACGCGTGAGCTGGAGTTCTCTTGCAAATTGCATGCAGGCAAGACTATGATAGTGGGCAAGACCTATTACGTTAGCCTTTGTTTCTACGCACAGAATAACGGCAACGTTATTCCTGGCTCTAATACTACCGTAACACTTAAAGATCCGGGCACAGCGCCTTCGTTGAAGTATGATAACTTTGCTATCGATAAGACGGTCATTGCACCTGATGAAGACATTACCGTAAGCTTTGACATAAATAACAGTGGCGGCTTCGGCGTGAATGATTACTATATTTTTGCCTTCAGAACTGACGGCACTGAGAGTCAGGCAAGTTACAGCATCAATGATTTAGATAATCCTGCGGGTATAACGACTGTCACTAAGTCTTGTACTGTTGAATTGCCTGTGGGTAGTTACTTCTTCATGGTTTACATGTTTGTAAATAATGAATGGCAACCAATTTCAGATAAGCTCTTTTTCAATATTGAAAATCCAGATACGGCCATCAGCAGCGTCAATGGCGATACTGTAGTATCTGACCATTATTACAACCTGCAGGGCCACAGAGTGTCATTGCCGTCACAGGGGCTTTACATCAGGAACGGTAAGAAATTTGTGAAGCAATAAATGAAAAAACTGTTATTCATCATGGGGGCAGCTACTATCATGACAGCATGCTCTACCACTAAGGAGACAGCGGCAGTGATACCCAGCGTCATTGCCCCTGCACCTACTGGTGTCATCAGCGGAGGCGCTAAGGCCCTGCCACACATCTTTATATATAGGATGAAGGCCGACTATAGTAACCTGGTGCCTGTGACCATGAACCGTGAGCGTACAGAGATCGTCTCCTATCCGGCCAAGAGCGACATTCGCCCTTCGGCCAAGCCTGTGGCGCTCAATGATGGATGGTACCTCGACCGTCGTGGCATTGGCCAGAACACCGTCTTTACCGACTATACCTATGAGCAATATGCCAACCTGGAGAAGACGCCTGCGGTGGCCGAACTCATGGAGCATATCATAGAGAAGCATCCGATAATAGATCTGTATGACTGTGGCACCAAGCCTCTCTCCATTGATGAGCTCAATGAGCTGATAGGCAAGATGAATAGGGTCACTCCAGCGGCTCGCCCAGGTACTCCTTGAGCACCTCGAAGTGAGCCTGGGAGAAATATTTCTGCGACGTGTGGTACCCCTCACGCCGCAGAGCTTCTTTTAAGGGGGGATCGTCATGAATCCAGCGGCGGAGCTTGCGAGAGGCGGTGGCGAAGTTGTCGTCGGGAAAGTAGCGCATGGCTATCTGGAACTTGGTATATTTCTCTTCTGTAGGGAGTATCTTGCGAAGATATGATTTGCGTTGCATAGTGAGGAGTTTTACTTAGTTAGGAGTGAGGAGTTAACTTCTACCAGGTCGAAGGCCTCGATGAGATCTTGCATAGCGGGGTTGTCTTCGATCATGGAGGTGACTTCGGGGGAAAAGTTCGGTGCAGCAGAATACTCCTCACTC
>JAZRXZ010000001.1:0-21460 GCA_045600445.1 Bacteroidales bacterium | reverse complement strand
CACGGCTCTCGTAGAACATATTCTCGCTGTGCGCGCCCCAGAGACCGATGGAGAGGGGATAGTCTTGCAAGAGAGGCCAGCGAGGCTCGCTCTGCGGCTCGCGACCCTGCAAGTTGAAGCCGCAATAGAGATCGAGAGGTGAACGACCCAGGGTGGCGGCATACTGCACCGAGCGCTTCAGCAGCGACTCGATGTTCCAGTTATAGTTGAGGAAGAGGTTGGAGCGCTCATGCCCCTGCTCGCCGAAGACATAGTCGTTGTGGGTAAAGAGTCCCTGGTCGAACATGACAGAGCCATCATCGCTGGTGCCGTCATACCAGATGACTTCGGCCAGCGGATTGTCCTGACGCAAGTCGCGCAGCAGGAGCTCGTGCCAATCGGCCAGCCGCTGCACCAGCGAGGCTTGAGTGGAGAACTCGGAGTTGTAGCCGATGCCGTCGATGCCATAGTAGCGCAGCGTATCGGCCATGCCATGTGCCCGACCGGCGAGGTCTGAACCATTGCCTGTCAGCGCCTCAAGCCGCTCGCGCCAGGCGGAAGACAAGGTGCCGTAAGGGATGGAGAGGGTGCAGCTGACGCCCACGCCATTGCGATGAGCCACATCGGTCAGGGCACCGGGCACACGGGACAAAGGTGCGGTCCAGTCGCCCAGATGAGTCACATAGTGCCACATCGAGAAGACGTCGCGGTCGAAGGCACCATCAGGCAGAGCATTGAAGGGTGGAGTGCCGGTAGGCATCCACATGCAAAGCTGCTTATCGGCGGTCTCGTCGAGGTCGGGACGGACCTGCGTCAAGCTGTCGCGAAACGGGATATGGGGACGGACGCGAGAGATGAAGAACGATGCATCCTGGTCGGAGTTCCAATCGACATAGCCCTCGCGCAGCTGCTGGGCAGGTGCTGCAGCCGCAGCCAAAGCGATACTAACAGATAGTAAATGTGCACGATGTGACATAAGAATTGCGCTGATAGGAAAAAAAGAAATGCTGTCGCCCGATTGCAACAGCATTTCTTATTATATATTACAGTTCTGTGAAAGAATCTGATTACTTAACCATCATCTTCTCACCGTTGAGGATAACAACGCCGTTAGCCTTGTTAACCTTCTGGCCGAAGAGGTTGATCATTACCTTGCCGTTCTCAGCGCTGATAGCGTTGATTGCGGTTGGATCAACATACTGACCAACTACGAAGTCGATTGCGTAGTAAGCATCCTCAGGAAGCTCAGCTACGATATTGCCCTCAGCGTCGAGAACGGTGACAGCCTCGAGAACTACAGCGTAGTGGTTACCAGCCTCAAGAACCTCTGGGAAGAGGTAAGCGGTAGCAACGCCACCCTCAACACTTGCATAGTGAGGAACAGCCTCAGCAAGAGCTACAGGACCGTCAACACCCATGCCACCATCGACGTCATCATCGAGTGAGAGAGGCATTGGCTCGTTGCCCTCAGGTACGCCATAGAGTGAAGCAGAAACGATGATCTCGCAATCCTCGAGCTCTACGCCGAATGGGAGAACGAGCTCTGGGAGACGAACTGGGAGACCGAGGTTGATCATATCCTCAGGGAACTCCTCGCCGAGCTCAAGACCGAAGACTGGCAGGCCGATGAGACCGGTAGCAGAAGCGCCGTTGAAGGTGTAAACCTCGCAGAGAGCAGGCTCAATTGCGTTGAGCTCCTCGTCGAGAACCTCAGTGGTGTTCCAAGCCTTAACGGTAAGGGTGTACTGCTGGCCAGCGATGAATACGAGTGGCTCGTCGAAGGCAGCATAGCCAATGGTGTTGATTGAGAGAACGCCAGTAGCAACTGAAGCAACAGCCTCCTCATCAAGTACGCGGTCGATAGCGTAGGTAGCATACTTCACGTCAGGAGCGTTGACGAAGCGAACTACGAGAGCCTCAGCGGTCTCAACTGAAACAGCGCTGTGGTTGCTGAGAGCGGTCTGGTCAGCACCAAGAACGAATGAAGCAGCCATCTCTGCTGGCAGGTCGCCAACAACGTCGAACTGTACGGTGCACTCCTCCTCGCTGTTATCCCACTGGCAGAGAACCTCGCCATCGAGCTCTGCGGTGATGGTCTCTACGCTGATTACATAGCTGTGAGCTGGCTCGAATGCCTCTGCGAAGAGAGCAACCTCGTATACGCCGGTCTCAACATTGAATACGCCCTCGAAGAGCTGCTGTGCAACAGCTACAGGACCCTGAACGCCCATGTTGTCAACGTCGTCATCCTCCTCAGTAACACCCATGGTGGTGATGTCGTAGAGAGTAGCGAAGATTGAAACGGTAGCATCCTCAGTGCCGAGGTTAGCGAATGGGAAGGTAGCAACAACACCGTTGATGTTAGCCTCCTCAGCGTCAACATTGTTGTCCTCGTCGATGCCAACCCAGCTGATCTGGCCAAGCTCGATAGGAGCAACGTATGGAGTAACTACGAAGTCGGTAGCATAGTAAGCATCCTCAGGAAGCTCAGCTACGATATTGCCCTCAGCGTCGAGAACGGTAACAGCCTGCAGGTCGATAGCGTAGTGGTTGCCAACCTCCATCTGCTCAGCGAAGAGATAAGCGGTAACAACACCACCCTCGACAACAGCATTGTGGAGAACAGCCTCAGCAAGAACTACTGGACCGTCAACACCAAAGCCAGCGTCGATGTCGTCGTCGAGATCGATAGGCATTGGCTGGTTGCCCTCAGGTACGCCATAGAGTGAAGCAGAAACGGTGATCTCGCAATCCTCAAGCTCAACACCGAATGGGAGGAGCATGTCTGGGAAGCGAACAGGTACACCGAGGTTGATCATATCCTCAGCGAACTCACCACGCTCGATGCCGAATACTGGCTCACCGATAACACCTACGTTAGCAGCACCGTTGAAGAGATAGGTCTCCACGAGGAGTGGCTCAACAGCGTTGAGGTTCTCATCGAGTACCTCGGTGGTGTTCCAAGCCTTAACAGTGAGCTTGTACTGCTGGCCAGCGATGAATACGAGTGGCTCAGCGAATGCTACATAACCAACAGTGTTGAGTGAAAGCTCGCCAGAAGCTACTGATACAGAAGCCTCCTCGTCAATTACGCGATCGATAGCGTAGGTAGCATAGCGAACAGCAGGAGCGTTAGCGAACTTAACTGCGAGAGCCTCAGCAGACTCAATTGAAACTGCAGAGTGGTTGTTGAGAGCAATGTTCTCCTCACCACAAACGAACTCAGGAGTCATGTCGGCTGCCTCAGGAAGCTCAGCTACTACGAACTGGGTCATCCAAGTAGCCTCGTCGTCCATCCAAGCGATAACTGACTCACCGTCGAGAACCTTAACATCGGTGATAGCGACAACATACTCGTTGCCAATTGCGAGCTCCTCTGGGAAGAGGTAAGCGTTGAGCACGCCACCCTCAGCATTGCCGTAGAATACGACTGGCTCCTCGAAGAGAGGAAGGAGTGAGTGAGTGAAGCTAGGATCAATGTTCTCGTCGTCGGTCTCAGCGAGTGGCATGATGCCGCCCTCAGCACCCTGTGGGAGAACACCGTAGAGCATTGCGCTAACAGCAAGAGTAACGTTCATTGGGTTAACCTCACCGAGAACTGCGTCTGGGAAGCTTACCTGAACACCAAGGTTGATCTGGTCGTCGGTAACAACACCTGCCTCAACACCCCAAACTGGCTCGCCAAGGGTAACTGAAGGAACAGCAAGAGCAACGGTGAAGTCGAAGTCGTAGTAATCATCCTCGCCAAGCTCAGCAACGATCTCCTCGCCATTCATTACGGTAACAGCGTTGAGAATAATTGCATAGTGCTTGCCAGCCTCCATCATCTCAGGGAAGAGGTTAGCCTTAACAACACCACCCTCAACGTCAGCATAGTGGATCTGTGCCTCAGCAAGAACGGTTGGGCCAGTAGGAGCAGCGCCCTCCTCCTCGTCAGAAGGAACGTAGTAAAGTGAAGCAGATACGGTGATCTCGCAATCCTCAGCAGCGATGCCGTAAGGAAGAACCATGTCAGGGAAGCGAACAGGGAGACCGAGGTTGACCATATCCTCAGGGAACTCCTGGCCGAGCTCAAGACCCCAAACTGGCTGACCTACGAGGCCCATGCCGGTACCACCATTGAAGAGGAAGGTATCAACCTTAACAGGCTCTACCATCTTCCAGTTCTCGTCGAAGAGCTGGTCTGAAGGTACGTTCCAAGCCTTAACGACGAGCACATACTGCTTACCGGTAACGAAGGTTGCAGGCTCGTCGAGCTCAGCGTAACCTACAGTGTTGATTGAAAGAGGACCTGAGCCGATGTACTCGGTAATGCCCTCCTCCTCGGTGAGCATATCGATAGCATAGGTTGCATGCTTAACCTCGGGACCATTCTCGAAGTTAACTACGAGAGCGGTAGCGCCAGGAACTGAAACAGCGCTGTGGTTGTTGACTGCAATTTCCTCATCGCCGTTTACGAAAGCAGGAGAGATAACCATCTCAAGTGGCTCCTCTACCTCTTCCTCCTCAGCGAAAGCAAAAAGATTGCTGCTGGTTGCATAGCTAAGACCAATGGTGGTCATTGCGGCAGCAGCGAGAAGAACTTTGGTAAAATTTTTCTTCATCTGTTTGAATAACTAAAAAAGGTAAATAATAATTAAATATAGAGAGTTTTTTCTTTAATTCTGTAAAAAAAAGAAGATTCCCTGGTCAAAATGCGCCGCAAAGATAACACAAAATCCGCAAAAATGTGCATAAATGTATGAAAACCTGCATGACAAATAGTGTTTTTTACTTATTAGCCTATAAAATAACAGGTAGAGTTGGCATTTAAGAGAGCTATAATATAAAAAAAGAACACTCTCTAGGAGGGAACATCCTAAAGAGTGTCTTTTGCTTGAGGGAGTTGCAAGATTACTTGGCAACCTTGCGATCCTTGATACGAGCAGCCTTGCCAGTGAGAGCGCGGAGATAGTAAAGCTTAGCGCGGCGAACCTTACCAAACTTGTTAACCTCTACCTTCTCGATGAAAGGTGACTCCATTGGGAAAATACGCTCAACACCTACGCCGTCAGAGATCTTGCGTACGGTGAAACGCTTCTTGGTGCCGTGACCAGAGATGCGGATTACGACGCCGCGATACTGCTGGATACGCTCCTTGTTACCCTCCTTAATCTTGTAGGAAACAGTGATTGTATCACCGCTCTGGAATGCTGGAAGCTCCTTGCCAGTAGCAAATGCCTCTTCAGCAATCTTCATCAAATCTGCCATAATGACTAAATTTAATTTTTGAGTTAATAATTGTTTGTAAGTTGAAGTCCTTTCTGACTTCGTGGGAATGAGAGGCATGTACAAGTAGCGTTATCCTGCTGATTGCTCAGAGGTCCCTGCCAGCGGTCTCTCGCTCCTGCTTTCCCCAGCATCTCTTATTCGGATGATGCTGCTTCTTGGTCGAAAGCGGGTGCAAAGTTACGAAAAATAATTCATAATTCATAATTCATAATTCATAATTTCGCTCATGAGAGTAAAAATAATGTCGGGATTTGCGCGTTTTGCAATCCCGACATTATTTATATTATATATAATGTGTATTTTCTTTAGAAGATTTTTCCTGTGAAGCGGAATGTGAGCTGAGGATACCAACGGAGGTACTGTAGCATATCTGCAATATCGTCGACATCCTTGCTGTTGAAAGCATCTGGGTCGTAATCGGTCTTGCTGTCGCTCACAAATGAAGGCTTGCCTTGATAGTAGGCACCGATCTCCAACTGGAAGCCTAAGCGCTTCTTGCCGAGGGAAGGAATAGAGTTGCCAAATCCGACACCGATGTATGGCTTGAATTTGTTGATGGTGAATTTCGTGTTGAGGTGACCTCCACTATTCGGACGGATCACATAGGTTTCGTTAAGGATGTTAACCTTGGCGGTATTCTCCAGGCCATCCTCTGGTTTGATGTCGATGACAGGAGCTTCTCCGTCAAATTCACCTCTTTTGATATGAGGAATATTCGCGTTTTCTTCAATGGCCTGAATGTAAGTTGCCCAAATTTTCTGATCAACAGTAGCGTTGACATCCATCCAGGTGCCGTTACCAATGAGGAAACCTGCAGTGATGTGGAAATAGCTCTTTTTAGTAGGGTAGTATTCGGCCATGACTTTGACGTTGCCGAAATTGAGCTTGGCTTTGATTTCCGCATTCATTGTATTGGACATGTTTTCAATGCGGTGAATTGGAGTCATGCCCAGCTCTTTCGCTTTGTCAGGGAAATGCTCGATCAGGCTGTTGTATGAATCAATCTTCGCATTTGACTGATTGATGATACGATTGATCGGTTCGCTATTCATCTCAAAATTCTTTTTGATAGAAAGGCTTGGAAAGTTGTAACCGACAGTGACAATCAGACGATCAGTCAGGAGTGGATAACTTACATTAATGCCAAGTCCGGTGGTGCCGAACTCAAGGCTGGCTCCTAAATGCTTGAATGCTTCCTGTGCATGCAAGGAACCTGCCAACAATACCTGTAATATGGCAATGATGCAAATAGTCTTTTTCATACGAAGATTAAATAAGAGTCATCTGACACACATGAGAAAGTATGCCAGATGACTATAAGATGATTGATTAAAGTGCACTTACGATCTCCTCAGTATCGGTAGCGATCATGAGCTCCTCATCGGTAGGAACTACAGCTACGACAACCTTAGAGTCTGCAGCAGAGATGATGGTCTCCTCGCCGCGAACCTTGTTCTTCTCAGCGTCGAGCTTGATGCCGAGGAACTCCATATCGCTGAGTACCATGCTGCGAACGAGTACGTGGTTCTCACCGACACCACCGGTGAAGGCGATAGCGTCAACGCCACCCATAGCAGCAGCGTATGCACCGATGTACTTCTTGAGGCGGTAAGCATAAACCTCGAGAGCGATCTTAGCGTCCTCGTTGCCAGCCTCCATCTGAGCCTGAGCATCGCGCATATCTGAGCAACCGCACATACCGAGCATACCAGACTTCTTGTTGAGCATAGTATCCATCTGAGCAGGAGTCATACCCTCCTTCTCCATCATGAAGGTAACAGCAGCAGCATCGATGTCGCCTGAGCGGGTACCCATGACGAGACCCTCAAGTGGGGTGAGACCCATGGTGGTGTCGACACACTTGCCATTGACAACAGCAGACATAGAAGCACCATTACCAACGTGTGCAACGATGAGCTTAGAGTTGTTAGGATCGAGGCCGAGGTACTCGATGGCACGCTTGCTGACGAAGCGATGAGAGGTGCCGTGGAAGCCATAGCGGCGAACACCCCACTTGTCGAACATCTCCTTAGGAATAGCGTACATGTAGGCCTTAGGTGGCATGGTCTGGTGGAATGCAGTATCGAAGACTGCTACCTGAGGAACGTTTGGCATGAGCGCCTTGACTGCCATGATACCCTTGAGGTTAGCTGGGTTGTGGAGAGGACCGAGTACTGAGCACTCCTTAACGATCTCGATGAGCTCGTCGGTTACGAGGCTTGACTTGGTGACCTTCATAGCGCCGTGGAGTACACGGTGACCAACTGCCTGAATCTCATCAGCAGACTTCAGGACGCCATACTTAGGGTTGAGAAGGTGCTCAGAGAATACAAACTCTACAGCTGCAGTATGCTCTGGCATGTTGTGCTCTACGACAACCTTCTCTCCATCAGGAGCGGTGAGCTTAAGGAATGAATCAGCGAGGCCGATCTTCTCGACACCACCCTGTGCGATGACTTCCTTGCCATCGAAAACCTTATACTTGAGCGACGATGAGCCGCAATTCAAAACGAGGATCTTCATAATCAATTACGAATTATAAATTACTTGGCAGCAGCGCGCTCCTTGGCACCGATGGCCTGGTTGCAAGTTACTACGATTGTCTGATATACCTCATCAATGTTACAGCCACGGCTGAGGTCATTGACTGGAGCAGCGATACCCTGAAGGATAGGACCTACTGCGGTACCACCGGTGAGACGCTGAACGAGCTTGTAGCAGATGTTGCCGACCTCGAGAGTTGGGAATACGAGGGTGTTGCAACGGCCAGCAACGGTGCTGCCCTTAGCCTTGCTTGCACCTACTGAAGGTACGATAGCGGCATCGGCCTGAAGCTCACCATCGATCTGAAGCTCTGGACGGAGCTCCTTAGCGATAGCAGTTGCCTCGACAACCTTATCGACCATCTCATGCTTTGCAGAACCCTTGGTAGAGAAGCTGAGCATACCGACTACTGGAGTCTCGATGCCAGCGATATCGTGAGCAGTATCAGCTGCGCAGACAGCGATCTGACCGAGCTGCTTAGCGTCTGGGTTAGGAGTAACTGCACAGTCAGCAAATACCATGATGCCGTCCTTGCCATAAGCCTTAGCTGCCTCATTCTCCATAATCATGATGAATGCACCAGAAACACATGAGATGCCAGGAGCAGTCTTGATGATCTGGAGAGCTGGACGAAGCACGTCGCCAGTGGTGTTGCGAGCACCTGCTACCTGACCGTCAGCCTCACCGCTCTTGATGATGAGAGTACCGAGGTAGAGAGGATCCTTAACGAGCTCTGCAGCCTTCTCAGGGGTCATACCCTTCTTCTCACGAAGCTTGAAGAGGAGGTCAGCGTACTGCTGAGCCTTAGGGTTGTTCAAAGGCTCAACGATGGTAGCCTTATCAATATTCTTAAGACCGTACTCTGCAACAAGAGCGTCGATCTCAGACTTTGCGCCGATGAGGACGATGTCTGCTACACCGTCGCCAAGGATGCGGTCAGCAGCCTGAATAGTACGTGGTTCGGTGCCCTCTGCGAGGACGATACGCTGCTTGTTGGCCTTTGCCTTAGCAACGAGTTGATCCATTAATGCCATTTTTCTATAGATTTATTAGTTAGTGTTGAATAGTCATTAGATTGTGCAAAGATAATCGAAATCGGCCATAAAACAAAAAAAAGAGGCAATTTTTTGTTATTATTGCCTCTTTTTTTGTTCGAAATATGTTGTATAATATGTTTTTGACCGATTTACTGGATGATAGTGGTGCGCAGACTTGTCTTGTCGAAGACTTCGTTGGCTACTTGCTGCATGAGCGCTGGAGTCACGGCGTCGATACGAGCGCAGGTTTCTTCCATACTCTCTACACGACCAAGTCGCAGCATGTTCTTGGCTAATGCTATGGCATTATTCTCCAGGTTGGCCTGGCTGACGCCGAGTTGTCCGCGCAGTTGACGCTGAGCAGCAGCGAGCTGAGTCGGGGTCAGCGTGACGTTGCGGAAATGCTCGAGTTCGGTGTGGCAGAGCTTCAAACATTTGCTCACATCGTGGTGATCACAACCGAAATAGATGCTGAAATAACCGGCATCCGTGTAGTTGTTGATGGTACTTTCGACTGTATACACCAGACCTCGCTTCTCGCGGAGCGCCAGATTGAGTCGGCTGTTCATGCCAGGGCCTCCGAGGATGTTGTTGAGCAAAGCAAGCGCAGCAGAGTGGGGATGACCGATATGATAGGAAGGAGCTCCGAGGATGACGTGCGACTGGTTGTGGCAAGGCTCCTCTTCGGTTTCTTCTACAGTTTCTTCTTGTAATATGGTCATTGCCGAAAGAGCAGGATCTTCTTCGGTCGTATCTTCTCTTTGCTCGTAGTATTTCTCTAGGGCTTTGATCACTTTTTCAAGGCTGATGGCTCCCTGATAGAAAAAGAGTGTTCGCGAGGTCGTGTAGTGCTGACGGATGAAAGCAAGGCAGGCCTCTGAGTGAAATCCTTTGACGGTGGTTTTTGAGCCTAAGATGTTATGTCCCAATGAACTGCCGGCAAAGAGCTGGTTCTCAAACTCATCGTAGATCAGTTCGGCTGGAGTGTCTCGATAGGACATGATCTCATCGATGACAACTTCCTGTTCTTTGATAAGCTCTCTCTCGGGAGCAGTAGGATGGCCGACCAGATCACAGAGCAGTTCGATGGCGCGCTCATAGTCGCGGTCGAGGAAGACAGAATAAAAGGTAGTCTCTTCCTTGGTTGTAAATGCGTTCAACTCTCCTCCGACGCTCTCCATGCGGTTGTTGATGTGCCAGGAATCGCGCTTCTGCGTACCCTTGAAAAGGATATGCTCGATGAAGTGTGCCATGCCGTACTGCGCAGGTCCTGACTCGTTGCGAGTGCCGCAGTCGAACATGAATCCGCAATAGCTGACGGGAGTATCTGTATGACGATAGACCACTCGCAGGCCTGCTGTTGTGGTCAGTGTCTGATAGGAAGATCTGGAGGTCGATGTTGCTGACATTGCTTCTATAAATCTGTCGGAATGATTGCCATTTACGTAATTAGGGTGCAAATTTACGCATTTCTTTGTAATTTTTGCCCAACATATTAAAATATTAATTATTTTTGCAGCGAGTTTGGACACATTTGCCAGATTGATGCTCCAAACGAAGGCTTAATTTAGTTCAAAACCCTTGGCTTCACAATTAGAAAAAGATATCTATCGACGCTCTACGTTGCTCCTCGGCACGGATACGCTTGCTCGTATGGCTGAGGCGCGCGTCATCATCTTCGGAGTTGGAGGTGTGGGGTCGTGGTGTGCCGAATGTCTGGTTCGTACCGGAGTGACGCATCTCACGATCGTCGACTCGGATCTGGTGTGTGTGACTAACTGTAACCGTCAGTTGATGGCCACGTCACAGACGGTGGGACAGGTGAAGGTTGAGGCGATGAAAAAGCATCTGCTCGAGATTAATCCGGAGGCAGAGATCATCGCATTGAATAAAGTCTATGATGAGACAACTTCTGAGTCTTTCCATCTGGAGCAGTTTGATTTTGTCATTGACGCCATTGATTCTTTGGCTGATAAGGCGCATTTGATACTGACTGCCACGGCGTTGAGTAAGGCTAACAAGAAGCTGACGCTTTTGTCTTCGATGGGCGCTGCACGCCGTGTCGATCCGCTGAAAGTCCGTCTGGCGGAGTTCTGGCAGGTGCAGGGAGATGCTTTGGCACGAGCGCTCAGGACCAAATTCAAGAAGGCGAAGACTTATCCTGCGTGTAAGTTCCAATGCGTTTATAGCGAGGAGCCTCTGCTTGACAATCTGGGAGCTGGCCAGGTTGAGGAGGAGTGGAGCGAAAAGAAACCTTTGACTAATGGTTCGCTCTGCGCTGTGACGGCAACGTTCGGTAATGCATTGGCAAGTATTGTGATCCGGAAATTGATGCAACCGAAGTAATTGATTTAGATTATTAACATCGATAAATATATAATATGTTACTTAAGATTTTCCTTTTAGGTATGATCGGTACCCCAGAGATCGTCCTTATCGTTATTGCAGCCTTGCTTCTCTTTGGTGGAAAGAAAATTCCAGAATTGATGCGTGGCTTGGGTGCTGGCGTCAAGAGTTTCAAGGATGGCATGAAAGAAGGCGAGGCTCCTGCAGACAAAAAGACTGAAGAAACCTCGGCCAAGAAAGAAGACGAAACAGCGAAGTAAACTCAAGGATTATTCGTCCTCGAATTTGAGTTTGCCGCTCTTCCAATCTTTATATTTTTCGGATAAGAGTGCCAGGAATTTGCTGATCTGATTCATGGCAGCCTGTGTCTGTTCGCTGATCTCCTTATGCTGCATACGGAGCAGGAGCAGACCATAAAGTGCTGTGAAGCAGGTCTCGAGTTCTCCCACTTTGTCTTCACCTTCCTTGCCTCGTAGTTCTACAATGTAGGGAAGAGTGGAGTAGAAACAGGATGTGTAGATCGCATCCTGTCCTTGTTTTAAAAGGTGTAGGTGCAGGTCGGTCATATCGATGATGACATTCTGCGAGATCTGCAGATGCCCGCTCTCGCGCTTGCCTTCGGAGAGCATCATATCGCGCAGCTGCAGGTACCAGTTGCCAATCTGCTCCAGCTGGCTTTCTGTGATACCTTCTACCGCCTTGAATCGTCCGACAAGTAACTGCTCGATCTGCTTATCTTCGAACTGGCAAGCTCTGAGCAAGTCCTCGACCTGCCACATATATAATAGGTATTCAGCGATATTCTCCTGTTTCTTCTGTTGTGCAATAAGCATATTCTGCTATTTTTATTTGCGATGTGCTTTTTCGATTTCGTGGATCTGCTTGAGTGCAGAGCACATCTTGTCGATGATTTTGTTGTCTCCAGTGTCGAGTGTGATGTATCCCTTGAAGAGACCTTCCTTGCACTCGAGGTGGATGTTGACAATATTGGCCGTGCAGCTGTCACTGATGACTCGTGTGATGGTGTTGAGCAATCCGCGGCCGTCGATACCCGAGAGCTCGATGGTGCTTGATTTCGGAACATAGACTTCCTTCTGTTCGGTAGTCTTCTGCTCCTTTTTCTTCTTTTTGTTGACCATTCCCAGCAGGTTGGTGAGAATGTTCTTCTTTTTCTTCTCTGCTGCCTGTTCGGGGTTCTGCGTCTCGTTGAGGTAGCGACGGATCTTGGCTCGCGCTTTGGCCGTATGCACCCAGTCAATCCACTCTGCTGAGCAGTGTATATTCTCGTTGGTGATGATTTCTACCTGCTGACCCGTTTCGAGCACGGTGTTAAGTGGTTGCAACTCATGCTCAATACGTGCTGCCTCGGCGTGCATGCCGATGTCGGTATGCAGAGCAAAGGCAAGGTCGAGGGCCGTCGATTCCTTCGGAAGCTCGTGCAAGTCACCCTTCTTGGTGAAGACGTAGATCGAGCTCGAGAGAATGTTGAGGTTGATCTGATCGAGGAAGTCGGTGGCGTTAGGTGCAGGGTTATCGAGGATGTCCTTGATGCTCTGTACCCACTTGTTGATGCTCGAGTCGGAGGTCTGTCCGCTCTTGTATTTCCAGTGAGAAGCAAGGCCTTCCTCCGCTAACTTGTTCATGCGATCAGAGCGGATCTGTACCTCAATCCAGTTGCTATCAGGACCTAAGACGGTTACCTGCAATGCTTCGTAACCCGACTGCTTCGGATGGCTGATCCAGTCACGGATACGGTCAGGATGTATCTTGTAGATGCTGGTCAGTGCTGCATAGATTCGCCAGCAGTCGGTTTTCTCGTTTTCTGGAGATGATGGTGTGAAGACGATACGTGCGGCGAAAAGATCATATACCTCCTCGAAGGTTACATGCTTCTTTTGCATCTTGCGCCAAATGCTGTAGGCGCTCTTCATGCGATACTGGAAGGTGTATTGCAGTCCCAGTCCGTCGAGCAAGGCTGTGACAGGGGCACTGAAAGTCTTGAACACCGCAGAGTAGCTCTCCTCGGCCTCCTGCATCTTGTTTTTGATCTCCTGATATTCTTCAGGATTCTCGTATTGCAGACCCAGTTCCTCCAGCTCGTTCTTGATTTTGTGGAGGCCCATGCGGTCGGCGATAGGAGCGTAGAGATAGAGCGTCTCGTTAGCGATGCGTCTCTGCTTGATTTCTGGAAGGGCGGACAGCGTACGCATATTGTGTAGACGGTCGGCCACTTTGACGAGGATGACGCGAACGTCCTCACTGAAAGTCAGCAGCAAGTTGCGGAAATTCTCAGCTTGTTCTTCTGGATTCGTCAAGGCAGGATGAGTACCATCGCTGGTCTCTTCAGTCACAAAGCGTACATTGCCTCCAGAAATCTGAGTCAATCCCTTGACCAGACCTGCAATGCGAGTGCCAAATTCTTTCTCTACATCTTCATAAGTGACACGGTTGCTCTTGATAACGTCATGCAACAGAGCCGCACTGATGCTGGTGGAACCTAATCCCATCTCGCCGGCCACGATACGAGCCACGGCCAACGGGTGACAGATATAAGGGACGCCATTCTGACGTCGGTCATCTTTATGGGCTTTCTTGGCAAATTCGAAGGCGCGGATAATCAGTTCTTCCTTGTCTCCCTTGCGCGTATGCTGATAGTCGATGAGAAGACCTTCGAACTCATTCTGGATCAAAGCCTC
Source organism: Bacteroidales bacterium (assembly GCA_045600445.1). Classification (GTDB taxonomy): domain Bacteria; phylum Bacteroidota; class Bacteroidia; order Bacteroidales; family UBA3663; genus Liminaster. The sequence goes on along the minus strand of JAZRXZ010000001.1, from coordinate 7,587 downwards.
TTCTTCGGTTAGATTTGCAGTGATTACGCCCAGAGGCTGACTCTCTGAAACGAATCCGCTATAAGTGTATTTCTCGGTCATGGAAGTCAGGTTTTAAAATTTGTTTTTAGGATAGTTCGGCTACAAGGTTAAGGTAGCCTGAGTTTTTGTCCTGCTCGCAGTTTGTCATGACGAAGTCCGTTCGTCTTCTTAAGAGCAGCGACGGATGTATGATATTTCTTTGCAATGCCACTTAATGTCTCACCCTTGCGTACAATATGCGATGTGCCAGAAGCAGTCGAGGTGCCTCCTCTTTTGGTGCCTGCACCTGCTCGACGGTTACCTCCCGCATTGACATAGCTGTTGCGTCGGCCTTTTTCGAGAACTTCTTTCAACTCTCCGTTGTGTGGCAAAAGAGAGTCAGCCTTATAAGCGTAGATGCTATCCTGGAACTGAAGGAATGCAACTGCCTTGTTGGCTGGCAAAGTGATGCTATAAGCTTTTTCTTCAGAAGCAGGCACAATATCGCAAATGTACTGAGGATTAAGGCTCTCTACCTGCTCGATAGGCATATTGAGGCAATGGCTGATCTGCTCGAAATGGACAAACTGGTTGACCATAATCGTATCGCATTCAACGGGAATAGAACCTTCTGCTCCACAAAGATTGTGCTCGCAGTGATAAGTCATGCAATAGGTCGCAGCGATGAAGAGGGGAACATACGAGCGGGTCTCCTTAGGTAGATAGTTGTACAGTTCCCAGAAGGTGCGCTTGCCTCCAGATCGTGCTATTGCCTTGTCAATGTTGCCAGGACCACAGTTGTATGCAGCAATAGCTAAAGACCAATCCTGGAACTTATTATAGAGCTGCTTCAAAAACTTACAAGCAGCATCGGTCGATTTGTAGACATCATATCGCTCGTCGATATAACTGTTTACTTCCAGTCCCTGTAGAATGCCAGAACTAGGAATAAACTGCCAAAGACCTGCTGCATGAGCCGGACTGTATGCATTGACACGGAGTGCAGATTCAATACAAGCCAGATATTTAAGTTCGCTAGGCAGGTCATGTCTTTGCAATGCATTCTCGAAGATCGGGAAATAATGGTTGAATCCAAGGCCTACCATGTGCTCAATCAGAGAACGTCTGCGGTTCAGGTAGAAGTCAAGACTCTTCTTGACTGGCTGGTTGAAAGGCATGTCGATGATCGTAGGCAGGGCCTTCAGCCTCATGATATATACGTCATCGGGAGTCGGTTCCGGATTATCTTCTCGGATGCAATTAGGATCAAGGTGTATGTATTGACGCTCTGCCCAGTTATAGGCAAGCGTATCAATTTCGTTGAGTGTTTCTGGTATGAATAGTGCAGAGTCTCTTACCGTCATCATAGCACGGTAAGCAGGATTCTGCATCTTCTGCTCTTCTGTCAACTCGCGCTTCTGGGCCACAAGAGACTGGCTGACCATGTAGATCAGCAGCATGAAGGTCAATAGGAGGCGTGGTATGCGGAACATATTAAAAATCGATTTTATAGCTGACCATCATCGATGGAGAATTGTATGCATCGAGTTCTGGAGAGATATCAAAATGGTATAAGGCGGCATCGACGTATGCATCGACGATAGATACGAGATAGACACCAATCATGCCTACGATACAATAGTCTCGCCAGTTGCGATATGTGTCTTTCTTGCGCGTAAAGGTCTTGAGAAGATAGTCGTGATGCCTCTCTGCAAAGTCTTTTTTCTGTTGGATCGTATAACCTGGCAGAAACTGCAGATAACTGGCATTCGGACTATTGGTCACCATGTCACGATAGGCGTTCTGATAAGTCCTGAAATATCGTTGATTGAAGTTATAGCCGTATATAAGAGCTAAGAATCCTCCATAGACGATAGGCAACTTCCAATACTTTCGGTTATAGATCTGACCAGCACCCGGAAAGAGTGCTGCCATCCAGACAGCCTTGGTTGGAGAGGGATTGAATCGCGTAAAATAGTCATCAAGACGGTTTTCTTCCATCAGCCTTTGTGCATAAACTGCGGCCAAAGAATCCTCATTAAACGCCTGCAGAGAGTCTGCTAACTGGTATTGAGGAAGGACATCGTCATAAAAAATGTCCTCGTTGACAACTGTGGTATCAACGACTGTTGTATCCTGCCGGATGGTATCAACCTTCGTCTTGAATTCCTCGTCAAAAACCTTTGATAGCTTTTTCTTTGGGATGCGCAATGAGTCCACAGCTACCTGCGCAGAATCAACAACAACCTGTGCAGACAGATCGCTGTAAGAAATAAGGCTTATCAAAGAGATAAGTAAGAGGCTGAATATATGGATCAGGAATGTTTTTTTCACTGATTTTATTTAGTTAATCTTGTCAAGCAGGCCGATGATGTGCTGCAATTCTTCGTCGCTCTTGAATGGGATGGTGATTTTACCTTGTCCCTTTTCGTTACATACCATCTTGACCTTGGCGCTGAACATTTCCGAAAGCCTTTGGCTCATCATGCCGAAAAGTTCGTTCTGTGCAGCTGCGCTATTCTTCTTCTTTTCATTCTTCTCTGCTTGCTGGCGAAAGTCGAGAATACGTCCTTCGATAAAGTCGCGGACAAGACTCTCTACTTTGCGGACAGACAGATCCTGTGCGACGATGAGGTGATAGAGTGCCACTTGCTGTTCCGCATCCTCAATACCCAACAAGGCACGTGCATGACCCATGCTAAGGTGCTTGTCCTTCAATGCCAACTGTATCTCGGCAGGAAGGCGGAGCAGACGCATGAAGTTCGCTACAGTAGCACGGCTTTTGCCGACGCGCTGAGCCAATTCTTCTTGTGTGATGCCATTGCGTGTCTGTAGCTGCTGGTAAGCCAAGGCAACTTCGATAGCATTAAGATCTTCTCTCTGGATATTTTCTATCAGCGCCATTTCCATGACGGCGTCGTCGCTGACCTTGCGGATATAAGCAGGAATACTCTCCAGACCTGCACGCTGAGCTGCACGGAAGCGTCGCTCACCTGCAATGATCATGTATGTGCCGTCCTCCTCTTGACGAAGAGTGATCGGCTGGATGATGCCAATGCTCTTGATCGAAGCTGCCAGATCATCCAGCGCCTGTTCGTCAAAGTCGTGACGAGGCTGTGTGGGGTTTGCATGGATCAAGTCCACTTCCACTTCGTTGATAGAAGAGGGAGCTGTATCCTGTGTGAGCGCCTGCTCAGCATCGTCCATTGATATTAAAGCGTCTAATCCTCGGCCAAGACCGGTTTTCATTGGTTTCATCTTTATATGTTTTATGTTGCAATTTGCCTCGCATGCACGTGCACACGTGTTTTGCAGCGCTGCAAAGATATGAAAAAACGCGGAGATATCCAAATATCACCCGCGTTATTTATTAATTTTTAATAGTGTCGTGATGCTTGGCCAGAAGCTCTCTTGCCAGCATCATGTAATTAATCGATCCTTTTGAGTCGGGAGAATATAGCAGTGCAGGAAGGCCATAGCTTGGAGCTTCGCTTAATCGTATATTTCTCTGTATTACAGTATCGAATACTAATTTTTGGAAGTGTCTCTTGACCTCCTCGTAAATCTGGTTTGCGAGTCGCAGACGGGCATCGTACATAGTCAGCAGGAACCCTTCAATCTGGAGTTTCGGATTGAGCTTGGTCTTGATGATTTTGATGGTGTTAAGCAGTTTGCTGATGCCTTCCAGCGCAAAATACTCGGCCTGTACTGGGATGATGACAGAGTCTGCTGCAGTGAGACAGTTGACCGTGATGAGACCTAATGATGGAGAGCAGTCAATGAGTATGTAATCGTAGAGATTGCGTACTGAACGTAACTGCTTTCTGAGCATCTGCTCTCGGTTTTCTATATTCAGGAGTTCCAGTTCTGCACCAACCAGATCAATCCTGGAAGGAACGATGTCCAGCCTGTCTACACAGGTCGGTATGATCGCATCCGGTGCAGAGGCGCTGCCGATGAGGCAGTCGTAGACCGAAGTATTAACCTTAGCGACGTCAATACCAAGTCCACTGGTCGTGTTGGCCTGAGGGTCGGCATCGATGAGCAGCACTTTCTTTTCGAGTGTTGCCAGTGAAGCTGCCAGGTTAATGGCGGTCGTTGTTTTGCCTACACCGCCTTTCTGGTTGGCAATGGCAATAACTAATCCCATATCTTATCTGTTTCTAAATATTCTTTTACGGGTGCAAAGATGATGCTTTTCTTTCAAGGTTCCAACTTTATAAATATAAATAATGAGAAAAATGTTGATAACTATGGCCTTTGTTGATAACTTTCTGTCAAAAAAACATAATTTAGACCTTTTTTTTTGCTTGTTCATGTTTTTTTGTTATCTTTGCGTGCTCAAAACAAGATATATTGATTGCAAAATGAACGAGGGTACTTTCCAAGCATTTACATATCCAGAAGCAGACGGCTATGGTCAGTTGCCGTTGCCAGACGATCGCCCTGTGATTCTGGTGACTAATGATGATGGCTATGCTGCAAAGGGTATCAATTGCCTTTTGGAGTGTATCCGAGGACTTGCTCGTATTATCGTATGTGCTCCTGATTCGCCTCGTTCTGGTTTTTCTGCAAGCTTTACGTGCACACAGCCTGTCACCTTGTCCCGTTTGAGCGATGATGGTGAGATTGCAATCTATTCATGCAGTGGCACGCCGGTCGATTGTGTCAAGCTGGCGCTTCATCGTCTGTTCTGTGAGCGTAAGCCGGATTTGATTTTGTCTGGTATCAATCATGGGGGCAATGAATCGATCTGCGTGATGTATAGTGGTACGATGGGTGCTGTTTTTGAGGGATGTGTCGTCGGAGTACCTTCTATCGGATTCTCTTTGCTCGATCATCGCAAGGAGGCTGATTTTACAGCTTCGTTGCCATTCGTCAGAAGAATTGTTGAGCAATCGCTGGCTAATCCTGTTCGTGAGGGCATCGGATTGAATGTTAATATCCCTGCATGTCCGGAGATAAAAGGAATTAAGGTTTGTCGTCAGGCGGAGGGCCGATGGGAAGAAGAGTTCCATTATTTGAATGGTGACGAGCATGATGGCATTGCCTCTTTCCAAGTAACTGGAGTATATGTCAATTTGGAACCTCGGTCCACGGATACCGATCGCTATTGGCTTGAGCATGACTATATATCAGTTGTCCCTCAGCATGTAGACTATACTTCTCATGCTGATTTGTCGGAACTAAAGAGATTTGAGACACCATGAAGTATTATCTCATAGCAGGAGAGGCAAGTGGTGATCTTCACGCCTCTTACCTGATGCATCATTTGAAGGAACAGGATCCGCAGGCTCAGTTCCGTTATTTCGGAGGTGATGCAATGTCTGCGGAGGGTGGAACGCTGGTCTGCCATTACAGGGATCTTGCCTATATGGGTTTCGTTCAGGTGGTAAAGCACTTGCCTCAGATTCTTCAGGGTATGAAGAACTGTAAGAAGGATATTGCTCAATATCAGCCGGACGCTGTGATCCTTGTCGATTATCCTGGATTTAATCTGGGTATCGCCAAATGGGTAAAGACACAGATGCCATCTGTCAAGGTGTTCTATTATATCTCGCCAAAAATCTGGGCCTGGAAGGAATATCGCATTAAGCAGATTCGTAAGTATGTCGACCGACTTCTTTGTATCTTGCCATTTGAGGTCGAGTGGTTCCGTCAAAGAGGTTATGAAGTGACCTATGTCGGAAATCCTACGGTTGATGAACTGGCTCCTATTGTGACTCAGCCTTTTGATAGGGACGGATTCTGTCAGCGGCATGAGATAAATGCCAATCAGAGTATTATCGCTCTTTTGCCTGGTAGCCGAAAGGCTGAAGTGAGCGATAATTTGCCTAAAATGCTTGAGGCGGCAACTTCTATTTCGTGCCATCAATTAGTGATTGCAGGAGCGCCTGCCATTCCACAGGAATTCTATGGACAGATCATACGTAAATATCAAATGGTCCCTCCTGTCAGAATCGTCTTTGGAGAAACGTTTGATTTGGTGAGAGCTGCAGAAGTAGCAGCAGTAACAAGTGGTACGGCTACTTTGGAAACTGCCTATCTCGGATGTCCGCAAGTCGTTTGTTATAATTTCGGTGGTGGCCGTCTCGTATATTCTGTGATGCAATATGTGCTTCGTCACATTCGCTTTGTTTCTTTGGTAAATTTGCTGCTTGATGGATTCTCCAAAGATCATCCTCTTGCAAAACCTGCAGTGCCAGAGTTGTTAGGTTATAAGTTCACTTCTGAGATATTGCATCAGGAACTCCTGTCTCTGATGGGTCAAAGCGAAGCTCGTTCCCGGATGCTCGCACAGTATGCTCAAATGAGAGATGTGCTAGGAGAACCGGGAGCCCCAGTTCGTGCAGCATCGGTAATTTTGGAAGAATTGAAGAAATAAGTATTACACATTATTAAATATAATTAGAAAATGATCGAAAGAATTTTAGCTATTTCAGGTAAGCCAGGTCTTTATCGTCTTGTAAGTCGTGGTAAGAATATGCTTATTTGTGAGTCGTTGTCAGATGGCCGTCGCTGTCCAGCTCTTCAGCGTGACAAGGTGCTTTCTTTAGGAGATATTGCAATGTATACCGTTGATGGAGAGTTACCATTGAATACCGTCTTTGCAAAGGCAAAGGCTTTGACCGGTGGCAAGATTGCTCCAGTATCTACAAAGGATCCTGCAGATGCGCAGCGCGCTTGGTTTGCAGAGGTAATGCCAGAATATGATGCAGATCGCGTACATGCAGGAGATATCAAGAAGTTTATTCAGTGGTATAATCTCCTTGTTGAAACGGGAAATGATGATTTTTCTGAGCCAAAACCAGCTGAGAATGCTGCGGAATAAGCTATAAAGTCATAAAAGAGGGCGTTTGATCAGGTTCAAATACCCTCTTTTGTAAACCAAAATTGTCAAATAAGTGCGATGTTGGGCCTAAAATTGTTGTTTTTGGGAAAAAGTGACAAAAAAGTTTGGAAACAGACAAAAAAGACTCTATCTTTGCACCCGCTAAACGAAACAAGAGCAATCTTAATCGCAAAGCAACTGCTTCAATAGCTCAGTTGGTTAGAGCACCTGACTGTTAATCAGGGGGTCGTTGGTTCAAGCCCATCTTGAAGCGCAAATCTCGGGCGTATTCCAGAGTGGCCAAATGGGGCAGACTGTAAATCTGCTGTCTACGACTTCGGTGGTTCGAATCCATCTGCGCCCACGATGGTCACTCACAAGAGTAATCTTGGCGAAAGTCCATTTTGAAATAATAATTGCGAAAGTAGCTCAGTTGGTAGAGCACGACCTTGCCAAGGTCGGGGTCGCGGGTTCGAGCCCCGTCTTTCGCTCTAAGTTCTTTGAAATATTGTTTACTTGATATAAAATATGCGCCTGTAGCTCAGTTGGTAGAGCAGCTGACTCTTAATCAGCGGGTCCAGGGTTCGAGCCCCTGCAGACGTACTAAAGTTCAATAATCATTGATTACAAATTATACGAGCTTTAAGCTTTTGGCGCTGTTGCGCTGGATTCCGATCCTGGAATTGTTATAATTTGGTGCGCTAGTTCAGTTGGTTAGAATATCGCCCTGTCACGGCGGAGGTCACGGGTTCGAG